>CAMVKK010000014.1 GCA_947168075.1 uncultured Alphaproteobacteria bacterium
GTTCGCGTCAATATCAAAAGACACTTCGATTTGTGGCATACCGCGCGGTGCCGGGGCAATACCTTCCAAATTAAACTGACCCAGTAATTTGTTGTCAGCCGCCATATCGCGTTCACCCTGGAATACACGAATTGTTACAGCCGACTGGTTATCTTCGGCGGTACTAAATACTTGGGACTTTTTCGTTGGAATTGTTGTGTTGCGGTCAATAAGGCGCGTAAACACGCCACCCAATGTTTCAATACCCAATGACAACGGGGTCACATCCAGCAACAGGACATCCTTTACATCGCCCTTTAATACGCCACCCTGAATTGCGGCACCCAATGCGACCACTTCGTCCGGGTTAACGCCCTTGTGCGGTTCGCGACCAAAGAATTCTTTAACTGTTTCAACAACCTTTGGCATACGGGTCTGACCACCGACCAAGATGACTTCGCTGATTTGGCTTTTTTCAATACCAGCATCTGCCAACGCTTTGCGGCATGGTTCAATGGTTTTCTGAATCAAATCATCAACCAACGATTCCAATTTAGCGCGTGTCAGCGTTGTGGTAAAGTGCTTTGGACCCGTTGCGTCCGCCGTCAGGTATGGCAAATTGATTTCGGTCGAGGTTTTTGACGACAATTCAATTTTTGCCTTTTCGGCGGCTTCTTTCAGACGCTGCAACGCCAATTTGTCGCCGGACAGGTCGATACCACTTTGCGCCTTGAATTCTTCAATCAAATATTTCAATACGCGGGCATCAAAGTCCGATCCACCCAATGCTGTATCGCCGTTCGTAGATTTAACTTCGAACACGCCATCAACAATTTCCAAAATGGAAATATCAAATGTACCACCACCAAGGTCATAAACCGCGATAATGCCGTCCTTTTTCTTGTCCAGACCATACGCCAACGCGGCAGCGGTCGGTTCGTTAACAATACGCAGAACATTCAGACCTGCAATACGGCCGGCGTCTTTGGTTGCCTGACGCTGGGAATCATTAAAGTATGCAGGAACTGTAATAACTGCATCGGTAATCTTTTCGCCCAGATAGTTTTCCGCGTCCTTTTTCAATTTAGACAAAATCATAGCGGAAATTTGCGATGGGGCATATTTTTTACCATCAATTTCGACCCATGCATCGCCATTGTCGCCCGCAACAATCTTGTACGGAACGCGTTTTTCAATTTCTTTGACCGCGGGACTGTCAAAGCGCAAACCCATCAAACGTTTAATTTCATAGATAGTATTAACCGGATTCGTAACAGCCTGGTTTTTCGCGGTAATACCAACCAATTGTTCGCCATTGTTTGTAATTGCGACAACCGATGGTGTGGTGCGTTGACCTTCGCTGTTTTCAATAATTTTTGGGTCGGAACCGTCCATGAAAGCCATGGCGGAATTAGTTGTACCCAAATCGATACCTAATACTTTTGACATAATTTTCACTCCTTATGAATTTCTGGTTACGACAGATATAGTTAACCAAAAATTGATTTCAAGTATATGGGAATAAAAATATTGGTACAAAAAACCGCCCGTACGGGCGGTTTACCAATCACTAACCACTAATTATTTCTTTTCCGGTGCGGCGGCAGGCGCAGCAGCATTAGCAGCGGCGGCGGCAGCGGCGGCTTTGTTATCCGTTTCTTCTGCCATTTTACCACCGATTGTTGCGAATGCCAATTCCGCCTGGTGCAGACCCAGTTCAACACCGTTTGGCAATACCAAATCAGAACCGTGAACAGTTTCACCAATACCCAAATTTGTCAAATCAATTGTGATTTTTTCAGGAAAAATTTGAACCAAACCGCGCAAGGCAACCTTACGCACAGCAAAGTTCAAAACACCACCAACCTTAATTCCGCGTGATGTTTCAACATTGATAACTTCGATAGGTACGACCACGTTGACGGGTTCTTTGACATTGATGCGTTTAAAATCCGCGTGAATAACACGATCGGACACAGGATGATACTGAACATCCATTAACATAGCGTCTTCGATACCATCTTTTGTTTTAATATTAAATAATTTTGTCCGCAAAGCCGGTGTTTTCAACAACATTTCAAAATCGCGACCGTTCAATTCGATTGCGATTGGGGATTTTTTTTCACCGTAAATAACCGCCGGAATATTGCTGTTTTTGCGGATGCTGCGTGCGGCCCCCTTGCCGGCAACGTTGCGAATTTCTGCGTTAATTTCAATAGCCATTTTTAATCCTTTTTATGGTTTTTGTTAAATTGTGCGCGGCCTCCAAGGGTGCCGTGCGGGGCATATTATTTATCAAAATATTTGAAAAATCAAGGGAATTTTAACTATTTGCGCAACAATATAATAAACCGCGCCCGGCCGTATGTTTTATCGCGCAATATTTCCCAAATGTCCGTGTTTGGCTCAACTGCATTGACGGATTCTTGTTCCCAGACCAAAACTGTTCCCGATTTCGCCGCACGCCCCAGTTTGTTTACAAATGCACGCCCCAATTCGGCGGCATCGTATGGCGCATCGACAAACACAATATCGGCATTATTTGCAAATTGCTGTATCGCGCCAATGGCATCGGTCTGGATAATTTTGGATTGTTTTTCCGCTGATATGGCGGCAACATTTTTGCGTACTGCGGCAACAGATTCCGGGGCAGTGTCTGTAAAAATGGCATTTGCATTGTTATATCGTGAAATACATTCAACCCCGAACGCACCAGAACCGGCAAACGCGTCCCAAACGGTCATCTTTGCGTTTGTGTCAATTATACCTGATTCCAGCATATTGAACAGCGCAATTCGTGCACGATTTTGGGTTGGGCGCGCCCCGCGTGGCAAATTTAGTTTCCGCCCGCGATATTTCCCAGAAATAATTTGCAATTTAGATTCCATATATTAAAGTGTACATCATGAGTTTTATGAAGCAAGCATTAATTTCAGCGCGGCGCGCATATAAGCATGACGATGTTCCAATCGGCGCAGTTATTGTGCGTGGGGGCAAGGTTATTGCCCGTGGTGAAAACATGGTGCAAAAAAAGAAAAATCCAACACTGCATGCGGAAATAGTGGCTATTAACCGCGCGTGCAAGAAATTGGGAACGAAATTCTTGGACGATTGTGATATTTATGTGTCGCTGGAACCGTGCGCTATGTGTGCAACGGCAATATCGTTTGCGCGTATTCAAAATGTTTTCTTTGCGGCGACCGATGAAAAGGGTGGGGGCATCACTTCCAACGCGCGGGTATATGACACGGACAAACACCTGTGGTTGCCGGCGGTGCGTCAATTGCCCGAATTCGCGGACGAAAGCGCAGAATTGTTACGGGATTTTTTTAAAAAATTTAGAAAAAATAAAGAGGTAAAACAATGACGAAAACAACAAAACCACAACTAGTAAAAGTATTAAGCATCGTACAAAAATATGATATAGATATTCCACTAGAAGTGCAACATTATGCAAGCATGCGTGTTGTCGATAAAGAAGGACATACCTTTACCATTGCCACATTTGATATTTATACAAATGTTGGTGATGTGATAGAAATAGAAAAAGCAACGGACAAAAATTATATCGTTCCACATCATAATATTGTTTCCAACCATACCCAGGCAGAAATAATCCAACGCTTTAAAACGAAGCAGAAATAATTAGATAAGTGACTTTCCGGTCATTTCCGCCGGCTGGGGCAACCCCAAAATCTTTAACATTGTTGGCGCAATGTCGGCCAGCCCCCCATCACGCACCGTTTTTGCATTCCGGGCAACATAAATCAAATTCACCGGATTTGTTGTGTGTGCGGTATGTGGCGCATTGTGTTCGTCGTCCCACATTTGTTCTGCGTTTCCGTGGTCGGCACAAATAAGCATTTCACCACCCAATTTCAACACCGCCGGCACCAATCGTGACAACTGTTCGTCCAGAAATTCCATCGCTTTGATTGCCGCCGCTTCGTTACCAGTGTGGCCAACCATATCGCCATTGGCATAGTTCAAAATCACAACATCAAATTTGCCCAGTTGCGGAATAAGTTTATCGGTAATTTCAGCGGCACTCATTTCCGGCTTTAAATCAAATGTTGCGACATCTGGGGACGGAACAAGGATTTTTTTGCCGCCGTCAAAATCAATATTGCGTTCGGCATCCATAAAGTATGTTACATGATTATACTTTTCAGTTTCGGCAATGCGTAACTGGGTTTTCCCGTTTTCCGCCAATACATCCCCCAATGTGTTTGGTACGGCGACATCGTCCAGCAACGCGGGGCATTGTTCGTTTAACCCTTCGCCATACTGGGAAAAACAGAGTATTTCGCAACCTGTTTTTAACATCGCCCGCATAATTTGTCGCGCACGATCAGAACGATAATTTCCGAATACAAAGCCATCTTTTGGGGACACTGGTTGGGCGCCATCAATAACGGTTGGTTTTATAAATTCGTCACTTTCCCCGCGCGCGTATGCGGCATCAATCGCCATATCAACGGTTGGGGCGTGATATTCTGCGTATGCATGCGCAATGGCTTCGAATGCTAATTCGGTGCGATCCAGATTGTTGTTACGATCCATTGCATAGTACCGCCCAGTAATGGTGCCCCAGAACACATTGCCGTCAACGAACGCGTCCGCCAATTCGCGCTTTATCACATATACATATTGTTTCGCACTGTGTGGCGGGGTGTCGCGACCATCGGCAATAAAGTGAATACATACACGCAGACCGGCACCTATAATATATTTTGCAATTGTAATCATTTCCATTATGTCTGAATGAACATCTCCATCGGACATCAAACCGGCTAAATGTATGATGCCGCCATGGTTCGACACCGCCGATATAAAATGATTAAGATTCTTGTTCTTTGACCAATCAGCCAATTCAAACCGGCGCAGGAACTGATTCACGACACGGCCCGAACCGATGGTTATATGCCCAACTTCGGAATTACCCATAATGCCCGCTGGCAATCCAACCGCGGTGCCACTGGCATCCAGACGGGAATGTGGATATTGCTTTAACAACGAATCAAAAAACGGCATATTTGCCAACGCAACGGCATTATGCTTTTTTGTGGCAGAAATACCAACGCCATCCATAATACAAAGAACCAACGGGTGTGTCATAAAATCCTCCGACTTGTTTTTGCTAATGGTATTATACCCTTTTTTGATTGCAAAACAAAAACAAAAATTATATTATGAATACGAAAGGAAAAGTTTCGTATAAATTATACATAACGGGGGACAATATGGTTGGAAGAAAGGCGATAATAACATCTGTTGATGAACATATTGGTCAGCGCATACAATTACGTCGCGTTATGTTGGGTTTATCTCAGAAAGATCTGGCTGATGTATGTGGTATATCTTTTCAACAAATTCAGAAATATGAAACGGCGGGCAATCGCATATCTGCTTCGCGTTTGTTTGAAATAAGTACCGCAATGGAAACCCCGGTATCGTTTTTCTTTCTGGGATTGCCGGGCAACACACCCGAAGAAACACGCAGTGGTCGCCGTTGGCAGGTTGCTGATCCAGATTCAGATGACCCATTAAGCAAAAATGAAACATTACGTTTGATTCAGTTGTATTGGAAATTGCCAACGGATGATCAACGCAATATGATTCAGAAAATGTTGCGTGCATTGACGGGAACCGAATAGGGCGTTGCGCAATTATTCTAAAATAATTTGAAAAGTTAAAAACCGCCATTTCGGCGGTTTTTATGTTTGTAAAAGGAACACATCATTTTCCAAGAACACATTCCTTATATTCGTCACCGTATTTAGTCCAACATTGATCTTTCAGGGGTTTTGTCCTGGAATGTGCGTTTTTCCCGTACTGCAAATCGTTTATCGACAATGTCGTCAACTGTGGTTTGCCAATGCATGTCCTTGTCGCAGCATCAAAAATACTGGCTGCGGTGTTGCATCTGCGACATACTGCATGTGTGGGATCTACCGCTTCACCATTGATATAAACACCCGTATCACTAACAATTCCTTGGTATGCGGTTTCTTCGCACTCAACACATCTGTTTGATGTTGCCGATTCATATGCATAACCAACATCACACAGTTTTGCACATGAATTGCTGGATGTGCGGAAATATTGACCATCCGGACATTGAACATTTGCTGCAGCCTGGGTCTTGCACTCTTGTTCTGTGGACGTCACATTTCCACAAATGTCGGTTGTTTCTACATAAGTGCATGTCCCGCCAGAAATATTCTTGGTTTTTGTTTCACGAGAAATGTAAAAACTATCACCCTTGACCCAACTTCCCTTAACACCGGTAACCGTGTCTTTCTTCTTTGTTGGTTTTTTTGTTACTTTTCCACCACAACACCAGTATTTTTCACCTTTTAATACGGCAACCTCGCCATTTTCTAAATAGTGCACCGTTTTTTCAATCTCACTGTTTTCAGCCCAATCATTATTACACTTGGGTTCATGCGCACCACAAAAATAATAATCATCAAGACCTTTTACACCAATTGCACAACCTTCATTAGGGTATATATACCAAAATGCCCCGGAATAACGCCCTGAAACCTTGACAGAATCATCTGCATTGGCACTTGGCACAACCAACATACATAAAAGAGCAATCAAATACTTTTTCATTTTTTATCCGATATTTACTTCATGTAACACACAGAATCTTCCCATGTTCCGCCGAGTTCTTCGGTACATTTCTTTCTGTACCATTCCGTGCTGAACGAACATGTGTCCCTGGCCGCATTGTATGTTGTTAACGGCACGCCAGAACCATCGTCCAAATTATAGGATTCACACAAAACCTTGGTATTACTTTCAATACAACGTCCCCAGGTCTTGCTGTTATCAACGTATGTTTTATTGCCGTTGTACACGGTATTGTAATAAGATTTCAAATCATCGTAATTTGGCATATATTCCGAACTCTCTGCCCATAATCCGCCAAGTGTTTTACATTGGTTAAGCATCATTTCTGACAATGACATGGTTACATCGGTAACAATATCATCTATAATAGAAGACACAGTACCAGAATCATATTGTACAACACCAGTACTGCAATAAGTAGCTGCCATGTTGGTAATATTCTTTTCCAAATCGGTTACATTTAACAGTCGACAATTCCATGGATACCCCATTGTGCCAGTTGTGGGTGTGCAAAGTTCGGTCGTGTAATTGCGCAGGGCGGTTTCACAGCCTTCGGCAATACGGATTGTATCAACCGAATCCACAAAATTTAACAGTGCTGTTAAACCACACGCGGTCGTATTCAACAATCTGCCTGATTTTGAATCAAATTCGCATGGGGTATCGTTGCCGTACAATGCGGCACAGGCGGAAACCTTTTCCATGCACATTTGTTTTGCGGCGTATGCAGACAAAGCACCAGTCATTTGCGCGGTTGTGGTGTCAAAATCCTTTAATGCAGATGTTTGGGTGTCGTAACAATCCGACATGGTGGAAACACACGACATTTTAACTTCTTCTATCTTTTCATCCTGGGCTTGGGCAATTTCGATTAAAGCGGTGCGCTTGAATTCGTCCCACACAATTTTTGAAATATCGCGACAAGTGTCCAATGCCGATGTCGCAAATATTTTCCGCGATTCCAGGAACTTATTAAACTGTTCATTTTCGGCCAAGATATCGGAACCGTCCGCACCACTTAAATTAATAAGTTCGGTCAATTTAAATAAACGTGGCGAATAAATCGGTTCGCCGGTGGACTGATTAATATATGCACCGGTATAGTCCAAACAACGTTTGTAATTTGCACCACAAGCGGTGTCGGCGGTCAATGCCGCGCGAACCTTGGTTATGCATTCGTTAACATCGGCGCTGTTATGTGAACGATATTCGGCCAAGCGCGCTTCGCGTAAATACTTTTCCGCAGTGCGCACAGTTTGTTTCACGCTTTCAACTTTTTTATCAAGGCTTTTTTGATATGCGTTACAATCCTGGGTAATCAAAATGCTGTACGAAGAACGCGCCATATTCGCCACAGGCGTACTTTCACACGAATCGGATATGATGTTCATACACTGCTTGTTCGCGGCGTTGTACAGGTTTACCCCCTCTAATTCAGATAAATTTTGACCACTGCCGAACCCACCGGTAAATATAGACGAACCGCCATCGGACCAAATGTCGTCAATATCATCCGAAAAGTCCAAAGACATAACCCCCAGGGATGTTGTACCGTATGTGCCACTGTTGACCTTTTTCTTGCCGGATAACAAATCGCCGATTTCGTCCAGAATCTTTGCCGCGGCACTGGTATCATTCTTTATTGCCGCTTCGCCAACCGTGGCGGAATACATAGCGCCAACTTCGGCTGCGGTCTTGTCCACAGCGTTCAGATTATTATCTTCGAACCGCATAAGCAGGGTTTTTGCCTGATCCAGTGCGTTTTCTGTGTTGCGAAATTCGGCAAAACGCGAACTGCAATAGCAACGGCGATATGTATCATTGGCATTTGCACAAAACTGATCCATACAGGTCGCATATGATTCGCGACATGCGGCATAACCACTGCCGATTTTGGAAATATCATTAAAAACCTTGGTCGCACGGGCAACGCCGGCACGTGATGTGTTTGGTGTCGTTGCTGTCCGGGCGGTGCCGGTATTTGTCGCACTGCGTGCATTTGAACCACGAATTGTTGCATTAGGTGTCGCACTGCGCGCCACGGTTGCACCACCACGCGCCGCATTTGAAACCACCGCGCCACGCGCAGGCGAACGAACCCCCACACGCGATACCGCCGCACGCGACATATTTACCGAATCGGTTGAACGCGCATTTATCTGTTCCGTTCCAGAACCACGTGGGTTCGGTGCCTGAACCGCGTAAACATCAGAGCCACCAAGCGCCGCAACGGCGACAATCAAACAGCGCAAAAATCCAATATTATTAAATGTCAAAATACATCTCTCTTGGTTTGTATTTTATCATTTTTTGGTGGTATGAATCAAGCCCATTTTATCTGTTAATTTAAAATTGCCCAAAATATTAATGTAACAATTATCAGTGCGCCCAATGGCCATACAACCTTTTGAAACGGGAACCAGGCATGACCGCCATTGCGTGCCTTGATATTTTCATACCATTTACCAGCCGCCAAAAATACCAATGAACCAATCACAACACCCAACAAGAATTGATCCACGCCCCACATGGTTGTCGCGTTAAACCGCAATGTCGGATGCCCGACTGGCAACACATATATCAGCGCCAAAATTCCATAATATACAACATAGTTAAGCAAAATAAGAACAGGGTTGTTTATACCGTGCCGCCGCATATAACTTTCGGTCCACGCAGCCAGCGACAACATTAATCCGCCCGCCCAAAGTCCAGTTATAACATCAGATACACCTAAGATACGCGCACCTTCCAATCCGGCGGCAACGCCAACTGTGCATACCGGGCAGAACGCAAAAGCGGCACCAGATGCCATAATTGCTGAGATAAAACCAAATAATATTTTTTTCATAATTTCCCCTTTCCTTTGACTGTTCGTGTATTCTACAAAATTATGCGGCATATGGTCAATATGATTTTACGACACCGCGCATGTGCGCACTGCGGGCCCGCGGATTTGATTCAGTTTCCGCCTTTGACGGGGTTGTTGTTTTTATCAATGTGAACGGGGCGGGGCGGGTTGTTGGCAAACGCGGGTCACCCGGCGCAGTTGTCCAATTGCGAAATGTGTTTTTGACAATTCTGTCTTCGATTGAATGAAATGTGATACAGATGCATTTCCCACCGATATTCAGTCTGGACGGTACCGCGGTCAATGCACGTTCGAGTTCACCGAATTCATCATTTACGGCAATGCGCAATGCCTGAAACACAGGGGCAATATCATTTGGATTAAATATTAAATCGCGCAATTCAAATGTGGTTTTGGGTAATTTTTCCTTTAATGCGCGCGCAATAACAGTGGCCTTTTTAACATCGCCATAATCGCGCAGTATTTTTGCTAATTCGTCCCCGGACACTTGTTCAATTAATTGCGCAGCAGTTATACCACTTTCGGACATTCGCATATCCAACGGTGCATCAAACCGAAAAGAAAATCCGCGTTCTGCATTATCAATCTGCATTGACGATATGCCCAGGTCAAAGACAATTGCATCAAATGTTTCGTCTAAATCAGATATATGCGAAAAAGTTTTAGGTATAAACCGGAACCTATTGCCGTACTTTTTTGATAATTCGTTTGCATCATCCGTCACATTTGGATCGCGGTCAAACGCAACGACAGATGCACCTGCGTCCAAAAAAGCGCGCGAATATCCGCCGGCACCAAATGTGCAATCAACGATATGTTTGCCACGAATATCGTCCAAAGAATTCATTACTGCATTTAAAAGTACGGGTATATGTTTCATTATTCTATTCCCACCTTTATCCCCAGTGCAACCATATCCGCCGCGGTTGTCGGCCCCAGCTCAACACCGCCGTCCAATCGAATTTTTGTTACCGCGTCCCCCGAATGCAAGTTCAATTCAACACGCGTTGCGCCACGGGGCAGGTTGGTTAAAGATTTTTTTACATTTGGCAATACACGCCCATTAGAGATATCCAGTGTTATTTTGCGTGCAATTTTTGCCACCCATTCGGTCAATGGTGTAATAGAATCAACGAATATAGACACATGATCATCGCGATTTGATGTTTTACCTGAAATCAAAACGATACTGTCATTTTCCAGTATTTTAGCAAATGATACAGCAGAATCCCCGAACGCCACCGCTTCGATATTACCAACACTGTCTGATGCATTTATGGTTATCATATCTTTGCCGGTTTTGGTTCTGCGCCGTGAAAACGAACCAACACACGCGGCAATGTGTACCGGTTTACGGTCGCCGATAGAATCCAAGGACGCACTGGTTACCAAACCGGCGCGCGCAATAAGGTGTTTATACTGATCCAACGGGTGTGCCGAGATATAAAATCCCAACGCCGACAATTCATTTTCCAATCGCTGTGAAAAAGTCCATGGCACAGTCTTGGTTAAATTTTTTCTTAATCTGTCTTCGGACACATCGTCTTCGACAGTATTGGCGAACAGAGATAATGAATTTGCACCATCTTTCGATTTAGACGCATACGATAAAATCGCATCGGCGTTCATAAATATTAATGCGCGATTTGGTTCCAGTGAATCCAGTACCCCTGTGCGTGCGAACGCTTCCAAAATTCTTTTGTTCATAAAAGGTGCACATCGCTTTGCAAAGTCGGTCAAATTTTTGAACTTTCCATGTTCGTTGCGTTCACGAACGATGATATCTGTTGCAGCGACCCCGACACCCTTTATTGCCGCCAAACCATATATTATTTTTCCATCTTTGACGGCAAATAGTGATTCACTATTATTAATATCAGGCGGAACAATCTGGATTCCGAAATTAGTTTTTGCATCATCTATTAATAAAATCAGTTTTTCTGTCGCGTTCAGTTCGCTGGACATCGCCGCTGCTAAAAATTCCGGGGTATAGTTCGCTTTTAGATACGCACACTGATTTGCAACAATGGAATAGGCGATGGCGTGTGATTTATTAAATGCATATTCGGCAAACTTTTTGAACTTTTCCCACAAATCCTTGGCCTGGTCTGTGGTTAGTGTCCCTTTCTTGGCGCAACCATCAAGAAATTTAACCTCCATTTCCGCCAATAAATCCGCTTTCTTTTTACCCATGGCCTTGCGCACAGTATCGGATTGTCCACGTGTAAAGTCCGCCAACGCGCGCGTTAGTAACATAACCTGTTCTTGGTAAACGATAATACCATATGTTTCCTTTAATATAGGTTCTGCTAATGGATGAACATATTCTATTTTTTCTTCGCCGTGCATACGGGCAATGAATTGAGGAATATATTGAATAGGTCCCGGTCTGTTCAATGCGTTAAGAGCGGATATTTCCAAAAAGTTCGTTGGTCGCATTTTGCGCAAAGTCTGTTTCACAAACGGGGCATCGAATTGAAATATACCTTCGGTAAAGCCATTTTGCCATAATTTGATAGTGTTTTTATCATCGGTCGGAATTGTGTCCAGGTTCACATTAATTCCGCGTGTCTTTTGAATTAATTTAACCGCGTTTTTCAAAACAACCAGTGTTTCCAACCCCAAAAAGTCAAATTTGATTAAACCAGTGGCTTCCAAATAATGACCATCATATTGACTGGACGGCAATGGATTTGATGGGTCGCGGTACACGGGTGCAATTTTTGTTGTTGGGCGGTCGCCGATAACCACGCCGCATGCGTGTTGCCCCAGGTTTCTGAAACAGCCTTCCAGTTGTTCTGCAATTTCAACAATTTTCCGCATGTCCGGATCATTATCCAATATAGATTGAATTTCCGTTGATGTGTCAACCGCGCCCTTTAAAGTTTTGGCATCATCGGGAATTAATTTTGTAAATCGGTCTGTCTTGGAATAAGGCATACCGTACACACGTCCAACATCACGAACGGCGCCTTTGGCCTTTAATCCGCCAAACGTAATAATGCGACATACGGATTCAGCACCATATTTGTCGCATACGTGCTTTAATACCGTTTCAATACCTTCGGGTTCAAAGTCCACATCGAAATCAGGCATAGAAATACGATCCGGATTCAAAAAACGTTCAAACAGTAATCCATACTTCAACGGATTAACATGCGTAATGCCCAACGCCCACGCAATTATCGAACCAGCACCCGACCCACGACCCGGCCCGGTCAAAATATCGTTGTTACGGCACCAATTAATATATTCCGCAACGATAAGGAAATAACCCGGAAATCCCATACCAATAACAACCCCCAGTTCAAATTCAGCCTGGTCATAGTATGGTTTGGTATCCTTAATCTTGTGTTCCTTTAACCGGCGCGCCAAACCCACCATTGTATTATCGCGCAACATTTGGCATTCTGTTTCAAAGTCGGCACCAAATCGTGGCAGTAATGGCTTTTCGTGAATATTGACCATAAATCCACAGCGATTTGCGATCACAACCGTATTTTCGATTGCTTCGGGTAAATCAGAAAACAGTTCTGTCATTTCCGCCGTAGTCTTGAAATACTGTTCAGATGATTTTCGTGGGCGGTTTGGATCAATTACCTTGGTCTGACCCAGAATACAGGACAATGCATCGGTTGCTTCGTAATCATCGGGGGTTGCAAAGCACACATCGTTTGTTGCCACAATTGGGATATTTAATTCACGCGCTATGTCTAAAAACACGGGTTCTGTTTTAATCTCGATTTCCAGTCCGTGTCGCTGAATTTCCATTTAAAATCGATCGCCAAAAATATCAAGAAAATGTTGCGCGTAATCACGGCTGGTTGTAATTTGCTGATTCAAAATCGCCATACCAATTGGACCATTGTGCGCGCCCGACAAACAGATAATACCGCCCGAATGTGATTGTAATTCATCAAATGTGATATATGGTCCCAAATGATGATTTTCACCACGCATATACATTATGCGCGACAATTCACACAGATTAAGATAGCCATCGTGATTTTGTGCCAATAATACAATTTTGCTTAAACTGGATTCACGTAAAATTTTTGGGTCTGCATTATGCTGGTTAAGCGATATTTCCACGCCGATAATGGGCTGAATATGTTTCGCAGGTAACGCATCGGAAAATTCAGCGCACCCCGACATAAGGTTCGTGTCCGTCAACGCGCACGCCGTCATACCGTCCGCAATACACATTGCCGGGATTGTCTTTGCCGCGATTTCCGGTGGGGCTTTTTTTCCGGCCTGAATCATCAGGGTTGATGCCCCGATTGATAGCCGTGTGTGCGTATGAAGATGAACAAACTGACCTGCCATGTGCGATACCATACCAAAAAATAACGGGGTGGGGCAACCACATTATTGCAAAAAATTACGATTTATTTGCATCCTTGTACCGATTCCAAAAACGATTAAATACGAACATATCCGTTTCGGGATTTTGTGCAATAGAACACATGTCCCAATCGATAACGCCGCATATATTCATATCATCATCAAACAAGAAATTCGTTTCGTTTAAATCGAAATGTGCCAACACAGGGCGCGGGTTGTCGGTTTTTGGTTCTGTTGCGCGTTCCGGTTGCAGGCTGTGCGAATATAATTCGTGATGCGGTATGGATTCTATTTTAATAGCCTGGATTTCATCAATAAGTTTTGCAACCTGTTTTTTTATTTTTGGCTCGTTTTTCATTACTGTTTTCCAGTCAAAAGTATGAATTGTGCGACCCGGTAATTTTTCACTGACATACATCGCCATACGTTTGTCAGCATGTACGATTGGCATTTGAATACTTATACGCGGGGCTATAAAATTCATCAATTTTTCATAATTCTGAACCCGCTGTGGAGTGATATTTCTAAACAATTTAACAAAATATTTGTCGTTAACGACCAAGCAAACACGGTTCAGGTTGATTTGTCGAACAAATTTTATATCTTTGACGCGTTCGTGATATGTGCGCCAAATAAAGCGCTTAATCCGCGGGGTGTACAACACACGATTAATGTTTCCGCGAACGCGTGCGCGCCGTGCGCCATCTGGCACAAACATCGTTATAAAATTTCCTATATAAAACGGTATTTTACTCATTTATTCACCCCAATTTCTATCGTGCGTATTATATGCGTTTTTGGCATAAAATACAAGACTTTATTCATAATAATCGCCCCAAAAAGGGGGCGATTTGGTTTAACTTAATTTACCGTGACAGTGTTTGTATTTTAAACCCGAACCACACGGACAAGGGGCATTACGCCGTGCCTCGGTTGATTGGTTCATATCGGCGTCATGTTTGGCATGTTCGGCGGCGGTTGCCGCGACATTTTCGCGGGTCAATTCCATACGGCAAATGTATGATACCGACATCAACTTAAAATTACTGATAGTATTCTTGAACAGCCCCAGTGCTTCGCGTTTGTATTCATACAAAGGATTCTTTTGCGCGTAACCACGCAGACCGATTGCCGTCTGTAAATAATCCATCTGTTGCAAGTGCCGTTTCCACACACCGTCCAGCGCCCCCAGCATCATTTGGCGCGATGCCATTTGCATCAATTCCGTACCGTATTTTTCAGTCTGTTGATCATACCGGCGTTGCGCCAAACCATTAAGAACTTCAAAAGCCTTGCGTTCGGTAATTTCTTCGTCTGTTTTCCAATTTTCAATATCGGTAATATCCAACGCAAATGTTCGCAACATTGCATCGTGTATTCCCGCCAAGTTCCAATCCGCCGGCATAGCCCGTTCTGGAATATTGTTTTCGCAAATCATTTCGACAACATCGCCAATCATTTCGCGGGCAAGTCCGCTTAAATCTTCGGAAGTCATCAAATCATCGCGCTGTTTATAAACAACGGTGCGTTGTTCGTTCATAACATTATCGTATTTAAGTAATTCTTTACGCATTTCGAAATAGCGCGCTTCGACCCGCTTTTGTGCCTTTTCCAAAGCTTTGGTTATCCACGGGTGTGTGATTGCTTCGCCCGGTTTAAGCCCCAATGTGGTCAACATACCGTTCAAACGCGCCGCACCAAATATACGCATCAAATCGTCATCCAGTGCCAAGAAGAATTTAGAATCCCCCGGGTCGCCTTGACGTCCGGAACGACCGCGCAACTGGTTGTCAATACGGCGTGATTCGTGCCGTTCGGTTCCAATTACATACAGCCCGCCCGCATCCAGAACAAGTTTCTTGTTTGCTTCAATTGTTTCGTATATCTCTTTCTTTTTAGCCTCAAAATCCGGTGCATCTTTATCCAGTGCCGCAATTAATTCTTCGGCATTTCCCCCCAGTTTAATATCGGTTCCGCGTCCCGCCATATTGGTTGCGATTGTAACCGCCCCGGGTGCACCAGCCTGGGCCACGATTTTCGCTTCGGACTCGTGATGTTTAGCATTTAAAACCGCCGGATTGATTCCCAATTCACTGCGTACCAACGCAGCCAATTCTTCGGACTTTTCAATTGATACAGTTCCAACCAAAACGGGCTGTTTACGCGCCATACAATCTTTGATTTGTGCCAAGATAGCCGCATATTTTTCATCTTTGTTACGATAAATTTCGTCATGATGGTCAACACGGGCAACCGGACGATTTGTCGGAATTGACACAACGCGCAGTTTGTAGATTTCTTCGAATTCCGCCGCTTCGGTCATGGCGGTTCCGGTCATACCCGCCAATTTTTCATACAAACGGAAAAGATTCTGATATGAAATACTGGACACAGTCTGATTTTCCGGCTGAACGGTTACATGTTCTTTGGCTTCTATTGCCTGGTGCAGACCTTTGCCGAAACGCCGTCCCGTCATAACACGCCCGGTAAATTCATCAACAATCAAAATTTCGCCATTGCGAACAACATAGTTCACATTTTTCTGGTACAGATGGTGCGCCAACAACGATTGCTGAATATGCATAACCAGCGCCGCGTTTTCAGCCGCATACAGATTGTCACCAACCAACAAATCGGCTTCCTTTAATAACCGGGTTACATTATCGACACCTGTTTCAGTCAATGTTACATGTCTATCTTTTTCGTCTTTTTTAAAATCATCGGGGCCCAATTTCACAACCACTTCATCAACACGGGCATATAATTGGCTTACATCCTCGGCAGGGCCCGAAATAATAAGCGGAGTACGTGCCTCGTCAATTAAAATACTGTCGACTTCGTCAACGATACCGAAATAGAGCGGGCGCAAAACCTGTTGTTCTTTGGAAAACTTCATATTATCACGCAGATAATCAAACCCCAATTCCGAATTAGTTACATATGTAATATCGCAATTATATGCGGCGCGGCGTTCTTCATCCGTCATATCGTGCTGAATAATACCAACGGTCAGCCCCAAAAACTTATAAATTTGCCCCATCCAGTTCGCATCGCGCGATGCCAAATAATCGTTCACAGTAATAAGGTGCGCGCCGCGACCATACAACGCCTGAAGGAACATAGCCAATGTCGCGACCAGTGTTTTACCTTCACCTGTTTTCATTTCGGCGATTTGACCATCGTTCAAAACCATACCGCCGATTAATTGCACATTAAAGTGGCGCATACCAACGGTTCGGATTGCGGCCTCGCGCACCAGGGCGAATGCATCCGGCAAAATATTTTTTTCTTTTTCGCCAGCCTTTAACCGTTCGCGCAAAACATTTGTCTGGGCGCGCAGTTCGTCATCGCTCATAGCGTGATATTTAGGTTCCAAATCATTTATAATTGAAACAGTTTTATCATATGATTTAACTAATCTGTCGTTTGCCGACCCCAATAACCGTGTTAAAATATTCAACATTTCTTGTTTCCTTGTCTTTTTGTCAGGAAATGTATAGCAATTTTGCGCCTTTCCGTCAAGTTACTTTATGATATAATACACTATTGCGGCCTGCGCAAGGGGTGATTTTGCCAAATATGTAATTTTTTTGAAATATTTATGTAAAAAAGGCAAAAAATATGATATATTGTCTGTGAAAATCAAAAGCAGGGGGGATTAACACATGCGAACACCAATTCGACAACTGAACACAAGCGAGATAACCAGTGAAGTTTACACCATTTCGCCGGCGCAAATCGAATATATTGCACATGTTTTTAGTGATGGTGTTGCGGACGCAATGAACATGCGGGCGTTTTCGGGCAAAATTCGCGAAATTGCGAATCAGTCGTTGCGACACGCATTGAACAAGGCACGCCATATGGGCGAATAGCAAAAATACTTGAAAATCCGTATTTATGAACTATTATTAAATTGTTCAGATGAACGGGACATAGCCGTTGCGGCAACGCGGCGGAGGAAAGTCCGGACTGCATGGGACGGCATACAGGCTAACGGCCTGGCGGGGCGACCCGACGATCAGAGGAACAGTAACGTATGCGATGAAAATCGTTTGAAACGGCCAATCTCTATGTGCAGCAACTTCAAATAGGCCACCTATGATTGTCCCAGTCTGGTGGCGGGTAGAGGGCTTGACGCCCGTTGGTAACATCGGGTGCAGATTAATTATGTCCGCTACCCCGGGATGGTTAAAAACGACTGACCCGGGGCATGTACAGAATCCGGCTTATAGTGAATCTGATACAAAAAACCGCGCCAATGGCGCGATTTTTTACATA
>CAMVKK010000015.1 GCA_947168075.1 uncultured Alphaproteobacteria bacterium
GTATTCAATTTGATTCATCGAAATTGTTTTTAATTTTCAAAATCATATGGCTGATAGGAAAATTAAAATATTTCCTATTGTTGTATGTGTTCGGTCTTTGAATATCTGGCAAACAATTTTCATTGAAATTACTTGAACAAGAGTTTTGATTGTTTTCTTTGTGGAATTTTGGAAAATTTTCTTGATCAATATGAAATATGGTATAATAAACCGCAGAATTCAGGGAAAAATAAAAAATGAAAACAGTGAACCATTTATTTTTACCATTGTGGCAATTTCTTGCCGCGGTTTTTGTATATTATTTAATGCTGGAAGCGTTAAAGAAAGTCGGATTAATAAAATCTAAATAAAAAGGTTGCGTTTTATAAAAACCTGTGATTAAATAGGTGCGCAAAAGGATTTAGTTATGGCAACAAAAAGAACATATCAACCGTCAAAAACACGCCGTGTAAAGACACACGGGTTCCGTGAAAAAATGGCAACAAAAAGCGGCCGCGATGTTTTGAATCGCCGTCGTGCCAAGGGTCGCGCACGTATTGCCGTTTCTGCGGTTAACTAATACGGTTACGAAATAAAAACACCGGCGATTGCCGGTTTTTTATTTTTCCAAAAATCAAAATGCAAATAAAAAACGGGGCGATACCCCGTTTAATTATTCCCGTTTTGCCCAATGGCAAACCACAATCGCGTGGTCGGCGGAATCGGTTCGAATTTTATGATACGATGTGTTACCGTCTATTTTAACATCAACAGAAACTTCTGGTGTTTCGGGGTTGATTTCTTTTTTATAGTTTAATTCAATCCCGCACAATTTATGTTCGTTGCGATATGTATAACCAACGCTTTCCGTTGCCCACACCGCATAGACCGCGTTATTTATATGCTGATTCACATCAATATCATCGAACCGACATTTCATAATATGTGTTTTTTCCGATTCAAAGTCCGGGAACTTTTCAAAAGTGCGATTTAACGCGCGTTCATTCACCAAAATATCCGCCGGCAATTTATCCGCCAACACAACAGGGCGCCGGCGTTCCATATCAATCAGCACCCACTGTGATGTCGCACGAACCATTATGCGACCGTCCGCGCCACGAATCTCAAAATCACGCACCGTGCGCAACGCATCCGAAACCGACGGCCAGGTGGTAAACTGTAATTCCTCGTTTTCATGGGGCAGTTCGACAATATCAACCAGGTAATGCGTAACCACCCACGCCAAATTGTTTTCCAGCAGGAACGTGCGCCCCACGCCCAACCTTTCCGCGTGCGTGTCCGCCATTGATTGCAATTCGTTCATTAATATCAGTGGGCGAACATTGCTGTAACGGTCGCACTGATAAGCCTGCAGATGTCTAATTTCGGTGTATTTGTCCGCCATTATTTCCCCTCGTTATTTTCAGCGACAACAAAGTCAACAGAATCACCCAATGCAATTTCATTTGCACGCGCAGCGGATTTAATCACACCAAGCAGCGCACTTGGCGTATCACTTGGTATTGTAAGTGTTTCCAATTTTGCACCGTTTCCAACCTTGCGTTCTGTGCGCAGACCACGAACAGTTTTTAATATATCCAGCGCAATCTGCATTTCGGAAACATCTGTATCGCGCGCACTATCCACATCCGGATACGCGGTCAGGTGCAGTGTTTCGCCACCTTCGTATTCCTTGTAAATCTTTTGCCATAATTCTTCGGTAATAAATGGAATAAATGGCGCATAAAGTCCGATGATTGCACGCAACACCTCCCACAGCGTCCATTGCGCCGCCAACTTTGATTCAGCGCTGTATTTTTCCGGCGACCAGAAACGATCCTTGATAAATTCCAAATACTGATCACAGAATATATCCCAGAAAAATGTATCGATCGCGCTGCGTGAGTTATAGTTATCGTATTTATCCAAATTTTTGCGTGTCTCGGCAATTGCCTTGTTCAATTCAGACAACACCCAGCGGTCTTCGACAAAGCGATTTGCAATTTCGATTTTCGGCGATGTCTTTGGATCAAAATCTTCCAGATTCATCAACACATAGCGCGACGCATTCCACAACTTGGTCAACAATTTAGAACCGCGTTTCACTTCGTCATCGCTGTATCTTAAATCAGTTCCAATTGGCGCAGTTGCAACCCAATAACGCAACGCATCGGTTCCAAACTTTTCAATTGTCGCCAACGGATCAACACCGTTACCCTTGGTCTTGGACATCTTCTGTCCTTTGCTGTCGCGCACAATACCGTGGAAATTAACGGTTTTGAACGGGACATCGCCCATAACATAAATACCCATCATTATCATACGCGCAACCCAGAAGAAAATAATATCGGCGGCGGTGTATAATAAATCGGTAGGATAGTATTTCTTTAATTCATCTGTCGCATCTGGCCAACCCAATGTCGAAAACGGCCACAAGCCCGATGAAAACCATGTATCCAAAACATCTGGGTCACGTGTTAATGTCTTGCCACCCGATTGTTTAACGGCTTCTTCTTCGGTTTCCGCAACATAAACATTACCGTCCGCGTCATACCAAGCCGGTATATGATGTCCCCACCACAATTGACGCGATATCGCCCACGGACGAATTTCACGCATCCATGCCATAAACAGATTATAACGATGTTCCGGCATAAACTTTATCTTGCCACTTTCCACCGCCGCAATCGCAGGTTTTGCCAATGTTGGTGCATCAACAAACCATTGATCCGACAACCAAGGTTCAACAACCACACCACCGCGTTCGGAATATGGTGTTGGAATAATTTTATCTTCAACCTTGACCAATAAACCCGCCGCTTCGATATCATCCATAACGGCTTTACGCGCATCATACCGATCCATGCCCCAGTATTTTTCAGGCACCGGTGCCGCAGATATTAATTTCGCAGTTGGTGTCAAAATACAAACCGGGGTCAGGTTATGACGAAGCCCAACCTCATAGTCATCAAAATCGTGCGCCGGCGTAATTTTCACCGCGCCAGTTCCCTTTTCGGGGTCCGCATGTTCATCGGCAACAATTGGAATCTCTATATCGGTCAGCGGAATTATCGCTTTTTTCCCAATAAGGTGTTTCAATTTTTCGTTTTCGGGATGAACGGCAATTGCCTGGTCACCAAACAGTGTTTCCGGACGTGTTGTTGCAATTTCAACAAAACCGCCCCCAACCAATGGATAATTGAAGTAATAGAACTTACCGTGTTCTTCGCGGGTTTCTACTTCCAAATCCGACACAGATGTTTGCTGTTTCGGGCACCAATTCACCATACGCTTTGCACGATAAATTAACCCTTCGTTATACATTTTCACAAACAGTTTTGTAACCGCACGCGACAGCCCATCGTCCATTGTGAACCGTTCGCGTTTCCACACCGGGGTCACACCCAAAATATGCAATTGATTTATAATCTGACCACCTTTGTCATTTTTCCATTTCCACGCAATGTCTAATTTTTCATCAACCGACAAACTGTGCGGATTTATTCCGCGTTTAGATAAATCACGTTCAACCAATAACTGGGTCGCGATTGATGCGTGATCGGTTCCGGGTTGCCATAAAACATCATAACCGCACATACGTTTATAGCGGCAAACAATATCGGTCAAAACATTATCCAGCGCATGCCCAATATGCAAATTTCCCGTCACATTTGGTGGCGGCATCATCATACAGAACGATTTTTTCGATGATTGGACATCATTTGCCCAAAAATCATTGGAATCCCAGAATTCTTGGATTCTGGTTTCGATTTCGCGTGGACTAATATTTTTACCCAATTCTATTTTCATTTTTTGACCCTTTGACCATTACGCGCAATGTTAGCAAATAAAAACAAAAAGGCAAGAAAACATACAACAATATTATACGGTATGCGCAACCCGGCAAAATGTAACCCCATATACCGCCGCCGCGCCCGCAGCAACCAATACTCGATGCAATTCATTAAATGTGGCACCCGTTGTCATAACATCATCAACCAGCAAAATTTTCTTGCCCTGGATTTTGTCCGGGTGGCGTACAGTAAAGACATTATGAATATTTTGTGCGCGTTGGGCGCTGGTCTTATGTCCCATATTTTCACGATATTTACGCGACACAGAATCCAGGTCCATTTTCACCCCGAACGCACGCGCGATTGGGCGCGCCAATAATGTTGCCTGGTTATATCCGCGTTGGAACAGCCTGCGCGGTGCCAATGGGACCGGCATAATAATATCGGGTGCAATATCCGTATCACGCAGCGCCCATATCATTGCACGCGACATAAATCGTGCATACTGAACATGTCCCGCATGCTTGTACGGCAACATCGCCGCGCGTGATGCATCGTCATATACACACGCAGACCGAATTAAATCCAGTTCACATTTACCGGCGGCACACGTTGGGCACATCATATTTGGCGACATATCAAAACTGGATGCGAACGGGAATCCACAATGAATACACTTTGCGCCATCAATCCAATTAAACGAAGTCCAGCAATCGGCGCACAATTCGCCATGCGTTTCAACGCGCGCATTACACAGTGGACACGATGGCGGGAAAATAAAATTGATAAAATCTTGCAAACACCCACGCAAAGACTTCATAGTAAATTTACCAAGTCATACTTTTATACGTTTTTCTATTAACGCTGTCGCCGAAAATATTGCGCTGTTGTTGGGTCAATGTTTCAAATTGATCATTTGAAATAATACGTAAAACGAACCCATCGTCATTACGCGAAGTCAACACCGGCAAAATACGTTGTTCGGCGACCCCTGTATCACGCAGAACCTGTTCAATAATCGCCAACCGCCGCGCCGCCAATTTACGCGCATCGGCATTTGTGGTTGCACTTTCCGGGATACCAACCTGAATCGCGCGTTTCGGGTTACTGACCACAATAGATGCATATTCAGTCAACAAAGTATAATTATCGCGCGAAAGCGCAGAATCTTCGTTACGAAAACTTATCTTTATTTCCAATGGACGAATACTACCCGCTTCGGACAGATCACGGATAGCAGTAAACCCTTCGATATTGGACGACATATCACTTGCCACATCAAAGCGGTCATCTATCTGGAAAGTAGAAAGATGCTTGTTTTCAGACAAGAACGTTTTCCGAAACGCGCGCCGTAATTCAGACGGTGACATTTTCGCCATATCATTACGCACCGCGGTAATTGTTGGCGAAGTATTTTTTTCAACACTGCGCACGACAACATCGTTGTTATCCATTGGCACAACCAAACGCGACAATTTTACGGTTGTGCTTTCTTTTTCGGAATTGCGCGCAACTGTATTATTTGATGCGATTTTTGGAATCGGTTCTGATACAATCTGTGATGGACGCGCGACAACACTTTCATCGGCCCTGCGCTGTAATTCCGCCAATTTAGCATCCAGTTTACTGACCGATTCATACACCGTGGCGGGATCATCGTTATAGGCGAACACAGCACGATTTGAAAATTCGGAATCCAAACTTTCTTCGGGCAAATTAACATCTGAATTCAAAACAGAAAATTCTGACGGTTGTGGCATACGCAGTGGCGCATCATTTGTTGCCCACAAATCAGAACTTGGGCGGTGTGGAATCAAAACATCGGCAATGGTCGCGATTTTTTCACCACGATCAACCGGCGCAGCCACTGTTTTTGTTGCGGCACGCGCAGTAACCGCACGCGTTCCCGCCGATTTTGGTGTTGTTGCAACACGGGCCTTGGCGACTGGTTCAACAGTTACACTTGGTGTAACATACGCCGGTTCATAATAAACCGGTTCACCAAACGCGGCGCGCGCAGAAACACCCCCAGCCCCAACATTTACCACAGGTAACCTGACACCCCCCAATGCGTTGGATGCCACAAAAATCGCCAATATTGACGCAGTAATCCGATGCATATTCCTTTCCTTCCGATACTATCATAGAACAAATGACGAATCGGGGGCAAGCACAAAATGCATATAAAATTATTTATTTTTCAACTGCGTTGGCAATCAATTCAACAGCCATATTTTCAACGCGCGATTTTTCCGCCATCTTTTTTAACCGTGACGGATTATCAAATAATTCGTCCAGTGTTGCGGTTAACCATTTTTGCGTAAACTTGTTCTGCTCTATTGCGAACCCGCCGCCCAGGCGCGCATACGATGCCGCATTTGCTGCCTGGTCTGGATTTATTCCTAATGGAACAATTATCGCCGGGCGACCAATTGTTTCCAGTTCGATAACTGTACTTGCCCCGCCACGGGAAATGACAAGGTCAGCATCTGCAATTGTTCCCGCCATATCGTGAATAAACGACAATACATTTGCGTGAATTTTATGTTTGGCATAGAACATCTGTAACTTTTCAACATTTTCCGGACGCGTTTGATGCGTAACAAAAATCTTTTTATTTTTCATTACTGCCACAGATGCCGGCACAACTTCGTCCAATATTTGCGCCCCCAGCGAACCGCCCGTTACCAATAAATGCGATTTATTCGGCAACTTTGCGCCCGCGCGTTCGATAAAGTCGCGCCGCACCGGCAACCCAGTATAAATTATTTTTGCCGATGATTTTTTTGGCATACCGTTAACAGTCGGAAAACTGGTCATCAATGTTTTGACCCAGCGCATAGTAAACTTATTCGCGCGACCAATTGCAGCGTTCTGTTCGTGCAAAAATGTCGGAATATGCCACACATGCGCAGCAAATACCGCCGGCACAGATGCATATCCACCAAACGCGACAACGCGATTGGGACGCGAAAATATAAACCGTAATGTTAATGCAAATGCCGATATCGCTATTTTGAATAATGCGTACACCTGTTGTGCACGGCTTTTTGCGCCGACACCCGATGCCCAAATATGAATCAAACGCGCACCCGCCGGCATACCATCACGCACCATTTTATTTACACGACCATCGCACGATATTGTAATTTTATGCCCGCGTGATGCTAATTCAGTGGCAACCGCCAAAGCGGGATATACATGTCCGCCCGTACCACCCGTTGCAATTAATATTTTCATATCTGCCCCCGTACTATTTCCATTTATCTTCGCGCATTAACGCCAACACCATACCGAACAGCAAACAGTATGCGACAAACGAACTGCCCCCGTGCGATATGAACGGCAAAGTCATACCTTTGGCGGGCATAATGCGCAATGTTGATGCCAGGTTGATACAAACCTGAATTCCGAACATCGCCGCGGTCCCAGCAATCGCGTTTGAAACGAAATCATCGCGTGCATACTTTGATTGATGTAACAGCCGCCAAAAAACAAATGCCAGCAACACAATCAGTGCACACGATGCGATTGCGCCAAAGTTTTCGCATATAACAGACAATACGAAATCGCTTTCTGCCATCGGCAAATTTTCAACCACATGCGCCTTGTCCCCGGCACCGAACAGACCACCATTCCTGATTGCGCGCAAAGCAAATCCGATTTGACTGTATGGGTCGACGGGCGCAAATAACGCCAATGTACGCGCACGAACGTGTGGCAAAAATGTTACGCCCAACGCGAACAATCCGCCCCCAATACCAATCATTGATGCAATCCATTTTCCAGGCAGCCCCGCCAACACCAACATTATAAAAAATGTTCCCAAATAAAGTGCCATTGTTCCAAAATCAGGATGCCAAAATTGTACCGCCAACACCAACGCAAAAGGCACTAAATACCATGCCCACGACCATGTTTTTACCTGGAACAGTGTTCGGCGCAGGTTAAACATATCGCCATCATATATATCGTGCATTTTTGATATAAACCACGCTGTAATAATTACAAATCCGGGCTTCATTAAATCAGATGGCATAATCTTTGGGATTCCGGGCAACACCAACCATCGATGTGAATTATTTAATTCATGCGGAAACAGAACTGTCCCAATTAAAAGGATAAAACACGCAACCAAATCCAGCCACGCCAATCGCATTACTGTTTTTTTGTCGCCCATACTGACGCCAATCATGGTCATAATGCCGATAATATAAAACGGAATCATACGAACAAAAAACACATACCATTGGATTCTGCCACTTGTTCGGACGAAATTCGCAGAACCACTGGATATAGCCATAATTATCGCAACCAATATCATTCCGAACACCATGGCAAGTAATCCGCGGTCTACTTCGAAATACCAACTGGTTAATTTACTTTCTTCGGTTCTGTTTATTTTAAACATTATTTTGTTCCATTACACTTTATGCGAATTTCAGTATCACCAACGCCAGCCCTGCAAACATCACGGACAGTATGAAAAACCGATCCACAATTTTAGTTTCAGTCCAACCCAGTTCTTCAAAATGATGATGCAGTGGCGCGCGCAAAAACACACGGCGACCTGTTCCGGTTGCGATACGCGTAACTTTGAACACCATTGTTTGAATAAACGATGACAACAGTATCAAAACCATCATACCCGCTGCGACACCCATAATTATTTCAGATTTCAACAGCATTGCGACTGTTCCCATAAATCCGCCCAATGCCAATGATCCGACATCACCCATAAATATAGACGCAGGTTTTGCGTTAAACCATAAAAACCCAAGTACCGCACCAAACGCCGCCCCCAGTACAGCATACAAACCACTGGCTTCGGGCAAGAATATAACCGTGTCCATAAACCCGATTCGCGTTGCGCCGTATAGTGCCACGACCAAAACAATCAGCACCGGCATATAAAGTTTTGCCAACATTCCGTCCAATCCATCTGTTATATTGGTTGCGTTTGCGGAACCACAGATTACGAAATATGCAAACACATAGTAAAACAGCCCCAACGGCCATGCAATCCACGAACCAAATGCCAACGACAAATCTGGAACATATGCCGGCATAGTTTTGTTAATAAGGTATGTTAATATTATTACAAATGCGGCTTCGATTAACAAACGAGTCGAAGGCTTTAAACCATTTGATGCCTTGACAGATTGGCTGGACACCTTTTTATAGTCATCAACAAACCCCAATGTTGCAAACATTACCAGTGCCAGTAATGCAACCCATCCGGTTGGATTCACCATCGGCATAAAAAGCACAGAAGAAATTACAATCGCCAACACCACCAGCAATCCGCCCATTGTCGGGGTTCCAGCCTTTGCCCGATGCGATTGCGGAACATTTTCACTTATTGGCTGACCTTTTTTTTGCCACGCGTGCATTGCGCGTATAAAAGGCCGCCCGAATATCAGTAATATCAGAAACGCCAACCCAAATCCGCACGCGAACTGAGTCCAACCACTGGCGAAAAAAACCAATCCCTTTTCTAAGAAAAAATCAGTCAGCATAAAAATCTCCTTTACCTTATGCTGACATTTTATCACAAAGTTATTGGAAAATAAATCTTATTTACCGTTACATTCAATAATTGTCTCGTCATCCAGAATCAGTGTCCAATTTTCGCCCCGATTCCACAAAACGACCAACGTATCGTTTAATATTCCGGCAAATTTTGCGCCCGATGCCGCCACGACATTGGATAATTCCAGTTCATCGCCGTTTATATTTGCCGTCATTGTATCACCGTTTTCTGAAAACTGCATTTCGACATCATACCCGCCACATTTCTGATGGGCATTATTTTCGTTGCGATTGCACGCCACCAGCGCGATTCCACAAATTAAGCAAATCAACAATTTTTTCATAAAAAATCCCCTTAACGGGGAATATTATATCACAAAAATTCACAATATTAAATTAAAATACGCCACCGACAACGGGACTGGTGTCCATAGTGCTGCGGCGGGGTGCCGGGTTTGGTTTTTGCCCGATTTTGAACGCTTCGGTAATAATAGTGCCATCTGGGTCAACCGATGCAGATGCCCCACTGCGGCGATTGACACGCATAAATGTCAAACCATCCGGCACTGGGAACGGCTGATTTTTTTCGTTTTCCAACGCGACCCGCATAAAGTCCGCAAACACGCGCGCCGCCATATGGCTGCCTGCGCCTTTGCCCAGCGGTTTTGGCGTATCGTATCCTAAATACACCCCCGCAATAAGGTTTTTAGAAAATCCAACGAACCAAACATCTTTGACTTCGTTTGTTGTGCCTGTTTTTCCGGCGATTGTATGCCCTTCGACACGCGCTTGGCGCCCCGTTCCGCGTTCAACCGCGCCCTGTAAAATCGACACAATTTGATAAAGGCTTTGTGCATCCGCCAATGGTTCGGCTTCTTCCTTGGTTTCGGGTGGCAATAAATCAGGCGACCATTCGACAATCTCTGTTGTGGTGCCGCCAATTGAACGGCCATACCGGTCCTGGATATAGTCCACCATTTGCGGCTTTATCGCGTGTCCGCCATTAATAAACGCAGAATACCCCAATACCAAATTTTCCAATGTTGTTTCGCCCGCCCCCAGTGCCATTGCGACATTTACATTTTGCATATTTTTGGGATACACACCAAATCGCTGTGCCATCTCAATCGCGTTTTCTGGACCAATATCCTGAGCCAGTCGCACAGTCGGCACATTGCGCGATGTTTCCAGTGATAACCGCAATGGAATATCGCCTAAAAATTTCTTGTCATAATTTTCAGGTTTCCATTCAACACCATTTTCACGAATACCAACAATTGGCGCATCCAGTAACAGTGCTTCGGGCGACATTCCGCGTTCCAGTGCCGCCAAATACACAAATGGTTTAATCGTACTGCCAATCTGGCGATATGCCTGGGTTGCGCGGTTAAACGAACTTTCCGAAAAACTGCGTCCACCCGTCATTGCCAAGATACGCCCAGTATGCGGATTCATTGCGATAATTGCACCCTGAATCTTGTCTGTACGTCCGGCATTATACGCGTCCAGTTCTTTATTTAATGCTTCGGCGGCGGCGCGTTGTAATTTCGGGTCGATGGTCGTTTTGATATAAAGCCCCTGGTTATACAGCACTTCGCGCCCCAGTTTATTTAATAATTGCCGGCGAACATCTTCGGCAAAGTATTGGAAAGCAGCATACATCTGTTCGGTAAACCCACTGTTGATATTTAATTCTTCGGCGTATGCTTCGTCTGCCTGGGCGCGGGTTATATAGCCTTCGGCCAACATACGTTTAATAACATAATTTCTGCGTTCAACCGCGCGGTCGCGGTCATTTGGTGCCTTTGGCAATGACGCCAGGAAAGCGCATTCCGCCAACGATAATTCGGAAACAGGCTTGTTAAAATACATCAATGCCGCCGACCCAACCCCATACGCGCGCGCGCCCAAAAAGATTTCGTTCATATAAAGTGTTAAAATATGCTTTTTCGAAAAGGTTCGTTCCAAGCGCAATGCCAAAATAGCCTCTTTTATTTTACGCGACAAACTGCGTTCTGATGTTAAAAAGAAATTTTTCGCCACCTGTTGTGTGATGGTTGATGCGCCCGAAAAGTTCGTATTAAATCCCAACATACGCGCACCATTATTGATAACAGCGCGTGTAATTCCCTGAACATCAATACCGGGGTGTGTCCAGAAATTCTGATCTTCGGCTGCAATAAATGCGTTCACCAATTGGGATGGCATATCGTCATAGTCGATAAACACACGACGTTCTTCGGCATATTCAATTAATAACGAACCGTCCGCGGCGTAAAGTCTTGTTGCGACCGGCGGTGCGTATGTTGCCAATTTACGATAGTCCGGCAAATCATTTCCATAAATGAATATCAGCGCCGCCAACGCCGCGATTCCGGCGGTGAACGACCAAAACACAATATGCAATAAAATGCGCAGGACTTTTTTGAATTTCATAACAAAAACAATTTTAAGATAAATAATTATGTATTGCAAATAAAAACAAAAACGCACCGTTCGGTGCATTCTTATAATTCTATTTGTCCATTGGTGGCAATTAAATCCGCGGTCATTTCGATTTTTCCGCCCGCCTCGCGCACCATTAATTCACCGGCCGCAATTTCTGCAAAATCCAATGGTTCGGACACAAATCCATCAAATTTACCCGATGCAACCCACGCCAAATCAAGCGCTGGACAACCCGTGCGGCGTACATCGCCAACTGTTTTGCGATTATCGGTCGTGTTATAGCAAACAGTCGCATCCGATTCGTCCTTGATATTGGATACCTTGACACGCGCAGAATGAAATGCCGAATATGCATATGCACCGCGGTCGCGTTCGGCATAATACAGCCGTTCATCAATCGGCGAATAAATCAGCGCAATTTGTGTTTCATCATTTGAACGCAGTGCCAACGATATCGCAAAATGCGGATTCGCACGAACAAAGTTCGCCGCCCCCGAAAGTGCCAACACAAATTCATCACGGCCATCACCTGCCCGCGACACATTTGGCGTTAACAGACCCGCATTCGGGCGCACCAACATTAAATCGGATAAAATACTTTCTTCAATGCGGGCTTCGGCCTTTTGCACAAAATCACGCGCCCCGCGCAGGGACTGTTGCAGGTTTTCAACCTCGCCAAAATCATGACGCAAACCGGTTGCCGTGCGTTGCAACGCCATAAACATTTTGTTTAATTCCGTTGAACCCTTGATCAGCAATTCCATTTTGCGCCCCCGCAATATGTTATTTTAGAAATTAAATCCGGCAAATTTGCTCTTGAATTCTGCGGCGCGTTGACCACGATCACCCGTATTTGCACGTTGACCAGTCCATGCGGAATGATTCAAGTTATCGGTCGACAAAACCAAGTCTTTCTTGACCGAAGAATACATTTTTACCGTTTTACCATCCGTCATTGTGACGTTGATTTCATGGTATTCTGGATGAATTCCTTTTTTCATAGCATAACCCTTTTGATTTTTTAGCCCCGTGATTATACAAGGATTTTTCCATAAATCAAGCGTTATTCGCGAATTAATAACGCCCAATACAGCCCAAATATGAATTACCAGTCGATTCGAGTATATTTATAAACTGATTTTGGTTCTTACCGGAAAAAAGCGCCAAAATTGTTCCCGCATCAGTCGCCAGCATATCCGCCACCGTTGCAATGGACGAATTCATCTTTTTGAAAAATCCGCTGGTCGGGTATATTTCCGCGGCAAACAGTTGATGTCCACCACGGGCATTAGCGGCATTTTCCGCCCGAATCACCATTAACTGACATTCTGGGGAAATAATCATTTTATCCGTTACAACCGCGCCACCACCCAACAATTCGCCCCACCAACCGGTCGATTCGCAAAATACAGGATAATAAACGGTTGCATCCGGATTCGATTCGAATATTGACGGCAAATCCAGTTCAGATAATATAACATCAGGCATTTCGCCGGTTGCGGTATTTATAACCTTGCGCGCCAACTGGTACGTTGCATCACCATTTGTTTTACGTGGCCAATAAAGAATCGGAAACTGCTTCATTGATGAGAATTATATCAGATTCGGAACCAATAAAAAAGGGGGTCATGTAAAATAAAGCACTTGATTTTTTATTTTTTTATAATTTTCCAGATTTTCTGCAGGTTTGCCCAGGTTACATCCAGATTCTTTTTTGTCGTTTTATAGAAATCGTCCGATATTTTTACATTGAATAAAGTCTGGATAAGTGCCGGAATTGATGTCATAAACATCGCAATAAATACACCCATCAGGATAATTGTAACAATGCTGTCATTGCGCATCATAAGGCCGTCCATCAAAATAGTCGAATCGTTTTCTGCCAACGCAGTCGCCAATGCATTTGCGCCATTCCAATCACCAAACACGGCATTCAAAAACATTATGGCAAATGTTACAAATATGCCCGTTAATGCCAATCCCAGTGTTCCCTTTATCACATCATCAATTATCGATTCGATATTTTTCATTCCCCCGGGCAGTATTTTCCACCCATTAAATATCCACGACATAAGGTTCAATGGCAACATTATCAAATCCAGTGCTAAATTAATGAATATTTCCAGGAAAAATATCGGTATCGGTAATAATGCCACAAAAAACAGAACTAATATCAATAACCCGCCAAAGAAAATCGGCACATTTGGGAAAATCGGAATATTCCACATAATTTTATGCATATACTTTTCATTAAACGCCATATTCAGCATAGTCCAACCAACCGTCATCCCCAGACCGGTCATTTGATGTACCACACCCAATTCACATGCCAAATTATGTCGCAACTTTGGCGAAAAAGCCCCGTGTGATGCGGCATCTTTTGATACAGATACAGGATCTGCAATTGCGGTTGCAACCATACAGGTATTAAATTCGTCATCGCCCGAAATAATATGATTCATTGACATACCAACACTGAATACCGGTTCAATAAAGATATCATTTATCATCCGCGGCAACGGCGCGACCAGTAATGCACATACCACACACAACTTTATTATTCGGGTACCAAAATCACCGGTTAATGACCATGGTTCGATATTTTTTGCATTCATATAACTGGATATTAATTGCCACGCGAACCATATTGCCAAAAATGCCGCCGCGAACGGTATTATTACCAAACCAATGGCACTGTATACACCCGGCAAAATATTCGATATTGTTCCCATCACATCTGAAAACATCTGGCACGACCAGCATGATGAAAAGAAATTCAGCGCATCGTTCATATTAACCGGGGCGACGGTACGATATATCGAAAAACCCGCCAAAACACCGACCCCCGCGATTGCGCCAACCACAAACGGTGCCACCGCCCCAGCCCCCCACGGCAGGAACGATAAAAACACAATCCAAAATTTTTTAAACCAACTCATTTTGTAATAAGTATATCACATTTTGTCCCAAATGTGATATAATTGAAAAGATAAAAATATAAACACGAGAGAGAATGAATATCATCCGGCGGATTTTACCGTGCATATTTTTGACGGCAATGCTTGTTGTGCCTGCGCCTGCGTTGGCGGATTGGGCGATTGTTGATCAATTAAATTTATCGCCGTTTGTGCCATTGGTGCTGGATGCGATGATGTCGATTGCCAGTGCGGGCTATGATTTTTTTGTTGGGAATGGCACGGGAATTATTTATCTGCTGGTGTGGGGATTTTTGGCGGTAACGATAGTTTTATATTTGGTAAAATTGTATCTGCCAAAAAATTGGGCGGGCGTATTTGGGTTTTCCGGTGGCGATAATCTGGCGGACGGAAAAATCGGCGCACAAACCATTGTCTATAATGTTATGAAACCCTGCCTGCGCGGGATAATTGCGGCGGCAATATTATTACAGATTCGCCCCACCATGTTGACCGAGGTTCTGGTTAATCCATTTTTACAATTCGGTGCGTTGTACACCCACACAATTACCGAAACAATTAATGAAACAGGCGTTGCAACAAAGCAAATTGAATGTCCTGAACCCATTGTTCGGGCGGGTTGGATTTCAAAATCATCATGCGAATTTTTGGTACAACCTGTTTCCGATTTGTCCGCCGCAAATAATACTGTTATAAAGCGCGGGTTTGAATATATTACATCTGGGATGCGCGGATTGATGACGATTGTTCCGCATGGCGGTTACGCATTTCTTAATTTGATTACCGGCATAATTTTAGTTATTACATTTTTCAGCAGCAACCTGTTTATGGCTTTGTTGATAATAGAGGCAATATTTAAATTCGGTATGGCATTGATACTGTACCCGTTCCAGGTTTTATCGTATGTTGCAAAACCAAACGATAAATGGTTGGACATTTGGCCCGCGTTCGCCGGGGTCACCAAAGAATTACAGAATCTGGTTATCACAATGATTATGTGTTCGTTTATACTGTGCATCAACATCGCGATTATACGCGCATTGTTCACGTGGAACACATCTATATTCGTTGTTGCCGCCGGCGGAAGTGCATCCAGTAATGTTCCACTTGTTGCAAACGCATCGAGTGGCGGATTTGGTGAACATTCTATTTTGTGGTTATCATCGATACTGACCTTCTACCTTATGTTCAAACTTTACGATATGACACAAAGACAACTGGAAACCTATGTCGGTGGTCGTGGCAAATTGTATGACCAAGTTATTGGTGACACAAAAACATTATGGAAACGAATCAAAGACACAGGAAAAACTATCGGCACAGCCGCCGGATGGATTAAAAAGAAATGAACGGAATCGCAGACAATTTTATAGGCAGCGTTGTCCAATGCTATGGATGCCCGATATTTGATCGGCTGTTCCAGGTTGTGTCCACATCGGCGGCGGTTGTTTACGATAAAATGGCGTTTTTGGCAACACTGATATTCTGTGTACTGTTTGCGTTTTTCGTAATTAATGCGGTATGGCAAAACATTAAAAAAGATGTTCCCGATCCGTTCTATCAAAAATCTGTACGACCGGTTATAATTAATTCACTGGTTGCGCTGACCTTTTTATGGGCTGGGGTTGGGCTGCCGCGCATTATTACAACGGCGACATTTGAACCTGTGGCGCAAATATCACTTATTTACACACAAAGTATGCTGAACATCGATGACGATTTTGTTAATGAACATGTTACATACAAACCTATGCCAATGGAAGACAACGGATTTTTCACAATTGGTCTGCGTGATAAAGTGATTATGTTAATGAAAACAACAATTACACAATTTCAATCCTATATGAAATTGGGGATTGCGGTGATGGATTCTGCGTTTTCGTGGAAAATGTTGTTGGGTATTGGCGCATTGGTAAAACATATACTTTTACTTTTTGTTGGTATGTATATTTTCTGGGCATTCTTTAAATTATTTTTCCGGTTCTGTTGTTATTTTGCTGATATAATTATTTCTATGGCAATATTCGCATTTTTCTTTCCGCTGTCATTGGTGTTGATTGCGTTTCGTGGTGCGGAAAATGTGCCATCGTGGATATCGGGGCTGGGCAAAGACATTGGAATTGGTCAATTTAAAACACTTATTAATTCGATTATTGCGTTGGTATCGGCTGTAATAACATATACGGTTGTTATGGTTATTATTGCAAAGTTCTTTGCCACACCCGACACATCGGTTACCGACATTATGAATGCAATTACCACAGAAAATATATTCAGTATTGAATTATCAGATGATAATATTGCAGCAATGTCAATTATGGGAATTGCTGTTTTGGCATATGTAGTAAATTTCTTAACCGACAAAAAATTAATTAACCAAGTAACAGATATGGTTCTGTCTGCATTTAATGTCAAAGCGGAAAATAAATTAAGCGAACAATTGGCAGATGATGCAATGCGATTAACATCGGATATGTTCAATGTTGTTAAAACAGTTGGTTCAACCGCAATATCCGCTGTTACAAAAAAAGACGGCAAGAAAGAAGATAAAAAATGAAGAAAAAATTAATATTAATTCTTGTCAGATTTTTGGTTGGCGCAATCGCGTTGGGGTTGGGTATTTGGTATTTATCTTCGTCCATCGGTGGTGATTCGATAACATATACCAGTATGGATAATTTTCTGAATGCGATTGGTGCGGGTGACAATATTGCGAACACCAACGGATGCTTTATGTGCAAATACATTACCGAATTATTCGCTGTATTGGGACGTGCCACAGAATTATTCTGGGACGCAATTGTGGATCATCTGTGGTTATTAATGGCGATTGGTTTTGGTATATTTTTGTTCGTTTATACCGGCCGATACATTTTCGATGCCGCCGCAAAAACCGCAACACTGGACACATCCGAAAAGAAAATTGAATTAAAAACTTGGTTCGACAAAATCTGGCGCCAAGGGGTACGCATTTTGATCGCTGGCGCATTTCTGGGTGTGTTTGGTATGGGTGGCA
>CAMVKK010000016.1 GCA_947168075.1 uncultured Alphaproteobacteria bacterium
AATATACCCAACAAGGTATGGAGAAGAGGAAATGAAAAATTTTGTATCTTTCATGGTTTTGTCTGTGATGATTGCGCCCGCAATGGCGGCAACACCGGCCACTGGACGTTTGGGCGTGGTTAGTCCGGTTGCGGCGGCTGGGCGGGTTTCGCCGGCGAAAATGGCATCTATGAAGGTTACACCAGTAACACCAAAAGTAACCGAAGATGTAACAGAAAAGTCCAGTATTCGTTACGAGGAACCAACCGCCGATATTCCACCTGTGCCGGAAAAAGATAAGCGCGAAAAAGAAAAGGCTGCGTGTATCCAAAATAATATCGGTGTCGGTAATACTTTTGTTTGGGCATCGCGTTACAGCAACATAAATGATTACTCGACGATGATAGAGGATACAGAAAACCCTGAAAATAATACTTGTTTTGTAAAGGTTTCTCTTAAATCTGCCGATCCAAAAATTGATTTGGGTGATATTAAATCGCAATATTTCGAAATGGGTCGCGATATTACGTGCGGTTCATGGGTGGACGAGGATAACATTGAAAAGCGTATTTTGGATGCAAAGAAAAACGTCCGCACATGGGCAACCGTCGGTGGTGCTGTTGGTGGTGCCGCGGTTGGTGTCGGTTCCATGGAATTGTTCGGAAATCGTTTGATTGGCGGCGCGGTCGAGGGACAAAAGGCTTTATCCCAAGACGAATTGTTGCGTTCGCAGTTGCTTGTTTTGAAAAAAGACAATCCGTCACAATATAATGAAGTAATGCGTCATTTGGAAAATTTAAAACGTGAATGCGAAAGTTCTGTGTGGGCGGAAAGTGGCGAAGCAAAGCCATCGGATTGCGAAACGATAAAGTATGATTATCTGTTGGCGACTAAAGCAGCAAATGCAAATTAATAAATGCGCCCCATGGGGCGCATTTATTTAACTTCATTTGACCGTTGCGATTGCTGCGGTATTTTTTTATAGTGAAAACTATGTCAGACATATTTAATAAATTATTAATTTTACGCACACCACGAATCGGTCCGGCTAAATATAACGAACTGGTTGCAAAATTTGGTTCGGTTGATGCAGTGGTGGATGCAATTAATCCTGGGGCAGATTTGCGCGACTCGGTCGCCCGTGAAATGGAATCGGCGGCGCGATTGAATATTACATATGTATCTGATACAGATGATTTGTATCCGGGTGCGTTGCTGAAAATAACGAATCATCCGCCGGTAATAACCGTACGTGGAAACCTGGAAACATTGCGCATGCATACGGTTGGTGTTGTTGGAACGCGACACGCAACGGCGGCGGGTATGGGATTTGTGGCTGATTTAGCATGTGAATTTGCATCGCGGGGGATTGCGGTTGTGTCCGGAATGGCAATCGGAACCGATCCTGCGGCACACAGCGAGACTTTGCGCGCACCCGTAAATATCCAAACTATTGCCCTACTGTGGGGCAGGGCGGATTATATTTGGCCGGTCGAAAACGAATCGCTTTATTTTGAGATATTGGAACGCGGTGCAGTGGTCAGTGAAATGCCGGTCGGATTTAATAATCCAATTGGTTCGAATTTCGTTATGCGTAATCGGTGGATTGCGGGTATCGCAGAAAAACTGATACTGGGCGAGGCTGATTTGAAGTCCGGCAGTATGACAACCGCCCGATTCGCCATCGAATCGAATCGGGAATTATGGGCAATCCCGTCACATCCGGCGGATTCACGGGCGGCGGGGCCGAATTCACTTATTGCGTCCGGGACGGCTAAATTATGTATGGGAATAGATGACTTTTTTGATTCGAATAAAAAATCGACCCCGACCGCGAAAAAAAATGACGGGGTAACCGAATCGGAAAATGATGTTTTAGATAAATTGGGAACTATTCCTGTATCCGAATCTGTATTGACACAAATTGTCAAAAAAAGTGTTTCGGAAATTAAACGCGATTTAGTTGTACTGGAATTACGCGGAATCATAAAAAAGGTAGATGGTGGATACATCAAATTATGATTCTATTCTTGTATAGACAGTGTCTATACAACACGCGCAAAACAGGCAAAAAAACGAATCGTTGTCAAAAAATAAATGTTTGATTTTTTATCAAGATTTATTTGCAAATGAAAAATTATTTTATAAATTGTTTTCTGTAATCCAAACGATTGATAAAAACATCAATCAACAAAGCGGTTGGCAAGATATCTTTTATGATGGAAGGTCAATCAAGAATGCGAGAGGGATATAAAAAGTAGGGCGGCATAAACACTAAATGTTTTCAAGATGGAAATATTTGGCGTTTATGTGCGGGTGGTTTTTATACTCAAACGCACGGGCAGGAAACTCTTTTAAGGAAGGAAAGGAGAAACGACATGCAGACAGTGGCGACAAAACAAATGACAAACTTGGAAAATATCCGGGGGGCCATCGCCGCAAAAATGGATTCTGCTTCTTTTTCTTCTTGGATTGCGCCACTTGATTTTCAGATTATTGATAACGCGTTGGTGTTAACCGCACAAAATCAATTTTCGGCGGACTTTATTAATTCTGTTCATCGTAATGTTTTGGAATCGGTTGCATCCGAATATGGTTTATCATTAAATATATGTGTTCGTGGCGTGGCGGCGACAATTGTTGCGAATGATAACAATGTTCAAAAATATACGCCGGCGGCAACGGTGTCCAACGCATCGGCATTTGACGCGTTTATTACATCGGATGAAAATGAATTTGTTGTATCGGCGTGTAGAAAGGTTGCTTCTGGTTCGGTTTCATTCAGCCCGTTGTTTATTTACGGGAACCCGGGGTGTGGTAAAACACTGTTGGCGGGTTGCATTCGTGATGCATCCGCGGGGCGGGTTGTTATGATGACGGGTGGTGGTTTTGTTGCAGAATTTACACGCGCGTTACGCGACCACAATATATTTGCTTTCAAAGATTATTGCCGTAATTGTGATACATTTATATTGGACGATGTTAATGCGTTGGCGGGCAAGCGTGCGACAATGGATGAATTTATGCAATTGCTGATTGATTTGCGTAATGCTGGAACGAATATTGTTTTGACGGCGAACACTACACCGAATAATTTGACCGGGTTTGATCGCCGTACGCAATCATTATTTGCATCTGGATTGGTTGCGGATGTTGTTGCGCCAAATGAAAATGTGAAACGCGTGATGTTGATGCGTGCGGGGGTGAATGCAAATGTTGCGGCGGCATTATCGAATCGGATTGTGGCGGATGGTCATACGGTTGCGGGTGTGGCGAACAAGATACGGGCTTATGCTGAATTGATGGACAAAACTATTACGGTTGATGTTGCGGAACGGTTGCTGGTGGACACACTTAAAAAGACAAAAACACCAATTGCGATGGTTCACGATATGTGTGACAAGTTGGGTGTATCGTATGATGCAGTATGTGGCGCGGGTCGCAGTCGGGCGTTGGTTATGGCGCGTCAGGTTATGATGGCGGTTCTGCACGGTGCGACAAAGTTGTCGCTTTCGGAAATAGGTGGTTATGTTGGTGATCGTGATCATGCGACAGTGATGTATGGGTTAAAACAAATCGAAAAAATGACGGCATCTGATTTGGTGTTGGGTGCGCAAATAAAAGACATGATTGCGGAATACAAGTAAGTTCCCCTCCTGTGGAGGGGGGGACCCGTAGGGTGGGGTGGTAAGAGAGTCAGAATCTCTTGGACCAAAATAGGAATAATGTTTCAAGTAAATCGTATTCTCTAACCACCTCCCGCTGCGCGTACTCCTCCAAAGGAGGAGAACTAAGAAAGTTTTCTTTTCTTGTTTTGGTTGTTGTTGAAATCCGGTGGCAACACCGGATTTTTTATTTGTAGTTTCTATTTGGAACAAAGCCAAAAGTATGATAGAATATAGTAAAAGTGTTGTTCCAAATGGGGGGGAAATTATGAAAAAAATACTTATGTTTTTGTGTTGTGTGATTGCAATGAATGTCAATGTGGCATTTGCTGTTGGGGATTGTCCTGCTAGGTTCATTCAGTTCAGTGGAACCCAAAAACCAAACGATAACGAATTTTTATATACAACCGTCCAAGCACAAAAATCCGTGGTTGATGGTTTTGTAAATTCTAAATCATTCAATTTAAGTGGCGGAAAAGTTTATGAATGTGATAATCAACAGGGCTGTATGAATGGAAGCCTTATTTTCTTGGGGGATGATTCGCAACATGTGTTTAAGGGAGATGTTATCAAGCATAAAATTATGGAATGTTCGGTTGGATTTGAAGACAGGTGGATTACACATGAATGGACAGAATGTCCGGATAGTAAAATAAATGAAACTTATAAAATTAAGTTTATTAATACAACGGATGCAGATTGTCATGCGGTTGGTCCATACGATTATTGTTGTTTTACCGATGATCATAAGGCTTGTTTAGATGCGCAGAAAGATGGGGAACCAGCGAATTGGACACAAAGTGGAACCTGTAATTGTGGTGACAGACACGTGTGGAATCCAAAAACAGGTCATTGTGAGATTAATAACAATAAAAAACCCTGTGATGGTACCGCGCATGGCAAAACAAAAACTGAAAATTGCCCATCGTCAATACCACATGGTAATCAGTGCAGCAGAACATGCAATGATGGCAATTGGTCAGAATGGAAACTTGTTTCGTGTAAGACAGAATACAAAATACAGGGCAATATATGTGTTAAAGTAACAACACAAAGCCCCAATCCAAACCAGAATACGGCACCACAACCGACACCGGTTCAGCCAGTGCCAAACCCAAGTCCAATTGTTGTGCAACCACAACCACAACAATATGAATGTCCGGAACCAGTCAATGGATATTTGTATTGGCGGGCGCAATATAAAGATTGCGAGGATGTTATTGCGGGGTTGAACGAATTAGAAGAATATTGTAAATCTGGTGATCGTACAGAATCCGGTTATAAATCACGTATTGCAGGTTTGGAAAAATTGCGTGACCAGTGCAAGGAAGAAGCGGCGCGTAATCAACGCATCACACGTTCAACCGCGATTATTAGTGATGCATCGAAAAAGCTGGATGATATTATGGCGGGGTTAAAAATCAGTGTATGGAAAACGGCCGAGGGTAATTTCAACACTGCGCGTTTGGCATCTGATTCTGTTGCGGGTGTTGTATTGGGAACCGCCGGCGGTTTGATAACCAGTCATTTGGTTAAGAAAGGTCAGGTTAAAAATGGATTCGAAGATATCCAATGCACCGTTGGTGGTCAAAAAGTTGCCGACTGGGGCGACGAGTTCACGGTGGGGATAAGATAAAAAAAAACGCGCCATTGGCGCGTTTTTTATACAAAAAGATCTTTCACAAACTGGGCGTGCTCGGTAATGAACTTGAACCGGAACTCTGGCTTTTTACCCATTAATTCGGAAACTATTGTGCGGGTCTTTTCCGTATCCTCGATTCCGTCATCCGTTTTCGGTGGTAAATCAACACGTATCAGACGACGTGTCTTTGGTGACATAGTTGTTTCCCGTAACTGATTAGGCATCATTTCACCAAGCCCTTTGAATCGCGATATTTCTACTTTCTTGTTCTTATATTTACCGTTCTTTAATTCTTCCAGTTCTTCGTCCGTATCAACATAAATCGATTCGGTCCCACATGTTAATTTATAAAGTGGTGGACAAGACAGATACAAATGTCCGCCGTAAATCAATTGCGGCATATACTGATAGAAAAACGCCATAAGCAGCGATGCAATATGCGAACCGTCAACATCGGCATCGGTCATGACAATAATTTTTTCATAGCGCAATTTTGTATCATCCCAATCCTTTGCCGTGCCGGCACCAATAATGTCGATAAGTTCATTTAATTCCTTGTTCGCATTAAAACGTTCATCGGAATTAGACATAACATTTAACACCTTGCCCCGCAGTGGCATAATTGCCTGGGTCGTGCGGTCACGCGCCTGTTTTGCGGTGCCGCCCGCCGATTCACCTTCGACAATAAACAATTCGGTTCCGTCCACCCCGTGTTTAGAGCAGTCCGCCAATTTCGCCGGCATACGCGCGCGTTTGGTCGGGGTTTTGCGGGCAATTTCCTTGACCTGTTTTGTTTTAATACGGGCGTTCGCCAAATTAATTACAAAGTCCAGAATTGCATTCGCGGTTTTCGGATCGGACGCCAAAAACATTTCCCACGGGTCGCGCAATGCGTTTTCGGTATAGCGCGCAATTTCAGGGTTGGATAATTTTTCCTTGGTTTGTCCCAGGAACTGTGGCGTTTTATAAAATACGGAAACAATCGCCGCAACGGAATCAAACACATCTTCGCCGATAATATTTGCCGCCGCTTTGTTATTAACCTTTTCACCGTATGCCTTTATCCCCTTGGTAATTGCAGATTTGAATCCAGATTCGTGTGTACCGCCGTCAATGGTCGCAATGGTGTTACAATATGATGCAAAGAAACCATCGTCCGATGCCGCGCCGTTTTCATCGGTAAGTATAGTCAGCGCCCATTCAACACGACCAGCGTCATCCGGGAAGTCCACAGTGCCACTGAATATGCGTGGTAAAATCTTTGGTTCCGAATCGGTTTTTTCCGCCAAAAAGTCCGCAACACCGTTCGCATAGTAAAACGTTGTGTCGGCGGGGATTCCCATATCCTCGGTCAAAAGCGCCGGGTTACAATGCCAATCGATTTTTACGCCACGCGACAGAAATGCCTTGGCACGCGCCATACGATAAATCTTGATAGGTTTAAATACCGCGTTCGCGCCGAATATTTCATCGTCCAGTGTAAAACGGATTTTTGTCCCGTGCGCCTTGGTCGCATCGCCACGGGTAATCGGAGATGTCGTTTTGCCACGGGAAAAAGTCTGGTGCCATTCATAGCCATCACGGGCAATCGTCACAATCATCTCAGCCGACAACGCGTTTACAACCGCCGAACCAACACCGTGTAAACCACCACTGGTTTTATATACATTATTATTAAACTTGCCCCCCGAATGCAGAGTTGTTAAAATCACTTCCAATGCCGATTTGCCCGGGTATTTCGGGTGTTCGTCAACCGGAATGCCGCGGCCATCGTCGGTGATTTCAATGGTTTTCGCATCAATCAGGTTAACAGTGATTTTTTTCGCAAAACCCGCAACCGCTTCGTCAATAGAATTGTCCAAGATTTCAATCGGCAAATGGTGCCACGCCTTTTCATCCGTGCCGCCAATGTACATTCCGGGGCGCAGACGAACAGGCTCCAGACCCTCGAGCACCTGGATATCTGACGCGTCATATGTGTGTGTATTCTTTTCAACCATAGCGATATATTATTAGAACATTATTTGATTTTGTGCAAGTGCTTTTGCGCCGATTTACGGCTGTTTTTATTATGGCAGGGGGCTTGATTTTGTGTTTTTGCGACCTATATTTAGGGCTAAGTAAGACTTACGGAATTAAAAATGAATAAAAATCCATATGAAGTTTTGGGTGTCGCGCGCGATGCATCGGATGCCGATATCAAGCGGGCGTATCATAAATTGGTGCTTAAATACCACCCTGATAAAAATCCGGGGGATAAAGCCGCCGAAGAAAAATTCAAAGAAGTTAATAATGCGTTTGATATCTTAAAGGACCCACAAAAACGCGCGGCGTATGACCGATTCGGTGATGCGGCGTTTGCAGGGGGCAATGGTGCATCTGCGGGTGCCGGATTCGGTGGTAACCCGTTTGGTGGCGGCGCGTTTCATTTTGATATGGGTGGTGGCGCCGGTATGGATGATATTCTGCGCGAGGCTATGCGTGGGTTCGGATTTGATATGGGCGGCGGCGCGCGTGGCGGCGCACAAAATAGGGCGGGTCGCGATTTGCTGGACGAAGTCGTGATTGATTTAAAAGATGCATATTTCGGCACAACCCACACTGTTAATTTTTCAAGTAAAGTAACCTGTGATAAATGTCATGGTTATGGCACCGCGGATGGCAAGCCTGCGCCGACATGTCCGCGTTGTGGTGGAACGGGCTATGTTCATGCAAGACAAGGATTCTTTGCCATGGAAACACCTTGTCCGGAATGTAACGGACTGGGGCACAAGATTGATAAAAAGTGTTCAGCGTGCGATGGCACCGGGGCAACACATAAATCGCGCAGTATTGATGTAAAAATCCCTGCGGGAATCGAAGATGGCGCGCGACTGCGCCTGGCGGGTCAGGGCGAAGCGGGCGCGAATGGCGCCCCGGCGGGTGATTTCTATCTGGATGTGCGGGTGCGTCCCGATAAACGATTCGTTCGCAATGGTGCCGATTTAATTACGCGTGTTGATGTGCCATTTACAACGCTTGCGCTGGGCGGTGAAATAGAAGTGGAAACCATTGACGATAAGAAATTATCTGTCAAAGTGCCGAGTGGTACCCAGGTTGGTGAAAAACTGCGCGTACGTGGGCACGGTATGCCGACCGGGCGCCGCGATTCATATGGCGATTTGTATATTGATATTGCAATGCGGGTTCCAACAAAATTAACCGAAAAGCAGAAAAAGATTTTAACCGAATTTGCGGAAACTAAGCCGGCAAAGAAAGGATGGTTTTAATAAAAGTGCAAAGTTCAGAGTTCAAATCTAATAAAACTGTGCCGGCGTTTGCCGGCACACATTATTTGAACTTTACACTTTGCACTTTACACTTTGCACTTTGTTATTATTTCTTTTTCACTTTCTTTAACTTTTCCACAAATGTAAATGTGTATTGGGATGCCGACCAGACAGATGCCAATAACGACAACCACAGACCAAAAACACCAATACGTGATAACCAAATCATCGCAATCAAATAAGAACGCGAAATATTATCAGGCGTTACAACTGTGTTCAAAACAAAGAACACCAAAAATGCTGTAATGGTTATCATCTGTAATGTCGTTTTAACCTTGCCCATTGAAAAGCGCGCCTTGGGCACCGGCATTTCTATCTTCTGGGTGCCCAGAAATTCACGCAGGCCACTTACATACAATTCACGCGCAATCATTATGATAACAGGCACAACAATAATCCACGCACGCATCATTACGGTTAACATAATCAATGTGTTCGCAACCAATAATTTATCGCCAATATGATCCATTACACCGCCGATTTTGGTGCATACATCGTATTTCCGCGCAAGATAACCATCAAAGAAATCACTTAGCGCTGCCAACACAAACATAATCAGTGATACCCAAAACCAATTTAACCATAATGTTGGTATAATCGCAAAAGCCGCAGCAATGCGAAATGCTGATAAAAAATTAACAAAGAATTTCATATATTTTTTCTCCTTTATATTATTTGTGAATCTTATATGAACGAACTAATTATAACACGTTCGAATGGAAATATGCATATATTTTTTTCGCGGCGGCATCGCCCAGTTCTGGAACACGTTTTAATGCGTCTATGTCGGCGTCCATTATCGCACGAACCGAACCAAAGTGCGTCAATAACAAATGTTTGCGCCGTGGACCAATGCCGTCTATTTCGTCCAGAACCGATGCAGTCATTTTTTTCGCACGCGTTGTGCGGTGATATGTGATTACAAACCTGTGCGCTTCGTCACGAACGGTGCGCAACATTAAGAACAGTGGGCTATCTTTTGGCATATCGCGATACACCGAACCATCGGGCATAATAAAATGTTCATCGCCGTTACGCACTTCGCCCTTGGTTACGCCAAGTATTGGTATGTTTGGTGCGACACTGTGTGCAATGTTCCATTGCGCCACACCACCATCAACAATTATTAAATCCAATTTCGGACCACGCGCAACCGCACGTGATACAAATTCATCCATCATTGCGATATCGTTGCCGGCACGCTTTTTATCATTTAATTTAAAATGACGATATCCAGACTTTACAAACCCATCGTGCCCAAATGTTATCATTGCGCCAACCGGGTTCGTTCCGAACAGGTGCGAATTATCAAATACCCCCGCCAATTCTATTTTTATACCCAACCATTTTTCCAATGCGGTAACATTTTTATCCCAATCGTAATTCGTGCTATGTGCACGATTCCGCCGTATACCGCGATTCGATGTGTGTGTCAATGCGGCGATTTTATCACGACATTTCGCGGCATTTTCAAAGTCCATATTTGCGGAATATTTTTGCATATCAATTTGCAGGTCGCGAATAATCGGTTCGCTGTCGCCTGTTAATATTCGCCGTGCCAACGATACGCGTTCGGCATAATCTGTTTGTGGTATGGTGCATGGCGCGCTGCACCGTCCAATTTGATAAAGCAAACATGGGCGCGTGCGATTGCGCATAAAAGAATCGGTACATGTGCGAAGTTCACAAACCTTTTGAATCGTCTTAATCGATTCGTTTAATGCGGTAACCGATGGATATGGGCCGTATACATCGCGGCGCTGGCTAATTTTTCCGCGAAATTTCATCAAACGCGGGTATTTAGAATTGGTTAATGCAATCATCGGGTACATTTTCCCGTCGGTCAGCATTATGTTATATTTCGGTTTTTGGGTTTTGATTAATTCTTGTTCCCGGATAAGCGCGTCCGATTCCGTAGGTGTGATTTCCCAATCAACCCGCGCGACCAGGGTGCGCATAATTTGTTTATGTAATTCCAGTTTTGATATGTCCACATACTGTTTCAAGCGGGTGTTCAGGTTTTTAGCCTTGCCCACGTAAAGCAGGTTCCCATCTGCGTCATACATTTTATACACGCCGGGGGAACGGGGGGCATTTTCGATTAAATCTGAAAATTGAATATTCATAATCTTTATGATAGAATAATATATATAAAAATCAAATGGGGGTAAAAATGAAACAAGAATCAGGACGTTCTATGATTGAAATGTTGGGTGTGTTGGCAATTATGGGTGTTATCACAGTCGGTGCAATCGCAATGATTTCGACCGCTATGCGCACACAAAAACACAACACAACAAATGATGATGTGGCACAAATCGTGCTTAGTGTACGCCAAGTGCTGGGCGAATATGACGACTTTTCAAACATCGAAAATATGAATGTATTCAGTGCGATTGGTATGTCTGATAAAAATCCGTATGGCGGAAAATATACCGTATCGGTAAATCCAGCAAATTCACGTCAGTTTATTGTCGGTATAGATGGACTGTCGCAATCGGACTGTGAATTTTTGGTGGCAAAGGCATGGACCGATTCGGTTGGCTATATCGCGTCAAACCACAAAGAAAGCGGTGCAAGTGGTAATTGCGGAAATGCCAGTGGCAATAATTCTGTGCAAATCGTTTTTGGTGACTAAGGGTTATTATTTATGGGTATCGTACCATGGCGGATGTAAAGACAGTTTCGCAGGTTGAAGATGGTACGCGTCTGCTGCGGTGGTTTGGGCGGCATTTCCCGTCCATGCCAAATGCTGAATTTCACAAATTATGTCGCGGTGGACAAATTCGTGTCAATTCATCGCGTGTTCGCGGGACCGAGGTTCTGCGTGCAGGGGACGCGATCCGTATTCCGCCAACAATCGCGGGTTATGCCGTGGAAAAGGTCAAAAAAACAGAAAGCGGTAATAAATATTCATTGTCTGATTTGGAACAATTACGTAAATGTATTATCCACAGCGATGATGATATTGTGGTGTTTGATAAGCCCGCTGGATTGGCGGTCCAGGGCGGTACGGGTGTTCGTAAATCAATTGATAAAATGGCGGCAGCTTTGTTTCCGTATGCAAAAATATCATTGGTTCATCGTCTGGACAGGGAAACAAGCGGCGTGTTGGTTGTTGCAAAAAGTCAACGCGCAGCACAATCTTTGGCGGCGCAATTTCAGTCCAAAGTGGCACACAAAGAATATTTGGCATTACTTAATGGCGAAGTGAAAAAAGCACATGGGGTAATAGATAACTATATGGTGCGGGGTCAGGTTTTTGATTCACCAACACGTGCAAATAACGGGACGGGCGCACGCGCACAACGCGCAATAACAGAATATGATGTGTTGGGTGTTGCATCGGGCTGCGTGTCGTGGGTTTTATTTAAACCAAAAACAGGCCGTACGCACCAGTTACGTGTACATAGCGCGTTTTGCTTGGACGCGCCAATCGTTGGTGATGATGTGTATGGACGCGGTAAAAAAATGGACGGGGCGATAAACGCAATGCTGGCTACAAATAATTTGCATTTGTTGGCATATCGTTTAACATTTCGGCATCCGGCAAATAATAAAGTTGTAAGTTTTCGGGCGCATATACCGGAATTTATGCAGCCTGTGATGAAATTACTGGAATTACAATTACCATAAGATGGTTATATTAAATATAAATGGCACGAAGAAAAAAAAGATCTTTTTTGGTAATTTTAAGATTGTTGGGTCTGTTCATCGGCGGATTGGCGGTGGCGGTGTTTGTCGCGTTAAGCAGTGTTAATTTGGAAACTTTGCGTGGCAGTATTTTAAACGTTCTGCGTGATGCAACGGGATTGCCCGTCGAAATTGACGGTGCTGTATCATGGCGTTTTTCATTGCGACCACAAATAGAATTAACAGATGTGCGTGTGCCAAATGCAACATGGGCGCGCGAAAAATACATTTTTGATGCTAAAAAAATAGATGTTACTTTGAATTTAGTATCCCTTTTGCGTAATCGTCCAACAATCCAAAATATAAAAGTGCATGATGCAAATATAAACTTGGAACAAAACGCAGACGGCAAATATTCGATTGTGCAAGATGATGAAAAAAGTGAAACACCCGATGCAGATAAACCAAAAGAGGAAAAATCACCGTCAAAATATCCACTCCCTGCGATTAACCTGGGTGGGGTAGAGATTTATAATTTAAATGCAAATATAGTCGGTGAAAAATATTTGATTGCAGATTTCAATATAAAGTATATGTTGCGTGGCGATAAACGTGAATATTCCGGGTGGCTTAAAGACGGGTCAAAAATATTCCCGTTTGTAATATCTTTTTCTGAATATAATTCTGAACGGCGTGTGTATCCGTTAAGTGTCGCGTTCACAACCGGTGGAACACCACTGATTGCAAATGTCGCACTGGAAGGAACCAGTTTGATGCCAATTGATTTTGTCGTCAAAGGCGATGTCCCCGATTTCGCAGAATTTGGTCGCGCGATTGGACGCAAATGGATTGATTTGCCCCCAATGAGTATCAATGCGTCCGGTGGATTTGGAAACGAAAAAATCACATTACGGAAATCATCGGTCGCTGTACGCGGTGTTGATATAGATATATCTGGGGAATACGATTGGTCAAAGCCTGTGCCAAATATTACGGCGAATATTACCGCAGGGGATGTGTCACTTGTTAAAATGTTTCCGAATGTATACGGACATACATGGGTACATCCAAAACGCGATTTAAATATATTCTTGGATACACCGCTTTATGGTAAAGAATTAAGTAAGATGAATTTGGATTTACGCGTAAAAATAAAATCTTTCAGAGTGTATCGTGAATTAACGCTTACTAATCTGGATTTGAAATTTACCGATGCTGATAAAACAGGGCGCATCGATTTATCACTTGGTATTGGTGGCGGCGAAATAAAAATAGCATCTGATTTTGATGTGAATACCGATGGTTTAATAAATGGCCAGGCCGCCATAGATGCCAAAAATATCTATGTCGGACAAATTCTGACCCAGGTTCGGGAAAACGATTTTATTTCTGAATTGCCTGTGGATATTCGTGGATACTTTATGGCGCACGGACACGATTTGTCAGAAATTATGCAGACAATTACCGGACCCATTCAATTGCAGTCCAGTGGTATTGGGTATGCACATTCTGATTTGGTTGAATACATATACGGTGCAGATACATTGACATCGTTGCGTCACAGTGTCCAGGATATGTTCCGTTCAGAAAAGAAATATGACCAGATAAAAATATCCTGTGTTACTATTAATACAAAGTTGCGTAATGGGGTTGCGGAAACCAAAAATGGTGTAGCGGTTGAAACCGGTGCGATAAATGCGCGTTTGGCGGGTGAAGTGGATTTAGGGCGCGAAAAAATAAAAATGGCGTTAACCACGGTGCCTGTGCGCGGACTTAAAATATCGTTGTCTGGGAATTTGGTTAATTCTGTGGAAATTACCGGTAACTTGGCGGAACCCGATGTTCGGGTCAGCGGGCTTTCTGTCGCGGGAAAGGTTGCATCCGCAACTGGCATCGGACTATTACTGGCTCCGTTTACTGGGGGGTTAAGTGTCGTTGCGGGGGCTGGATTGGGACTGGTCGCGGGCGATTTGTTGGAAAATTGGCTGGCCGATGATGAACCTTGTAAAACCGCAATGAAAAATGGCGCGCCGGTGCGGCGTGATGATCCTGAATGGATGAATATTCCATTGTCTGAATTGGTGGATGGCGTATTCAACCTTGACTAATATCTTTGGGTAAATTTAATGTTTTATTTATAAAAATCCTGCTTGCACCGAATCGGTGTTTTTTGGTAAAGTGAATCGAAAGAGAGATGTAGCCGTAAATAAATTAGGAGTATATAAAATGGAATTTTCGGTATTTCGTCAGGTTTTAATCCGGGCATTGGGACATATGCAGTCTATTGTGGAAAAGCGCGCAACTTTGCCGATTTTGATGAATGTAAAGATAGAGGTTGGCGATGATTTAGTGCTTTCTGCGACCAATGTTGATTTGGAATTGGTCGAACATGTTGCCGCCGATATTACACTGGGCGGAAAAACGACTGTGCCGGTCCAGATGCTGTATGATATTGTTCGTAAATTGCCGGATGATGCCGAAATAAGTTTTAAACAATCTGGTGACCAATTGGTCGTGTCCAGCGGACGTGCGGTGTTTCGTTTGCCGACTTTGCCGGCGGAAAATTTCCCGGCGATGGCGGGCAGCAACCTGACCACAAAATTCCAGATGACAACCGGCGATTTGGCGCATCTTATTAATCAAACAAAGTTTGCTATACCAACCGATGATGTGCGCTATCATTTGGGGGGCATTTTCTTCCATATTTCAGAAGAGGGTAAGTCCAAGATGTTAACCGCAGTCGCAACCGATGCCCAGCGTATGGCACTGTGCGCGATGGCGGCACCAAGTGGGTCTGCGGAAATGCCATCTGTGATTTTGCCGCGTCGCGTAATTGGCGAATTGTCCAAGTTGTTGGAAGATGCCACCGTTGACGATGTTATGGTCGAATTGTCGGATACCAAGGCGCGTTTCGTTGTTGGTCCCGCTACTTTGACAAGCAAACTGGTCGATGCGCAATATCCAAATTATCGTGTTGTTATTCCAAAGGGTAATGATAAAATCGCCGTTTTGGACAGAAAGCAATTTATCAATGCGGTTGACTTAGTTTCGGTTGCATCTATTGATAAAACAAAATCTGTTCAGTTGACATATTCTATGAATAAATTGGTTATCAACGCGTCCAGCCCCGATGCCGGAACCGCGACCCAGGAACTGGATGTCGAATACAATGGCGATAATTCGTTCACGATTGTATTTAATGTAAAGTTCTTGCTGGATGTCGCCGGCCAGGTCGAAGGCGATAAATTCCAAATGGAAATGCAGGATCCGTTATCACCGACAATCATCAAATCTACGGACAAGAAAACAGATTCTTTGTTCGTATTGATGCCGATGCGTATGTAAGATAAAAAACGGTGCCTTGGCACCGTTTTTTGTTGCGTTTTGTGTTGGGCGGCGTATAATTGTCGCGTTTATTTTTAATCAAAGAGGTATTACAATGGCATCATACATTGCAAATGATATGCGTGTGGGTTGGGTTATTTCCCATAACGGCAAACGTTATTCGGTTACATCTATTACCAAGGTTAAACCCGGCAAGGGGGGCGCATTTGTTCAGGCGGACCTGCGCGATATTGATACGGGAAACAAGGGGGGTGACCGCTGGCGCGCCGAAGACCGCGTTGAAAAATTAATGGTCGAAGATTTTGAATGTCAATATCTGTATTCAGATGGAACGGATGCATTCTTTATGAATTTGTCGGATTATGAACAATTCACAATGCCAAATGAATCTTTGGGTGAACAAATGAAATTCTTGGCACCTGAAATGATGGTTCGTGCCAATT
>CAMVKK010000017.1 GCA_947168075.1 uncultured Alphaproteobacteria bacterium
GGTTAAATACCCACCTGGATTATTACGCACATCCAAAACATAGCCGACGACATCCTTCTTTTCCAAATCTTTCAATGCTTCGTGTAAATCGCGTGTTGTTGTGGCACCAAAATCAGAAATACGGACATAGCCAATTTTTGGTGCATCTTCGTCCGCATCCGCCAGTTGTTTTGTATCATATTTGACTGATTTCACCTTTATAATATCGCGTTTAAGGGTGATATCGCGCGGTTCCGCGCCATCGGATATAACGGTCAATTTAACCTTGGTTCCCGGGCGCCCCTTCATTTTTTTAACCGCCTGATTCAAAGTCAAATCAAAGACTTGTTCACCGTCAATATGTGTAATATAATCGCCCGCCTTTATCCCCGCGCGTGCCGCCGGCGTATCGTCAATTGGCGAAATAACACGAACCGCGCCCCTGTCAGAAGTAATCTGAATCCCCAGTCCGCCAAATTCGCCATGCGATTTATCATTAAATTCCTTGAAATCATCCGCAGACAAGTATGACGAATGCGGGTCCAGTTCCGCCAACATACCGTTCATTGCGGCTTCCAGTATTTTCTTTTCGTCAACCTCTTCTACGAATTCTTCACGTGCGACTTCGAACACCAGCGCAAGTTTCTTTAATTCCTCGTAAATTTGAGCATCGGTCAAATGTTCGATTGGTTCATCTTTTTTATTTTTTGGTGCAGCAACCGCCATCACCGGCATCATTATCGCCAAAAATAAACATAATTTCTTGAACATACTTATTTTCCCTTGGGTAAACACTTGTTTAAGTGTACACCAAAAATACCCTAATCGCAACCCGATTTTTAAGATTTTTTCTTGACAAATTATGTTCATTGTCTATAATAACCAGTATGAAACAGACAAAGATATTAAAATCAAAGATTCGATACAATGTTGCCGTCTTGAAAGAACAGATGGCTGAATTTGATATGACAAAGCGCATGAATAACTTTAATTGGTTGCGTCATGAACTGTCATATTCTGAACCGATTATACTATTCCACGCACCGAATCCTAAAAAGGCGCGTGAATACATCGATTATACATATATCCGTAATGCAGAAAATTTGTACGATTACATTGCAAAATTCGCAGATATTAACGCCAAATACGAACTGACACTGGATCAGATTTGCGACATACATAAAATTTTATCTGCTGGGACGACACTGGAATCGCGCGGCGGGGTTATATCTGAAATCAACAAACGCGTACATATTGACGATATGATTTATCGTTTCAATGCCGACCCCAGTTCGATACTGGATAAAGTATTTGATTTGCATTATCAATTAATCGAATTACAACCGTTCGAAGATTTCAATAAACGCACCGCGCGTGGGGTTATGAATCTTGCGCTGGTCCAGCACGGTTATTCACCAATTGTGTTTAATTCTAAAAATGACCATAATGGGTATATGAACGCGTACCTGGCACGGAACGAAGAACACCGCGACGAATATAACGAATATATGTTAAATTGTATGCTGCGTACGCAAAAACAGATTATGAACGTATTGCGTCAATCAAAGATATTATAAAATATCGGGGGTACGCAAATGGGAAACAACGACATACGAAAATTAAAGCATCATGGTCGTGAAACATACGCGGTTTATTACGGCGATGGATTCGTATTGAAACGCCCTTTACCCAATATGTCCGAATCCGAATGTGCAAAATGGCTGCAAAAGCAGCATCAAACCAAAGATGCCATTGATGCAATTCGTGCCGTTGGCAATCCTGTCTATAATGTTCCCGCGATGGTATTTATACGCGATGACGAATATCAGATTTTGGAAGAACGTGCACCGGGTCAACCATTAACAAACGACCTGTATCGCACATTATCGCGCCGTCAACAATTTGAAATTATAAACAGTATCGGCAGTTTTTTGGTTGATATGAACGAATTAAAGCCTGTTGGAAATCCTGTTTCGCATAAAATATCGGACGAATTAAAATTTCAGCGGCTGGATAATTTTGTTAATAACAAAATGTCAAATTGGTTCCATAAAAACGAAGTCCGCCAAATGGCACGCGTTCGCGACAACATCGGCAAATTTGAATACACAACGCGTATGGCATGGTCGCACTGTGATTTAAACCCGGGCAATGTTTTCTATGATGCCGCATCCAGCCGTTTATCGTTTATTGATTTTGCCGAAGCGGATTATTTTTTCATTTACCGCGACATATTTGCACCACTACAAATCGAACTGGGGATATACAAACCAGTGTATGAAACATACACAAAATTACACAACAAAAGTTTGTATCCTATGCCAAGTATTAAAAACGACAATTTGCGTAAAATTATGAAAAATCGGTTAATTGTTATATGCCTTAAACGATTTATCAAGGCATCCGATGATTTGCGTACAAATCCTAAAAATGAAAAAAGTGTTCATAATAACGCCACCAAGGTTGAATTTATGCGCGCACAAATCGCCGCAATTCAAAATATAGAAAAACAATTTTCTAAATAATTAACCCGCGCTATTTATCGTCATCGCGGAAAAGCCGCGCCGGATCAACCGATGCGTTACCACGCCGCACTTCCAGATACATTTCTTGCTTATCAGAACTCATACGGCCCACGGGTTCACCCGCCAAAACTTCCTGGTCTGGCAAAACATCAACACTGCCCAGATTTGTCATTACGGTATTATACCCATTTTTATGCGACATAATGACAACTTTGCCGAATCCGCGAAAATTGTCCGCAAATTTAACAATTCCATCCGCCGGTGCCATTACCAACGCATCGCCGCGCGTATGAATCCGCCACCCATCGGACTTTAATCCCAACGCAGTTTTTTCGCCGTATCGTACAACCACGCGCCCGCGCACCGGCAAATTTAATTTACGCCGCGAAAAAGACGCATCCACCGACATTTCGGACGAACCGACCCCCGCGGACAATTCAGAAATATTTTTTGCACGCGCAGACAATTCGCGTAATTTTTTCTGTAATCCTGCCTGTTGCGATTTTAACTTTTCATTTTGCGCCGAACGCGTGCGTAATAATTTATCTAATTCGTTTCGTTCGCGGGCATATTTTTGTGCGGTGCGATCCAGTTTTTCTTTTTCAACAGCGCGTTCATTGCGAACCCGTTCCAATTCACGCACCTGTTTATTTGCGTTTTCAATTTCATCAGAAAATCGGTCGGCTGCCCCCGTCAACACAGATGACATTAAAACATAATCGCGCATATTATCGGCATCAAAACTGGGGTTCATCGCGACAAACAATATAGACGCCGCAGAATCAGAAATTCGTCCGCGATTTTTTTCAATATCCCGTGTTATCGAATCGATTTGCGCATCCAGTTCTGCAATTTTTTTTGATATGTCGGCGCGGCGCAATTCCAACGAACTCACTTGGTCTGCGGCTTTGACCAACTGCTTTTTAGTGGCGGCGACATCACGTTCACTTGACGCAACCTTGACTGACAATTCCTGATTCTGTTTTTCGGTTTGTGCGATTTGGCTTTGAATTTTAGCCAGATCGTCACCACGTGCAAACGACACACATGCACAAGATATTATCACGAAAAAAATGTATCGTGAAATTCTCATCTTTTTATTTACAAATCACACGCAGGAAAACCTTTTTACCCTTTTGCACCATAATTTCCGCCGCGGGCGCAATCATTGTTTTCGGGTCGGTGATTTTTTTACCGTCAATTTGAATACCGCCCTGTTCAACATTACGACGCGCTTCGGACTTGGATGTAAATAGACCAGATTCGCACAGAAAATCAACAATTCCCAATGGCGATTTCATTTTTATGGTGACCGTTGGAACATTAGATACATCACCGCCACCACCAAACAACGCCATCGCTGCACTTTCCGCCACGCGTGCCGCATCGGTACCGTGTGCAATTTCAGTTGCTGCAAATGCCAGACGTTTTTTCACATCGTTTAATTCCGCCCCACTTTTTTTAGACAACTCTGCAATTTCATCCAGTGGAATTTCCGTAAATATTTTCAAAAATTTTTCAACCAAATCATCGGGTGTATTACGGAAATACTGATAATAATCGTACGGTGATAATTTATCTTCGTTCACCCAAACGGCATTGCCCGCCGATTTACCAATTTTGTTACCGTTCGCATCGGTAATTAACGCCGTTGATAAAACGAACGCTTCTTTGCCCAATTTTTTGCGAATAAGTTCAATCCCCATAATCGCGTTACCCCATTGGTCTGCGCCACACAATTGCAACACGCACCCGTATTTTTTATAAAGGGTCAGAAAATCCACCGCCTGGAAAGTCATATAATTAAATTCCAAAAAAGTCATACCATTTTCCAAACGCCGTTTCACGCTTTCCATACTTAACATATGCGGCACAGTAAAATCAGTTCCGAATTGTGCCAAGAAATCCAGATGGCTGTAATTTTTCATCCATTCATAATTATCAACAATAATTGCATCTGATTTGCCACGACCGAATTTCAAAAATTTAGAATACGATTTTTTCAATCCCGCAATATTTTTTGCCAATGTTTTTTCATCCATCATCGGGCGACCCGAATCACGACCAGACGGATCCCCAATGCGCCCAGTCGCGCCACCAACCAGCATAATCGGCTTATGTCCATATTTTTGGAACCAGCGCATCATCATAACCGGAACCAAATGCCCCACATGCAGCGAATCCGCCGTTGGATCCGCCCCCAAATAGGCACAAATCTGACCATTATTTAACGCATCGCTTAACGCATCCATATTAGATGTCTGATTTATAAAACCGCGTTGTTCCAATTCGTGTAATAATTTATTTTGCATATTCTTTTCCTTTGTCAGAATGATAGCATTTATTTTCGTTCGTTTCAACCGCGCAATGAAAAAATCCGGCATAACCGCCGGATTTTTTCTTTTAAGTTGTCAAAATATACTATTTCAACATTTTTGCGACTTCGTCCGCCAGGTTATCTTCGCGTTTTTCAATACCTTCACCCAGGACGAAATAAGCAAACCCAGCCAATTTACCACCGGCTTCGTCAATAACCTGTTTAACGGTTTTGGATGGATCCATAACAAACGGCTGTTCTTCCAACACGGATTCCGCATACCATTTGTTGATACGACCCGCGACCATCTTTTCAACGACAGCCTCTGGCTTGCCATTAGTTGCGCCCGATTCGATGAACACTTTCTTTTCGCGTTCAACCGCACGCGGATCAACATCGGCAATTGTCATAAATTCAGGTTTATTTGCGGCAATGTGCATAGCAATTTTTGGTCCGATTTCGTCAATATGTTCGTTGCCACCATTGATTGCAACTGCAACACCAATCTGACCCATACCCGGAACCAGCGCATTGTGAATATACGAATACACATGGTCGCCGTTTACCCGTGCAATACGGCGCAGATTCATATTTTCACCAATTGTCGAAATTGTCGCAGCAATGTCGTCTTTGACCGCCGCCAATGTTGCGTCAAAATCGCCCGCCAATTCCATTGCCTTGTTTGCGACATCGGCAACCAATTTTTGGAACTTGTCATTTTTAGCAACAAAGTCTGTTTCGGCGTTCACTTCGACCACACAGCCCATATTGTCACATTTTACAACGGTAACCAAACCCGATGCGGCAACACGGCTGGCCTTGGACGCGGCTTTGACGATACCTTTTTGACGCAGCCAATCGGCGGCGGCTTCGATATCGCCATTATTTTCGACCAATGCTTTTTTACAATCCATCATACCTGCGGATGTTTTTTCACGCAGTTCTTGAATTAATTTTGCTGTTACTTCTGCCATAGTTTCCCCCATTTTCCTTTTTATTTATTATTTATCTGCCTTGTCCGCCAATTTGCTACGACGAGTTTCGCGTGCAACCATATTTTTGGTTTTTTGTTTTGCTTCGGCATCTTTTGCTTCGTCTTCGATTTCGTCTGCGGCAATCATATCAGATTCAACCTTTTTACCAGCCGAACCGCCCAAACGCTTTTCAATACCGGACAAAATCGCATCCACGAACAAATCGCAATACAGTTGGCATGCACGTGCGGCATCATCATTGCCCGGCACCGGATAGTCAACCATTTCAGGATTTGCATTCGTATCGCAAATTGCAATTGTCGGAATGTCCAAAATTTTTGCTTCGCGTACAGCGTTCATTTCGCGTGGCACATCAATAACAATCATCGCCTGGGGTGTGCCGTGCATTTCCAAAATACCGCCGAAAACTTCGCGTAATTTGGCGACTTCTTTGGTCATAACGCCGACTTCTTTCTTGGTCAGACCCAATTTTTCAGCGTTTTCGATGTCAGCTTCCATCTTTTTCAGACGGCGAATAGATTGTGAAACCGTTGTCCAGTTGGTCAACATACCGCCCAACCAACGATTATTAACATAGAATTGTCCGCAACGTTCAGCGGCATCTTTGACGATATCTTTGGCCTGGTGCTTGGTTGCGACAAATAAAACCTTGCCCCCCGCAGCAGTAATCGCTTCCAATGCGACCAATGCGCGATGCAATAACGGCGCAGTTTTATTCAAATTGATAATGTGAATTTTATCTTTGACCCCATAAACATACGGTGTCATTAACGGGTTCCAGCGACGTGTGTGGTGGCCAAAGTGGACGCCAGCTTCCATCAACTGTTTCATAGTAAATGTTGGCAATGCCATGATTTATCCTTTGTTTTTTCTGTTGTTATCCTCGCCATTGGGGGTGTAAAAAACCGGAATCCCGGACAGAAACATTCCCGATGGTTGTGTTCTTCGCGTTAAACGCGTGCCGCCATATTAAGACAAAAAAACCGAAAAATCAAGAAAAAAGACACAAAAACACAAAAAATAGCACCCGGCCACAATTACTTGACAAAAATATATTTTGCACTATATTTATGGAAGCGGAGGTGAGCGTTGAAATCACTGAATAAAATCTTTACCGGAATCCTTTGTGGCGCGTTGGTTGCAACCCGCGTGATGGCGGCGGATGATTGTTCAAATTTGGCGTACAAACAGGCACATCCGGAACGTTGTCAATATACCAAATCCCCGGAATCCAGCAACCTGTTATTATGGAGTGGCGGTGCTGTTGCCATTGGTGGAATTGCCGCGTTAATTGGTGTGGCGGCGGGCGGCAATGGCGGTGGCGCTTCGTCCAACCCCAGCATCCCCAGTGTCAGCAGCACATATTCGGTCCGCAGCATTTTACCAACAACAATTGCCCGCACCGGCACCGCCCCAGACTTTACGGATACAGATGCGGAATTGACATCAATTAAATCCAGCGAAAATTATAAACGCAACGCAAACGCATACGATGATATACGATTAGCCTATTCCATTGCGCGTGGTTATACGGGTGCCGGCACAAAAATTGCAGTTTTTGATACCGCGCGTGGCACATTTATAAACGATGGCGGCTACAGCGAAACCCAGCATTCAGAACAGGTCTTAGGTGTTGCGACCGGTCCGATTGCACCAAATGCGGTTGTTGAACACTATACAATCGCGTATAATAAAAACAGTTACTTTTCATACCAGCAAATTGGCGACATCATCGCATCAGCAAACGATGCCAATGTATATAACAATTCGTGGAATGTGTCGGAAATAACCGCAGACAAAATAAATGAAATTGATGATTTGGTAAAACCAACCAGTGCAAACTTTGTAAATGCTATTTCAGATGTCGCGGCAAACAAAGATGCAATTTTTGTATGGTCTGCGGGCAACGATTACGGCACACAAAGCGGTATGTTATCCGCAATGCCGCGCGTTGTGCCTGAATTAAATGGACATTTTGTAAATGTTGTTGCGTGGGATAATGATACCAGCGCACTGGCTGATTACAGTAACGCATGTGGCGTAACCAAAGATTATTGTATAACTGCGCCGGGAACAATCAAAACCCCGCGCCCAAATTCCAGATTCAACGATGTAAATGTCGGAACATCATTTGCCGCGCCAATTGTATCATCGGCTATTGCAGTTATTCGCGAAGCGTGGCCATACCTGAACGCGGCACAAATTACAGATATTTTATTTACAACCGCCGCGGATTTGGGCGATGCGGGTGTTGATGAAATATATGGCCACGGTATGCTGGATATGGAAGCCGCAACCCGTCCAGTTGGCGAATTATCCATCGCGATTTCTGACAATGTGATTCAACCGATGCAAATCGCGACTGTATCGCCTGAAATCGCGCATGCAATTAAATCTGCGAGTCCAACGGTCGCATCTTTTGATGCATACGGCCGTGCATTTGACACAAAATTATCAGACAATGTTGCGGTTCGCAATCGCGGATTGGGATTTGAACGGCTGCGTGGGGATGACAATCGTGCCAAAATCAGCGTTGGCGCAATGGAATTTGGATTTTATCGTTCAGACATATTAAAAGGCACCGGATTTTTGGCAACCGATGACGAAACAACAACATCATACATTGCCGCGAATAAGTCCTTTAATATTGGTTCAGTCGAATTATTTGCGCGTTCACAATTTGGAACATCGCATCCGAACGCATCGTCTGAATCAATTATATCAGAATTTTCAAACATCTATACAGCATCAGCCACATTGGGGTTGCGTGGTGGCGATTGGTCTTTTTCGATTGGCGTGCCGGAAACAATTATTAACGGTAATATGAACCTGCATACGGCATCGGGCCGCACATCCAATGGCACGATTATTTTCAATGACTATCAAATTAATATGGCGACCGCACCGTCCATTGAATATACTGCAAATTATCGCTTTTTAACCGCGGGATTTGTTGACAATCCGTACGGTTCAGACGAATGCTATATTTTTGCGAAAACAAAACTGAAATTTTAATAAATAAAAACTTGTTTTTTTCCATATATAATTCTACTATATCCCCAAGGATTACATGGGGGATATTTTGGTGAAAGGAAAGAAACATACCGATTTTCGGCATAAGTGGCGGATTATATTTGGTTTTATTGGGGCACTGGTTATCTGTGCGGCACTGTTTTTTGTGTTTCGTGGTATGCGACCTGAAACAGTTTTCACAATGAATGTGATTACGCCACAACCAACGACTTTTACAGACGATGATACAATCGCATGGACAACAAACAGTTCGGTACCGGATGTAAATAACAACCGTGTTCTGACCAACATTGATCCACTGTTTATTTCTTATCTTTGGGAATCTGGTCCGTACGCGCCCGCTTTTCGTCCGGATTTAACCTCCGCCGATATTGCGAAAAATGTACAGATAAATCCATATATTCGCGGTAAATGGGTGCCATACGGTGTAAACGCAATTCAATTTATGCCTGAAACAGATTGGCCGGCGGACACACATTTTTCGGTTCGGATTTCAAAAAAAATATTAAATGATGATATTTGGCCCGACACACGCAGCACATCGTTTACCACGAAAAAAATATCTGCAACAATCGACAGTTTTAATGTTTTTCCCGACATATCACACCCGCAAAACGTGATTGGGGTCGCGGTTATATCGTTTAACTATCCCATTGACACGAACGGATTTGCGGATCGTGTAACGGTAAAACGCGGAATGCATCGTGTACCTTTTTTCGTTCGGTTTGACCGGTTTAATCGTACCGCAATAATTATAACCGACCCGATCCAGGTTGATGCTACATCACACACATTGCGCATAAAAATCAATCGAATAATGGCTGCGACATCTGATACATCAACCCAGAAAATAAACGCATCCACAACCATTGAATCTGTTGATAACTTCTTTAAGATTTCAAAACTGGATTCCATTACCGCGGATGATTCGCGTGGCAATGCCCAGCAACTGATTTTGGTTGATATGACAACCGCCGTGGCGAACAAAACAGATTGGTCACGATTTATTGATGCATACCTTTTGCCAAAAACAAATGGCGAAGAAGATGCAGAATCGCACCAATGGGCGAACGATGAAATAAGTGCCGATGTACTTAAAAAATCAAAAAAATTAACATTAAAACCTGCGGATTTTGCCAATCCAATTGGCGTTTATCAGTATGCTTTTGCGTACAATGTTTCGGATACAACACCGCGATACATATATGTCCGTGTTCGTGATGGAATTGAATCAAATGCCGGATTCGTATTAAAAAACGGTGTTGAACGTGTATTGCCGGTCGCATATCCTGAAAAAACGGTAAAGATTGCCGGTACGGGCGCATTGCTGTCTTTGGCGGGCGACCGCAAATTGGGCATTGTTGCGCGTGGCGGTGCCGATGTCGCGTATGTGAATTTGTACAAGGTGAAATCCAGTGAAATAAACCACCTTATTACCCAGACATATAACTTATTTTCGTCCAATATGGAATTCAAATCGTGGTATTTTAACGAATACGATATGGCGTTGGCATTTAAAAAGAAAATATCTTTTTCTGATTCATCAATGGACAAAACAAATTATGCATCGATCGACCTGGGCGATTACCTGGATCGCGGAACAATTGACAAAACCGGAATTTTCATAATTCAAACCAGTGCGGACGAATCCGATGTCGATTTTAGTGACCGCCGATTGATATTACTTACCAACCTGGGGATTATTCGTAAAGTTGCGCTGGATGCCACATCGTCTGTATTTGTGTCTAATATTGATGATGGTTCGCCCGCGGCGGACACGGAAATATTTGTATTGGGGCGCAACGGAAACGCGGTATGGGCGGGTCGTACAGATATGAATGGCGTGATTACTTTGCCTGCGTTTTCGTGGTCTGAATATAAAAACGAACGCGAACCAGTCGCCATTGTCGCCAAACACGAAGACGATGTTTCGTTCATTCCGTTCGCGCCATACGATACCCGCGTAGAATATTCAAAATTTGATATAGATGGCGTTTACGCATCGGGCAGCACACCATTTAATGCATTTCTGTTTTCCGACCGTGGCATTTATCGTCCGGGGGAAACGGTGATTATTGGTGGCGTTGTAAAGAATAAAACTTTTACGAAATTATCGGGGACCCCCGTAAAGTTGGAAATCACTGATGCGCGTGGCCGTACGGTTTATGAAAACGCTTTTTCAGTTTCTGCCGATGGTATGTTTGACGCGCAATATGCCGTACCAGACACCGCACCGATTGGCGAATATACCGCGACACTGTATTTGTTAACCAGTAAAAATCGTATCCAGGATACAATCGGGACAACGACTTTCCGGGTCCAAGAATTTACACCGGACAATCTTAAAATTGGCGCGACAATAAATGGCGCAACCGAAAACGGATGGATTTCACCAGATGATATGACCGCACGTGTAACATTGCACAATCTGTTCGGGACACCAGCAACAGAACGCCGTATAACGGCACGTGCGACACTGCGTCCGATTGACTTTACTTTTCCGGATTATCGCGAATACACGTTTACACCGAACTTTATTGCGGGTACGGGATTGTCCAAAAATTCTGTCAATCGCGCCCAGACATTTTCTGTTGAATTACCCGACACAAAAACAGATATGGACGGTAATGCAACATTGGATATAAAATTTAATCACAGTATACCGCACGGCACGTATATTATGACATTGAACATCAACGGATTCGAAGGTTCATCTGGCACTGGGGTTCAAACATCCATCACCGCCCGCGTATCAGACGCAAAATATTTGGTCGGATTTCATTCGAATTCTAATCTGCGCTATATTTCGCGCGATGATGCACGCACGGTGAAATTGATTGCGCTGGACGCATCTGGCGCGCGCACAGATGCAACCGATTTGAAATTACGCACGGTTCACCGCGAAAATCTGACCAGTTTGATAAAGGATTATAATGATTATTATAAGTATCAAACAATTACACGCGACACAACTGTATCGGAAACAGATTTGAAAATTGCATCCACCGGCACAACTGAAATCCGTCTGGACACCAGCCACGGCGGAACATATTTTGTCCAAATAATTGATTCAGATGACAATATTTTGGCCAACATAGATTACTTTGTCGCGGACAGTTCAAATACATCAATGCAATCGGATACAAATGCCGAAATGCAAATAAAACTGGACAAAACCGAATATGCCGCCGGCGACAACATCGCGGTCAGCATTACCGCCCCTTATGTTGGAACCGGATTAATTACAATCGAACGCGATAAAGTTTATGCATACAAATGGTTCCAAACAGATTCGACATCTTCGGTGCAATATATCACCCTGCCCGATGAATTCGAAGGTTCCGGATATGTTAATGTTTCTTTTGTTCGTGACATAAACAGTCGTGACATCTTTACCACCCCATACACATTTGCGGTTGCGCCGTTCCGTGCCGACACAACAAAACGCAATATTAAAATTAAACTGGGGGTCCAGAAAGTAATTACAAATGACAAATTGACGGTTGAATACACCACAAATAAAAACGCGCGCATAATGATTTTCGCGGTTAACACCGGCATTTTACAGGTCGCAAAGTACACATTACCAAATCCATTGGCGCATTTCTTTCCAAAATCGGCATTACAGGTTGAAACATACCAAATTTTGTCATTGTTATTGCCTGAATATAAAATCCTGCGCGAATTGGCGAAAACTGGCGGTGGCGACTTTACCGATACAGACGGCGAAATTGGCGTTGCATTAACCAATCCATTTGCACGCAAAATAAATAAGCCTGTTGCGTTTTATTCGGAAATCATAGATGCCACCGCAAATGAATCGGGGATAGTTACATTTAATATTCCAGAATATTTCAATGGATCTGTTCGGGTATTTGCGATTGCGGCAAATGATATCGCGGTCGGATCTGCAAATACCGAAACGCGTGTTCAAAGTCCGATTATTGTTTCCACAACTGCACCCGTTGTGGTTGCGCCCGGCGATACATTTGATGTAAATACGGTTGTTACCAATATGACCAATGGAACAACAGCAACTGCGGTTGCCGATGTAAGTGCATCTGTATCGAAAAATCTTAGCATCACAACCATTCCAAATATCACAATAAATATACCGTTTGGCACGGAAAAATTGTGGTCTTTTATTGTGCGTGCGGGCGACACATTGGGTAATGCCGACATTGGCATAAACACAGAAATACGCGATGGTACCGATGTTGTGTTGTCAAAACGCGCGACAAAATCTACACTGTCCGTGCGTCCGACAACCACATTTGATACGAAGATCAAATTTGGCACATTAAAGACAACAACAAATATTCGTAATTTTGCAATTGATACATATCCAGAATATTCATCAACAAAACTTTATATTTCGTCCAATGCGGCGATTATGGCACGACCGTTATTTGAATACCTGGACAAATATGAATATTCGTGTACAGAACAATTGGTTTCAACCGCATTACCGTTTGCGTTAATGCCGACCAATGTCATAATTGGCACAACATATGATGAATCTAAATCTAAAATAGAATCGACTGTTTCCGCACTGAAAAACCGTCAAAATGACGATGGTTCGTTTGATTTATGGTCGGCGGGCAATACCGATGCGCGCGCCACGGAATCAAATGCAGAAACCGCATATCTGACCGCGTATGTCGCACAATTTTTAGATATTGCAAAAACCGCTGGATTTGATGTTCCGAAAAATATGAACGCACGTGCAGTTGACTTTATGCGGACATTCGCTGGATCACGCATAAATGATGAATTTGATGCAATGGCGCACGCGTTCGTTATTTATATGCTGACTAAAAACGGGTATATTACAACTGGATACATTGACGCATTTGAAGAATATGCAAATGAAAACATTAAAAATTGGAAATCTGACCTGGCGGGGGCATATATTGCGACCGCATACAAATTGTTGAAACAGGATACCAAGGCCGCGAATTTAATGTCTAAATATCGGGAATCAAACCGCACAAAGTTTGAATATGAAAATATGTTCCGCAATAATGTTGCTGACGATGCGATATATTCATACCTGCGCAATCGGTTCTTTGCCGACAAAGTAACGAATATAAGTGATGCGGTGGTCGAATACATAAACGATGGCGATTACAGTTCATACACATCTGCGGCGATTGTTTTGGCTGCATCTGGAAATATTGATGACGCGTCCGATGAAAATGAATCTTTATCCGTAACGGCGGATGGCAAATCATTAAAGATGTCGGATATGGGCGGCACCACGGTTGCAAATATTCCACATAACGCAAAATCAATAATGGTGCGCTGTGATAAATGCAATCGAAAGAATCCGGTGTATTACACCGTGATATCAAATGGATATCCAATGACCGCGACCCAGCAATCAAACGGCATTGATATAACGCGTGAATATTTTGATGATGCGGGTAATCGTGTAACATCTGCAACTGTTGGTGATACGATTACGGCAAAAATCCATATTCGCAGTCGCCGTGGCGACATAATACCAAATGTTGTGATTTCTGATTTGGTTCCGGGCGGGTTTGTACCGGGTACAGTAACAGGTGACGATATCACATTTGCCGAAACACGCGAAGATCGCGTACTGGTATTTTTGGATGTTACGCGTGAAGGTCAAACAATCACTTACAATGCGGTTGCTGGTGCGGCTGGTGTGTTCCAGATTCCTGCGATTCATGCGGAATCTATGTATAATCCACAAATAAATGCAACGGGCAACGGTGGCAAAACATTTACGGTATCAAATGCATTTGCTGAATAACATTTGGTCGCGTACAAAATCGCACTTTCGGCGGCATCACCGAGGCTGGATAGTTTTTGGTGTATTAATAGCGGTTTATTTGCTGTTACGATTTTTTCTTATGCCGCCGCTATTAAGCGGAACACACTTTTCCCGTGTTTTTTATGACAGAAACGGAATATTATTGCGTGTAACACTGGCGGCGGATGATAAATATCGTATTTATGCCCCATCCGCAGAAATTGCCGATGCCGTAAAACGCGCCACTGTTTTGTACGAAGACAAACATTTTTATCACCATATTGGCGTAAATCCGGTTGCGCTGATGCGGGCGACAAAAAATTATTTTTCGGGTGCGCCCCACCCCGCGGGTGCATCCACAATTACTATGCAGGTTGCACGAATCAAATATGACCTGGACACGACCCGCCCGATTGGCAAATTGATTCAGATTTTGGCGGCGCTTTATATCGATGCGTTTTATTCAAAAGATGAAATTTTAACCGCATACCTTAACATTGCGCCGTATGGTGGAAATATCGAAGGTATCGCCGCCGCATCCCATATATATTTTCACAAACGCCCGTCTGAATTAACAACGATTGAATCAATTACATTATCAACAATTCCCCAGAATCCGAACAAGCGCGGGTTGAACACGGCAAAGGGGCTGACCAATATGCAGAATATGCGTGCCGATTTGGTGCGCCGCTGGATGGCGGAATATCCGGATTCTGATTCATCACTGACCACATTGGCGCAAATGCCGTTGGCGGCATATGGCACACGTGATTTACCGTTTTTGGCACCACACTTTACAGACCGTCAAATATCATCGCCGCGGGGCAAGCCGGAAACGAAAACTACTATCGATATAAAATTACAGAATAAAATGGCGGCGCGTCTGCGCACGGAAACAGCCCGCCGAAAAAATATCGGTATTCACAATGCCGCCGCGATACTGGTGAACTATAAAACTATGCAAGAATTGGCGCACATTGGTTCAGTTGACTATTTTGATAAAACTATATTTGGTGAAAACGATGGGGTCACCGCACGGCGCAGTCCTGGTTCAACATTAAAACCGTTAATATATGCGGCGGCGGCGGATATGGGGCTGATTCATTCCATGACATTGTTAAAGGATGCAAAAATTAATTTTGGTGTATACGCGCCGGAAAATTCAGACAATGAATTTTTTGGCCCCGTACTGGCGCATGACGCACTGACACATTCGCGCAATATTCCGGCAATTAACCTGGTCCGCGAAGTAGGCACACGCAAATTTCACAAAATATTGTC
>CAMVKK010000018.1 GCA_947168075.1 uncultured Alphaproteobacteria bacterium
CGAATTTCCAACAGGGAAGGAAGCTTGGATAATTGCACAATGCCGTCTTTGTCCAGGACATCTGCATCCATTTTACCGCCGATAATGGTCAAATTTGCATGATCTTCGGCAAATTTAGCCAAAACCTTGGTAACAGCCAACGCATCCGTTGCAAACGCAACAGCCGTTGGGTGTTTCATCATATCGGATACAGCCTCGAAATTGGTATCTTTTAATGCCAATTTCATCAAACGGTTTTTGACAACCTTGAATAACGACACCACTGGACGTAATTCATTACGCAGTGCTTCGAATTCTTTTACTGTCAAACCATTGTTTTCAACGACGAAAACACCGTTTGCATCCTGAAGCGACGACTGCAACGCTGAAATCAAATCTGATTTTTCTTCGCGTCTCATCTTATACCCTTACTTCTTCGTTTTGTTCAACTTTCCACCGGACTTTCATCCAGATGGGGCTCTTGCTTCCTGCCCCAAAGAATTGTTCTTTGTCTATGATGGCAATTAAGCCGTGTTTGTCACGACACCATCAGTCTTGGACAGAAATCTCGTTTTTTGGTCCGGGCGAACCCGAACCAAAATATTATTTCACATCAATCCGCAGACCCGGACCCTGGGTTGTGGCGACGGACGCCCCCAAGATATATTGACCCTTGGACGATGCTGGTTTAACCTTTTTCAATTGTTCAATCAACGCATTTGCATTTTCAACCAATTGATCCGTTGTGAACGACATTTTACCGATACCGGCATGGATAATGCCCTTCTTTTCTGCACGATATTCAATTTGACCAGCCTTGGCGATTTTAACAGCTTCGGCGACATTGTTTGTAACCGTACCCAATTTTGGATTCGGCATTAAACCCTTTGGTCCCAATACACGTGCAACCTTGGACATTTTTGGCATCATATCCGGTGTTGCAATAACACGGTCGAAATTGATTTGCCCATTTGCCACGGATTCGATTAATTCTTCGCCGCCAACAACATCGGCACCCGCCTTTTTGGCTTCATCCTGGGAATTGACGGTAAATACCGCAACACGAACTTTTTTACCGGTGCCATTTGGCAACGACAACATTCCACGAATGTTTTGGTCAGCCTTGGTAATATCAATACCCAAACGGATTGCGATTTCTAAACTTTCATCAAACTTTTTGGACGTATATGCACGCAACGCTTCGATTGCATCGGCAATGGAATAAACTTTTGCTTTGTCCAATTTTGCCCAAGTCTGCTGTCTTTTTGTAACTTTCATGTCTTATTCCTCCACCTTTACGCCCATAGAACGACATTGACCCGCAACAATGTTCATAGCGGATTCAACGGTAGAGCAATTCAAATCAGGCATTTTAGCCTCGGCAATTTGTTTGATTTGATCTTTTGTGATTGTACCAACAAAATCGCGACCAGGTTTGTGTGAACCGATTTTCAATTTCAATGCCTTTTTAATATAGTAAGACACTGGCGGCAATTTCATAATGAATTCGAAACTGCGATCGGTATAAACCGTGATAATGCACGGAATCGGCATACCTGGTTCTTTATCGGCGGTTTTGTCGTTAAATTGTTTACAGAATTCGGCGATATTAACGCCCGCGGCACCCAATGCCGGCCCAATCGGTGGCGCTGGATTCGCTTGTTTTGCGGGGACGACCAATTTGACCAATCCCTTAACTTCTTTTTTTGCCATTTTTTCACTCCATTTTTGTTTGTTGTGTTGTGGTGCGATGTGGCGCATCTACCACAGTTTGTGCGATTTTACAAAATCGCGAAAACTCTTTTCTTTACACCCGTTCAACCTGGGTAAAGTCTAATTCGACACTGGTTTCACGTCCGAACACCAAAATTGTAACAGTCATTTTCTGTTTCAAATTATCCGCTTCGGAAATAACGCCATTGAAACCAGCAAACGGACCATCCACGACATGTACTTCTTGGCCCACTTCGTATGTAACATCATCAACGGCGATTGCACCTTCTTCGACCTGTTTCATCAAACGGCGTGCTTCTTCTTCGCTTACCGCGATTGGTTTTTGTTTAGCACCAAGGAACATAACCACCTGGGGCATTAATTTAACCAGCGAAAATGTTTCATTATTCATAATCATTTGAACAACGATATAGCCTGGAAAAAATTTCTTTTCGGATTTGACACGTTTGCCGGCTTTAATTTCGACTACTTCACGTGTTGGAACCAAAATTTCGCCAAAAAAAGCGTTCAGACGGCGTTTATCAATCTGTTCCCGCAGACCCCGCGCAACTTTGTCTTCGCAGCCCGTGTGAACATTTACAACAAACCATTGCATTTTGTCTTCCATTTACATTTCCTTCGCTAGTTATTTATTTTAGAAAATCCACCCGACAATCGCGTTCAGCGCGCTATCAACCAAAAACAAAAACAACGTCGCCAACGCTGAAAACACCAGAATCATTATCGTTGCATGCACAACATCATCACGTGATGGCCATACGATTTTGAACCATTCAGCGCGTACAGATTTAATAAATTCCAGCATTTTTTTCATAAAATCCGCCCAATTTTTCAATAGTTACGACCATTGTTTTGCCACATTTTCTGGCAGGGGCAGAAGGAATCGAACCCTCATCCGCGGTTTTGGAGACCGATATTCTACCGTTGAACTATGCCCCTGTACATATAAATATCGCCCGATTTGTGCCGCAATACCCCCAATGATCAGCGCCAAGATACCACAGCGTTATAAAAAATCAAGTGGAAATATTATATTTATTTAATTATTTTTGTGCAAGCAAAATTTAATTCCCTTTTTGTAAAATATCAAAACAGCATAATTTTTGCTTGCACTGGTGCGGTCATTTTGTCTACAATCACCATATCAAAAGGGGGAGAATTCGTGCAAAACCGCATAGAACCGCCAATTTTGCTGTCCAGACTTTTGGTTCTGGTGTTTGCGGCAACGCTTGTTGTGTTGGCGGCGATGGCTGTTACACTATATAAAATGTTCCCACTTGACCGACCCCAGGTATTTTTTCTTCGATCATCAAATCCGACTGATTCCGAAATCACATTGACCCAGGTTATGCCAAATGGTGGCGATTTGGACGATTATCGGCGGAATTTTATTGCGGAATACATTAAATCCAGAAACGAAATCGAACCAAATGTACGAACAATGGCGCGAAACTGGAAACGCACTGAAACAATGTCAACCCCGGATATTTTTGCTGGATTGGCAAATACAGATATGTATCAACGATTTTTATTAGATACAACAAATGAAAACAGTGGCGTTTTTGATTTATCTTGTTCGGTTGAATTCCCGCAAAATGGCGGCGTTCGGCCATATAAAAACGATGATGCAACATACATTGTTGATTTTAAATGGTTCTGTACAAATAGTTATGGACAGACCGACCGAAAAGATTATAGAATAAAAGTAAAATTGGAAACCGATGACACTCAAAATATGAAATGGGTGAATCATATGGAAAATCCATTGGGGTTACGGGTTACGGAATATTCCGTGGAATCCGGCGATGGCGATCCGTTGAACGCGTTTGGCGTTGGAAACGAATAGCCCCGCAAAAGACAGAAAGGAAAGAACGGCATGACTTTTTTAAATACGATTAAGTTGAATATATCAATTCTGTGTTTGACGTGCGTGTGTGCTATGCCATTATCGGCGATTGGCGCACAAACCGCATGGAACAATCCAAATGCCAATATGGCGGCGGGCAGTACGAAACCTGGTTACGCCCAGCTGTCCTGGTCCAAAGGGACGGTTTTACCAATTCGTCTGCGCAGTGGTATGGTTACGATGATTTCGTTACCAAATGGCGAACAGATTGATGATGCCACCGTTGGAAATTCTGCACTTTTCAACATTGACGCGACCCAGGGTACAAATGTTATGTACATTACCCCTAATTCTGACGTCCAGGGTGGCGATACAAATATGATTGTTTCTGGGAAATCTGGCAATCAATATATTTTCTATCTGCGTGCAGAACCGACAAATTCGCCTGAAATCACATATTCCCAGGTTGATGTGGTAATGGATGGAAATGCAAAATTACCGGGCTTTGCCGGGGCCACTACAACACCTGCGGGCGGTATGTCGTCTATATTTAAAAAGTCAAAGACATCGTCCGGAAGCACTGTTGGTGTTGATGGCGAAGATTACGGTTGGATTAAATCAATGAAAATTGACCCGTCAGAGTTCCGTTTTGATCTGGATATATTTGTTCCGAACCCGGACGATTATGTAATTGCACCTGAACGCGTATGGCGCGACCGCATATTCACATACATTGATTTTGGGGACAAAGTTATCGCAATGACCCAGCGTCCAGTTGTATCATTATTGGTCGAAGGTGGCGAATCCCCGGTTGGTTTCCGTACCGATGGCGAAGATGGTCGTCTGTTAATTGTCGAAGCGGTTGGCGATATGGTTCTGCGCAGTGGTCAACGTATCGTTTGTATCAAAAAACGTGAAAAGCCGTTCCTTATTGCGGATACTAATTCAGTTATGGCATTGGCCGAAGCAAACGTTGCTCAATCCATGATGTCGGGGCAATCGTTAAATAATATGGCATACGGCTATGATATGGCGGCAATAAACAGTGCGGGTGTAAATTATACTGGCACCCCGGTTATGGTTGGCAATGTCGCAAATAATAATCCGGCGGGTTACTATATGCCATCTGGCTTTGTCGCGGGTATGGCATATCCACAGCCGACTGTTTCAACCCAATCGTCTGGGGCGGTTACAATAATGCCGACAGAACGCGTAACCGCGGGGTCATATTTACCACAATCAAATATTCCTATTATTTCCAGTAATCAAACCGGTGTTGCGGTTGAATTAAAATCTGACACTTCGGTAAAGGCTTTGGATGATTATTGGGTTGGATTGTTGGCGAAGTTCAGTGGCGAAAATGGTCAGGGTTTACTTACCCCGTACAAGGACAAAGTGTTCTTTGCGGTTGACGAACAGGGTGTTGGCGAATTGGGTTCCGGTGCGACAACGGCGCGTCTGTATCGTTTACGCATTGGACCGATGGCTGATATTGAAACTGCACAAAAATTGTGCGACCAGTTATTAAAATTCAGCGGCGCCAGTTGCAATGTCGTCAGAATACAATAATTGTTATGGGTGCGGATTAATATGAGTAAGTTGGGGCAACAATTTTCAGAACTGCGCAAATCAACGCCAAAGTATGTTCAGTGGCTATTACTGATTGCGGCGTTTATTGTGGTGCTGATTTTATTAACATTATTGATGACGGGTTCAAAAAATAAAACTGCAAAGCCAAAGGTTAATGCAGTTCCTGTTAAAATCGAATTGTCAAATGATACAATTGATTGGACAAATGTTAATGTTGGTTCCAAAAAAACAGAAACTATTTTTGTTAAGACCAATGCCCCAGCAAAGGCTACTGTTCGCCGGAACAAGGAAATTAACGGATTCAATGTAAAAACCACCTGTACAGATGCCAGCGAAATAACCGCGGCAATTCCGTGTCGTATTATTCTGGAATATACCCCTTTTGCGGCCCAGTCGCCTGAAACAGTTACTTTGTTTGTCGATTGGCGTGCAGCATCAGAACCAGAAAATATGAATACATCGGACAAAATCACTGTTATTTTGGGCGCGATAGCACCGGAAATAAAACCGGCACCGAAACCGATTGTTCAGCCGGAACCAGTGTATGATTATGACGAAATTGATGATGATGATTATGGCGAACCAGAACCAACAATTCGTTCGGAAATCGAAACAATTGCGCCATCATTATCGTTCAAAGATGATGCTGTTGCTGCTCCTGCCCCAGCACCGATTGTTGAACGACCATCGGAATCTTGTTCGGATTTTGCTTTTCCGGGTTATGGTCCAAACGGTAATCAGATTGGTTGGATAAAACCGGAACGTGGCGCGTATTATTTTCATCCGTTTTCTGATCGTGATTGCAAAAACGCAACGGGTATTTATAACCCCGCCAACGGTTTGATTACTGACATAAATGGTTCTGGCAATCGCATTGGAACCGATGCAGAACATATTGGTTATGCGGCTGCGAACGCTGGCACACTGCCTGCACTGTCGGCTGCGCCACGCGCTGCGCGCACCAATGGCGCCGCAACAGCATCTGCGGATATTCCAATTGGTGGTATGGGTCGGGTTGTATTAAGAAAAGAACCCGAAGTAACATTTGGCACAACGGATACTTCGGCGATTGTTTCCACACAACCGTATGACCGTACGTTTGTGTTGCGTCAATATAAGCCAATTCCGGCGACGATTGTTTCCGATGTTCGTGCTGATGCGGTATTAGACCGGGATAATAATTTGCAATTTCCTGTACGTGCAACGGTTGACCGTAATGTATATTCGGATGATGGGCGTACGGTTATAATTCCAACTGGTACTTTATTATTGGGTTATGTTACTGGCGACGAAGTTCCCGGCCCGTACAAGGCGATTGGTCGTATGAATATCGTTTGGTACCAATTTGTTTTACCAAATGGTGTGGAATTTAATTTTGCCAGCAGCCAAGAACCTATATCTGGTGATTCCCAGGGACGTATTGGTGTTCCTGGCCGCGGCAGCACGGATTACATCGAACAATTTGTTATGCCAATGTTGACCGCGATTGTACCTGCGGCGGTAAATATGATTGCGCCTGTGGCGGATAAGTTCGTTAATCAGATTGATTTGGATAATAATACGGTTGTTCAAAGCGGGACACTGCGTTCATCAGAATTGGCGAAAAATGAAATTATTACGGCATGGAACCAGGTTGCACAAAAATTACTGGTTGATATGATGGATAATACTGTTCCCCCGTTCACTATTCCTGCGGGCACACGTATAACGGTATATTCAAAATACGATTTGATGGTTGCGTGTACCGATCAAACAAAAAAATGTTATATGAATAATGCCGCAGAAAAAGCAAATATAGTACGTCGTGAGCCCAATTGGAGTGCAGCAACCGCAAATTATAATGATGGTTCATGGGTTGGTCAGGCTCGTTCGTTTGCACTGGGTGAACTGTGTGTTACCAGGGATAAAGATGGTATTATAGAAGCACCCTCTTATGCCACCGTCAAAGACCAATTACAAAAGTTGGGTTATTCATACAGTACGCTTGTTGCATATTGTCAGTCCAGTAATTACCAGGCTATAAATAATGCGCGCCAAGAGGCCATTTATCAAAATCAACAGGATCCAAATAACAAAAATAGTGTTGCATCAAAAAGTACAGATACCAAGACATATAACGAACAAGTTCTGGGGCTTAAATATAACGAAGATGGTTCTATCAAGGATCCGTATAAAAAAGAATCTGCCCCGGCTGCTGCGCCCGCCACATCCACTAATGTTATAACATGTGACGATGGTTTGGCACCGGACGCAAATGGTTGCTGTACCGGTGAAATTTATACCGATATGGGCGAGCAAGGATTTAATTGCTGTCCGCAATCTGGTGGCGACTGTTTCCCGCCGATAGTGTATTAAATAAAAACAAAAAGATATACAACCCGCATTTCGCGGGTTATTTTTTATCAAAAAAAAGGGAGGAATCTATGAATATAACGTGATGATTTTATACACACGCATAAACGGTCGTGCATTTAATGCGCGTTTTTTTTATGCAAAAAATTCGATTCGCACGCAAAGAATAAAATCCTAAATACGAATCGAAAAACCGATTCATACTTCAACCGCCGGTTGTAGTATTTAAATTTTTTCTTATTCACTTTATAAAATACTTTTAACCACAAACACCAAAGGAGAGAACATATGACAAACACACAAACCGCATACACCCCCGAGAAGTTTCAAAACGCCGAACAATTATGGTTTTGGTTTATATATTCTAAATCTGTCCAGAACGATTATACACGCCGCCGCGAAACTGCTACAAAACGCGTGTGCGAATTACTGGACGTGGAAACATTGATAACCAAATTGTATCTTTGCGGAAAATTAACAGATGAACAATTAGCCGTTATGAAAAAATTTGGTGATCGCCACCGTGCGCCACATCAATATATTTGGTCGGAAAATCGTGCCGCAGATTTATGGCGACGCGCAATGGAAACGATTGGTGCCGCTGCATCGGAACGCGGTTGGATTAACAAATAAACAATGGGGAATAAAATGGTTATCATCGCATTTTCAAATAAAACATCTAAAATATTACCACGAATATTCTGTCGGCGATTTCGTCATTGCGCGCCTATTGTTTGTGTGGAACGCAAATTGATTATGTATCAATTTACCAATATTCACAATATTACGCCCATTGAATTAAATAATCGTGATATTAGAATATTGCGCGCACACGGTTGGCGATTTATCTATGTTCCAATCGATGTGCCCGATGATTTTAATCCACAATACGCATATTCTTGTGTTGATTTATCAAAGCACGCATTAGGAATTAAAAATAAATTTACACAAACCCCATACAGACTTTATAAAAATATCGCACCACAATAAAAAATGCCCGTTTGGGCATTTTTTATTTTTCCATTTTATGTTTAATTATGTACATTTGCGCTATACCAAACAAATTCGACACGGTCCAGTACAGAACCAGCCCCGCCGGCATCCACGCAAACATAATTGTAAATATAATCGGCATCCATCGCATTGCGCGTTGTGTTTGTGCGGCAACATCGTTTTTATCCGCTGACTTTGTTGCGCCCGATTGCAGACGTTGCTGTAACCACATAGAAGCCCCCATCAATATCGGCAAAATAAAGTACGGATCCATTACCGCTAAATCAGAAATCCAAAGGAAATGTGCATTACGCATTTGAACAGATATCAACAGTGCTTTATACAACGCAAAGAAAATAGGAATCTGAATCAGCAACGGCAAACACCCCGACATTGGCGAAGTTTTGTGCGTCTGATACAGTTTCATTATTTCCAACTGCATCCGTTGTTTATCATTGGCATAGAGTTTTTGTATGCGTTGCATTTCCGGCTGCATTTTCTGCATTGCCGCCATAGATGTATATGATTTACGTGTCAATGGCCAAAGAAGCAACCGCAACAATATTGTCATTATGATAATCGCAATACCATAATTCATAACAATCGAATTAATAGTATTTATCAACCACAGCATTGGCATTGCCAAGAACCAGAACCATCCATAATCAACAGTCTTGTCAATGCCCGCAATCTGTCCCGACACGTTTTTCAGCACAGAACTATCACGCGGTCCGGCATACAGCAATGTTTTGATATTCACCGATTCACCCGCCGCAACATTTATACTGCGCGCATTAACATCGGACTGATATAAATCGCCATATTTTTGCGCACGAATCGTCTGATCGGGCGAATCTATATCAACAATTGTTTCCCAGTATTGATCTGCGAACCCCATAAATCCGCTGGTTGTCGTGTATGCACGTGGTTTTTTATCAAGTTTTCGCCAATCATCATGCTCAATATCATTATTAACATAAACCACCAAACCTGTATAAACCCCCGCCGAAGATACCGTATTATTTTCGCGTTGAATCCGCGCATATGGTGTTAACGCAACATCTCGTTTAGAATCATTTTTAATTTCATCGCTGACGGTTATGACATAATTGTTGGCTGCAACCGTTCTGTTAAAAATAACACCATCCGCATTACGCCAAGTATATTTATCGCCATCGGCTTTCCATACTGTGTCCGCGGTTGGCGCAGTTGTTCCAACACCAATAATACCTATTTCCGCATATGCGTTATCGCCAGATAACAATTTTACAGTTTCATCGCTTTTTGAACCGGCTTTAAAATCGCGCAAATCAATATCAGATATGCGCAGCCCTTGGATATTCGCAGTAATTTTATCAGATGATATTTCATATGTCGGAACATTTGACACATCAACAACAGCAATTGGATTTTCATCAACCGGCATTTTTTGTTCATGTTTTCCAAACATAACGCCAATCGCCCACCAAGCCGCCATAAAGACAACAAACCACCACAATATACCGCCCAAACTGGCGCGCTTTTTATTATTATTTCTGTTTGCGTTCCATGCCGCAAACCCCGAATTATTATTGTCCAAATATTTAACCATCTTTACACCCTATTGTTTATTCGCACGCATACAACGACGACGCGCCAAAATCCAGTTCAAAATATAAAGCCCGACACCAACACAGATAAATATATCCGCAACATTAAATGCCGGCCAATGCGCCCCGCCAATATGAAAGTCCAAGAAATCAACAACCGCACCAAAACGCACCCGGTCAATCAAGTTGCCCAACGCCCCACCAACAATAAATGCCAGCGGCAACCGTTCGTAACTTTGCGCACGATAAAACAAGTAATATGAAATTGCCCCAATCACAAACGCGGTCAGAACAATTATTACAATCGGTGCAGATTCACCCATTGCACGGAATAACGAAAAAGATGTTCCAGGATTCCACGTGAACACCACATTGAAAAAGTCAGTAACATGCGCCATTAAATACGGCACAGGTATCAATTGCCACGCCGGCGCAAACGCTGGAACCCGCCCAGTAATAAGGTTTATCAACACCCCCTTGGACAACTGATCCAACAATATGATTGCCAAAATAATTAACAAATATTTGAAAATCTTTTTCATTTTCGCCCTTTTTAATCCAACGATTTTTAATATAGCAACCTGGGCAATTAAAATCAAATAAAATGTCCCGGTGGTGCCGGGACTATTTTTATTCATCAACCTGAACAGAATTATCAAGTTCGGCATAATTATCCATTCGCAAAGTACTTAACGCCGTCTTGATTTTAGTATCAGAAATTTTCATATATTCCAACACGCCCGTCCCCAATGAAAACGCTGTTTCAATTGTTTCGGGCAACGCGTTACACGCACCATATTTACGCAATGCTTTACATTCCGCCAAATTGCGCGCACGCGCAAAAATCTTTACCCTTGGAGCAATCGCTTTTACGGTAAGCAATGCATCTTTGGCGGTTTCTGCATTATCCAGTGCAACAATAACGGCACTTGTTTTACGCGGGTGCAGGCCAAAATTACGCAACACATCGGCATTTTTGCAATTACCGAATACGACATTGTATCCCTTTTCACGACCACGCACGACCGCGTTCACATCCATATCAATCGCGACATAGGATACACCATTTTGTTCCATCAATTTCGCGACAATTTGCCCGACACGTCCAAATCCCAATATCATAACCGCCGGTGCAGTTTCCAATCCAGACCGATCCAAGCTGCGCGGACGATACGCGGCAAAAATCCAACCACGACGACGCAACATATCGTATATTGCCAATAAAATCGGTGTTGTCATAATGGACAAGATTATAATAGCGGTTAAAACTTCGGAACTGGTGGGGGGAATTGCGTTTATTCCCGCTGTTTTCATTGTTTGTAACATAAGCAGCCCGAATTCACCACCCTGGGACAGCATCAATGCCATAAATGCCGCATCGGGTACCAACATACCGCGCACTCGCGACACCATAAACAGCGCCATAAATTTGATAAACACCAAACCACAAAGCCCAACCAAAATATATTTCCACTTTACCAACAACAATGGCACATTAAGTCCCATACCCAATGCTATAAAGAAAAATGCCAAGAACAACATTGCGTACGGACTTATTTCCGCACTAATTTGATGGCGATAAATTGTTTCAGACATTAACATACCCGCCAAGAACGCGCCCAATCCAACCGGCAACCCCATCATATCCAATACGGTTGCCCAAATAACGATATTTAACATAACGGTTAATAACAATGCTTCGCGACTTTTTAATTTGATAACACGCTTTAATAACGGGTTCAAAATAAACCGACCAACAAATACAACCGATATAATCAGTAATAATGATAACACCGCAACATCAATTGCCGCCGCACCAAAACTAAACGATTTACCCGCAAACAATGGCAACATCGCCAAAATAGGAATCGACAATAAATCCTGGAACAACAAAATCGAAAAAGATTGATTTCCAACATTAGTGTTTAATTCATTTCTGTCGGATAATAATTGTAAATCTTCGGATGTGCTGGACATAGCCAAAATAAGCGCGACCATAATGCACCCCAGCACCGACCAACGCGTAATACCAAACAAAATCGGGAACAACATAATGGCAACAGTTAACACCTGGGACGCACCAAGCCCAAATATCGTTTTACGCATAGCCCAAAGGCGGCTCATATTAATTTCCAACCCGATATTGAACCACAAAAACAGAATGCCCATATCACCCAGTAATTGCCAGGTCTGGTTCATTTCAAAAAGGTTTAATCCATACGGTCCCGAAATAATTCCCGCCGCCAAAAACGCAACCAGCGCACCAATTCGTGCCGCGCGCAAAAAGCAAACCAAAACAAATAAAATCCCAAAGAATATTAAAAACGATAATGGCATTTTTCTCTCTCCAATTACTAACTAATTATACCACAATTTTGGCAATCTTTACAAATGTTTCCGGCGACAATTCTTCGGCGCGTTCGGTGCCAATCAACCCGAACCGCAACCAATCTACACCCGGCATAATTCCGCGTATCATCTTGCGCCGCTGACCGAAAAGTTTCGCGGTAACCTGCTCTATTTTTGACAAGTCGCCAATCGATTTTATCTTTTTCGCATTCGGAATAATTTGTACAACGGCGCTTTCGACCCGCGGTCGTGGAACGAACGCGGTGGACGGCACACCAAACAATATTTTCGCATCGGCAATCAGCGAAGTTAAAACCGACAACCGACCATATTGTGCGTCCCCCGGACGCGCCACAATGCGTTGTGCCACTTCGCGTTGAAACATTAATGTCATTGATTTTATCGGGGCGCCATTTGCCATTTTATGTAACCAACCAATTAGCAATTCCGTTCCCACATTGTACGGCAGATTCGCACAAATCGCATATTCCTTTACCCCCAGTTTTTCAAAATCTACTTTCAATGCATCATCAAAAATCACATCCAGTCGCCCATCGGACGCGTCCACAACGCGCGACAAAATAGGCTGGGTTGTTTTATCTTTTTCAATCGCAATCACGCGGCGCGCCCCCGCCAACAACAGTGCACGTGTTAACCCCGCCGGGCCCGGTCCAACTTCGACCACCGGCAATTTTGTAATATCCGGCACACTGCGCGCAATCCGCCCGGTCAAGTTCAAATCAAACAGAAAGTTTTGCCCGAATTGCTTTTTGGGTTCCAACCCACATTCGCGCATCATATCGGACACGGGTGGCAAAGATTCTAACTTTGTTGTCATAATTCGCGCCGCCCCCCAAATGCCAACGATAAAGTCCCGTCATCAATATAGTCCAAATCGCCACCCAACGGCACCCCGGACGCCAGTTCGCTAAACCGCACACCGCCACCAACAACCGACATAATATAGTGCTGGGTCGTTTTCCCCTCGACTGTATTTGGCAGGGCGAAAATTATTTCCGTTATTTTTTCGTTCTTTATCCGTTCGGGCAAGGTCGATATATTTAAATCATCGGGCATAGTCCCCGCCGCCCCAGATATAAGCCCGCCAATAATATGATACCGCCCATGAAACACAGATGATTTTTCCAATGTCCAAACATCGCCCATATCACGCACAACACAGATTTGCCCATTGGCGCGCGATGCATCACGACAGAATTCGCAAGTACCCGTATTTTTATCGGTTAAACACCCACACACTGCGCATGGCACAACATTTTCGGTTGCATCCAGTAATGCCGCCGCCAGGTTTTCCGCCCGCCCATCACGCACCTGTAATAAAGCCAATACAATACGCACCGCCGCGCGATTTCCCACGCGCGGCAATTTTGCAAATTGTTTTATCAACTTCTCAATTTTCTGGTTCATCTATGCTCCATCAATGAAACACATAGCAATCAATGCCGGCGGCGGTCGCTTTGTTCTTTAACGATTGTGCCGCGGATTCGGACAATCCGTACGCTCGCACACGGAACAGACCGCTGGGTGCCGTTTCGATAATCGGTGTTGCGCCGGTCGCGCGCTGCACAGTCGCAATCATACGCGACGCCGCGTCACGCGTTGAAAACGCACCAAACTGAACACCCGGCCCACTTTGCGCCGACGTTGCCACCGGCACATGATTTGTTGCCGCGTGATACGCCCCCGCAAAGGTATTTACCGATTGCGAATTATCATATGACGGCTGGGGCTGCGGCTTTTGTTCCACGGGCGTGGCAACATTTGTTTCACGCACAACCATTGCCGGCGCCGGGTCGCGTTCAACCATCGCAAAACCACGGTTCAGCAAATTAGTCGCCACCGCCGCGCGCACATCCTTATTCTCGGCACCCAACACAACCGCCATCAAATGCCGACCATCGCGCCGCGCGGTTGCAACCAACGAATATTTAGACTTGTTCGTATATCCTGTTTTCATACCGTCGCAGCCCGGAAATGACGACAGCAGCCGATTTCCATTGGTATATGTTTTTCCACCATATGTCCAAGTTTTAATTCCAAAATATTTCCAGTATTGCGGGAAATGCTTGTATACCGCCATCGACACCAGCGCGATATCACGCGCGGTTGACAAATGGTCATCGTCCGGCAGACCGGAACTGTTTTCAAAATTAGTCCGCGACAGACCAATTTCCCGCGCCACGCGTGTCATTAATGATGCGAAATTGCCCTCTTTACCGCCCTTCAGATTTTCCGCCAGCACGCGTGCAATATCGTTCGCGCTGTGTACCGCAACCGCCTTGATCGCATCTTCGACCGTGATTTTAGAACCCGCCGGGATGCCCAGTTTTACCGGTTCTGCATTTGCCGCCGCATTGGACACAATCAGATAGTCGTCCAAGTGCAGCCGCCCATGTTCCAGCGCATCGAACGTCAAATACAGCGTCATAATTTTTGTTAAACTTGCCGGATAGTTCAAATCGGTTGCGTTTTCAGAATACAGAACCCGCCCCGAATCCATATCGGCGACCATTGCCGCGCGGTAATTCGCCGCACCGGCAACTGATGCAAAAAGCAGCATCGGTAATAAAATAAGAAATCTTCCCTTCATAGCAATTAAAGTGTAGTAAAATTTTGCCACGCGGGTCAATAGAGAAAAACAACAAAAAAACACCGGCGTTTGCCGGTGTTTTTTTATATTTTTTTACCCCTATTCCACCATATGCGCGTCCAGGAACATTGACTGCGACAATGCGTTAAAGAAGTTTTGGTATGCGGTGGGGCTGGTTATCTCATGCAAATTTGCCGACGCGTTTGCACGAACCAACATTTGCTTGGTTCCCGACGGGCGCACCATTACCGTCATTTTAGAATCATTTTTAAACGATGTCCCGCTGACCGTGCCCAGTGTTTCGTCCGCACGATCGATGATGAACCCCAAATCCTGCATGGTCGCAATTACGCTGCGCATAACCATTTTTTTGTCGTTCGTATCAAATGTGCGCGATTGATAGTTCCGGGTTTCCACCTGGGAATTCGATGTCCCCAGGACGCCTTGACTGGTCGTCATACAGCCGGTCAAAAGTGTTAGCCCAAAAATCGCAACAAATAGTTTTTTCATTTTGTCCCCCTAAATCTCATGCGCGGTCAAGAATAACGATTGGCTTAACTTATCAAAGAATTCGCGATATGTTTTTGAATCTGTTATTTCTTCGTTTCGCGATTCGTGC
>CAMVKK010000019.1 GCA_947168075.1 uncultured Alphaproteobacteria bacterium
ATTAGGCATTAAAACCGCAAAACGCCCCGCCAATGACAGGTATGTTGTCATGGACGCGCCTTTTTGACCACGTTCTTCCTTGACCCCCTGGACCAGCAGGATTTGCTTTGGTTTTATAACGTCCTGAATTTTGAATTCGCGGGCGCGTTTAGTAAATTCTTTGTTATCTTCGCCGGCGGACACATCATCGTATTCAGCGACTTCGTCATTTTCATCGTCCGGGTCGGTATCATCATCAACGATATTGGCATGCGCCAATTCGATTAATTTCTTTTTTTGTTCAGGCGTTACCTGGTAATAATCAGGGTGAATTTCAGAAAAAGGCAAAAACCCGTTTTTACCGGTGCCGTAATCGACAAATGCCGCCTGAAGCGATGGTTCAACGCGAATAACCTTGGCCAGATAAATATTACCCTTTATCTGGGGCTTGGTTGTTGTTTCGACGTCAAAATCAGAAACCCGGTTCGTTGCCGAATCCACGACTACGACACGTGTTTCCTCCGGGTGGACTGCATCCACATATATTTTTTTTGACATTTTGTAATCCTTTTATTTTGGGGTCGTACGCAATGATAATCCGTCCCCGTGGGGCGTCCAAGCCCATGCCAAGGGATTGCGCCGCGATAATCATCAGCGTCATTCGGATTTCAGAAAATAGCGATAACATAAACAATTTGCTAACCCTATATCATACGACAAAGGGTATCATAGCACGACCATATAGAATTTTTCAAGGTATTTATTTTTCAGGCTGATTTTTGCGGTTTTTATTGCGTGGGCGAATATGTGGCCGCGGAAGATGTTCGATTTTATCTTTGACATTTGCCATTTGCGATTTTGCTTCGGCCAGAATGCGCTTAATATGCGCGCGCAACCATCGTTCATAGATAAAGAACAGCCCACCAATGCCAATCAATGGCAAAACATAGTAAATGATACGATACGCCAATAATGCGCCAAATATTGCGGCTTTGTCCACTGTGTCGGGAACGGCAATTAAAAATATGCTTTCAAATACGCCGATGCCACCGGGAACCTGGCTGAACACGCCGGTATTTTGTGCGACAATAAACAACCCAATGTATGTTCCAAACGGAATATCCCAAAACGGACGCAGACACGAATAAAGCACCAATCCCGCCAGCATACCATCGACAATACCCAAAACCATCTGTAACAGCGCCATTTTAGTTGTCGGAATATCAAAGTGTAACTGACCGATTTTGATGCTTTTTTTGTGGAAAATAATTGTTGCGGCGAAATATGCAATGATTGCGGATAAACACCCAATAAACAATGCGTTAAGACCGATGTTGGTACCAACAGACTGCTCAAAGAAATCTGCGGGTATAAGAAAATAGCCAATAACGACAATCGCCGCGCAGCCCAATGTATATGTAATGCCAGAAATGGTCAGCATTTTTACAATGTCGCCACCACGAATACGCCAACGGGTATACAACCGATACCGAATCGCGCCACCGGAAACCACCGCATGCCCGGCATTGTTGCTGATTGCGAACCCCAACATCCCCGCCAGCATCCATTTCCACCAAACGACTTTTTTCGCTTCGCCGACATAGTGCAGTGCCAAAAAATCATATAATGACAATGCAAAATACCCCGCCAGGCACGCGACACACGCCATAAGTAGGTTTGGAATAGGTATGCTTAACATTGTGTGCGCAATGTCATATAAACTGTAGTTCCGCAATTGGTACCATAACATTCCAACCGCCAGAACGAAAAAGAACAAGCCTGCATAACTTATCAGTTTCTTGAACAGACGTTTTGCCTTGATTGACATAATGCTCCTTTGAACAGAACATATAGGCTAGCAACATAAAACACAAAAATCAAATCGAAAAAAATTGCAATCCGCCACGGCACATATATAATAAAGTAAAAATAACTAAATAAAGGGTGTAAAAATGATGCGTCCATCAATGCGTAAAAATGATCAAATGCGACCAGTGTCCATGGAAACAAATGTAAATAAATGGGCCGAAGGTTCTTGTTTAATAAAGGTTGGTGGAACAACGGTATTGTGCACAGCATCGGTTGATTTGAATCAGCCGCTTTGGAAACGGTTGCAAAATAAAACAGGCGGTTGGGTTACGGCGGAATATTCAATGTTGCCGCGCGCAAATGGCACGCGCAAGGGACGTGATGCAATGTTGCACGACAATCGTACGGCGGAAATATCACGCCTTATTGGGCGCAGCCTGCGCAGTGTAGTTGATCTGGAAGCATTGGGTAAGCATACAATAACAATCGATTGTGATGTGATTCAAGCAGATGGTGGCACGCGTTGTGCATCAATTACGGGTGGATTTGTGGCGCTGTCTTTGGCGGTGCGCTGGCTGATTGAAAACGGGCGCATAAACGAAAACCCAATTCGTGATTATGTTGCGGCGGTCAGTGCCGGTTTGTGGCAAAACGATTTAATACTGGATTTGGAATATGACGAAGATTGCGTTGCCGAAATGGATTCGAACTTTGTTGTATCTGGTTCTGGCAAATTTGTAGAGATTCAGGCAACCGGCGAAGCACACCCATTTGATCGCGAACAATTATCGCAATTGATGGATATAGCGGCGGCGGGTTGTAAGAAGTTGATAGACCTGCAACACCAAGTGTTAGATTAAAAAACGTCCATTTGGACGTTTTTTTTATTTTTTAGTGGTTGACCCGATTACATAAAAGTTACTAGAATAAAGTTCGAGAAGTATCATTCAATACAGTTGAGAAAGGCAAAACCAGTGAAAATCTGGGCATTTTTTGCTATGTTGATTTTGACGTGCGTTTGCACGGCGGGGGCACATACAATAAATATTGGTGGGCAAACAATCACTTTACAAGATACTTGTTCCAGTGACCATAAATTAAACGTGTTTGACGGTACCAATACATATTGTGCCGAAGCAACCACAGATACATTGTCCAACACATTGCACGTAATGCATAACGGAACGGTATATTCAATTTGTGATGGCGCATGCGGTGGTGGTGGTGAATGGGTTATGCCCGAAGAACCACGTGAACCAATTGTTATAAACGACCCGAATTGTAATTGGACCCAACCAAATGCTAATGCATACTTGTTGTCTGATGGAAATCAGTATTTTGATACTGGGGTCACAGCGGACACTTCTGTGAATATTGATGTCCAGGTTAAGATTGTCAACGGTATGAGTGCGCGTATTTTTGGTACAAACAGTTCATCGTGTTGGTTTGATATGACATTGGATCATAAACATCGTGCCCAATTCAGATTTGGTTCTGCCAACAATGCTGCGTCAACATCGTTCAACGAAGCTAATAGTAAGAAACTATTAAGATTTGTAACATCAGACAGCACATCTAACAAGAAGCGCATAGATTATTATCTTGATGGGGTGAGACAGAGTTATTTTACGCGTACATATGCGGCATGCACATCGGCAGATACATTGAAAGTGTTTAAAAATAATTTGATTGCAGATGGTTTGGTTGACCAAACGGACAGTGGTGGTATGAAATTGTATTATATTAAAATATACAATTCATCGGGGACACTGATACATAATTTCCAACCTGTTGCCCAGGGTACAAATGTTTGTGGATATACGGCACTAACAAATGCCATGTGGGACAGTGTTACCAAAAAATTGTATTACCCCGCTGGTACTGGTCAAATGGGATATGGTGTTGACCCATAATAGAACGCAATAAAACACCGCCTAAACGGGCGGTGTTTTAATTTTTTGTTAATTATGATTTTACATCATTCCCGGCATTCCACCTGGCATTTGGGGTGCTGGTTTTTCTTCGGGTATTTCCGCCATAACGGCACCAGTTGTCAGCATTACGCCAGCTGTTGATGCCGCCGCCAGAATCGCGGTCTTGACGACCTTGGCTGGATCAATAATACCTGCGGACATCATATCAACATATTCACCGGTTTGTGCATTATAGCCAAAGTTATATTCTTTGCTTTCCATAACCTTGCCAACGACGATTTCGCCCGATGTTCCCGCGTTGTCCGCAATTTGTGCAATTGGTGCGGTCAATGCGCGACGGACGATATCAATACCAACATTTTGATCGGTGTTTGCACCCTTTAATTTTTCAATTGCAGATGTTGCACGAACCAGCGCAATTCCACCACCGGCAACGATGCCATCGGCAACCGCGGCGCGTGTCGCAGCCAACGCATCATCAACGCGATCTTTCTTTTCTTTAACTTCAACTTCGGTCATGCCACCAACTTTGATAACCGCGACACCGCCGACCAGTTTAGCCAAACGTTCGGACAATTTTTCGCGTTCATAGTCGCTGGTTGTGTTCGACAGAGCAACACGAATTTCATCGGCACGCGCCGCAATGGCGTTTTTGTCACCGCCACCGTGCGCCAACAGGGTGTTATCCTTGCTGACCACGACTTTCTTGGCAGAACCCAAAACGTCCATTGTGATATTTTCAAATGTCATGCCCATATCATCAGATATAACTGTGGCACCAGTGACGACCGCGATATCTTTTAACATTTCCTTACGACGATCGCCAAAGCCTGGGGCTTTCACAGCACAAACTTTCAATCCACCGCGCAAACGGTTCAATACCAATGTTGCCAATGCTTCGGATTCAACATCTTCGGCAATAATCAACAATGGACGACCCGATTGCGCAATTGGTTCCAAAATAGGTAATAACGCCTGAAGACCTGTAATTTTCTTTTCAGAAACCAAGATTTGCGCGTTGTCTAATTCAGCCAACATTTTTTCACTGTTGGTGACGAAATAGGGTGACATAAACCCTTGGTCAAATTGCATACCTTCAACTACATCAATTTCTGTTTCTAAGCCCTTGGCTTCTTCAACTGTAATAACGCCTTCGCGACCCACTTTTTCCATTGCATCGGCGATTTTTTTACCGATATCTGCATCAGAATTCGCAGAAATGGTTGCAACCTGGGCGATTTCAGATGAATCTTTGACCGGACGCGCATGTTTATCAATGTCCGCGACAACTGCATCAACCGCCATATCAATTCCGCGTTTAACATCCATAGGATTCATACCTGCGGCAATAACGCGACGGCCTTCGTGGATAATTTTTTGCGCCAAAACAGTTGCAGTCGTAGTACCATCACCGGCATCGTCACCGGCTTTTTTCGCAACTTCTTGAATCATACGTGCACCAATGTTTTCCATCGGATCTTTTAACGACAGCCTTGGCCACCGTAACACCATCCTTGGTCGCTACCGGTGCACCGTATGACTTTTCAATTATAACCGTGCGCCCCTTTGGACCCATAGTGATTTTAACCGCGTTCGCCAATTTATCGACACCTGCGGATAATTTGTCTGTATCAAAAACAATATCTTTTGCCATATTTCATTCCCCCATATTATTTCAAAATGCCCAAAATATCAGATTCGCGTATTAAAACATAGTCAACGCCATCGATTTTAACTTCGTTTGCGCTGGACGCCCATTTAGCAAACAACACTGTGTCGCCGGGTTTTACCGTCATTGGGACGCGTGCGCCATTTTCAAAGGCCCCATTGCCAACCGCGATAACGGTTCCGCGTGAAGGCTTTTCACGGGCATTGTCCGGAATAATAATCCCGCCCGCCGTTTTAGTTTCTTCATCAATTCTTTGTAATAAAACATAGTTATTTAATGGTTTAAACATAATATTTAGCCCCCTTATGCTAACTGTATCGCAAATATAGTGCACAAAAACGCGATTTCAAGGTTGATTTTATTCGTTATGTGCAATAATATTGAACCAAACAAACAATAGGGGAAAAAGATGTATGATAAAAATAATGTTTTTGCAAAGATAATTCGTGGCGAAATACCATCAAAAAAAGTTTACGAAAACGCGTACGCGCTGTCTTTTCTGGATATTGATCCGGCGGCAACGGTGCATGCATTGGTTATTCCGCGTGGCGAATATGAAAATATGCTGGATTTTGCGGCAAACGCGTCCGATGACGAAAAATTAGGTTTCTTTGATTGTGTTAACAAAACAGCCGAAAAGTTGGGGGTTACCGATTGCAATATGTTCGCAAATACTGGCAACGGTGTTTACCTGCGCCAAAGCGTGCCACATTTTCATATGCATATTGTCGCCGGTGAAAAGATAAAAGATATAACAACACTTTAAAATGATTATAAATGTCCGGGTTATTCCGCGCGCCCGCGTGCAAAAGATTGTTGTCGATGGCGACGTTGTTCGCGTCTATACCAATGCCGCCCCAACCGATGGTGCGGCAAATGCGGCGGTGATAAAAATGCTGGCTAAATATTATGATGTGCCTAAATCGGGCATAAAAATTGTGCGTGGCGCGACATCACACGACAAAGTTATTGAAGTTGCAAAATAAAACCGCCAAACGGCGGTTTTTTAATAGTTCAAAATTTTTTCCATAATTTCGAACGGGGTTGCGCCCATAAATGCGATATAATCCCGCCATTCGCTTATGAACGCTTGGCGCTTCATTTCCAGAATCATATTATACAACGGTTCCCAAAAATTTGCGGTGTTCAGGAAAAATATTGGCTTTGTCGTTTCGCCGATTTGCTGCATGGTTAAAATGTCGGTTGCTTCATTTAATGTGCCAATGCCGCCCGGCATAATGATAAAAGCATCCGACAATTCAAACATTTTTTGCTTTCGTTCATTAACGCCGCGAACGATTTTGACATCGATTTTTTCGTGGGCAGGTTCTTGCTTTGCGATAACGTGTTCGGTTGATATTCCAATTACATGACCACCGTTATTAAGCGCGGCGCTGGACACCGTTCCCATTAATCCAACATCGCCGCCGCCGAATACCATATTCAACCCATTTTTAGCGATTAATTCGCCCATCAACCCGGCATCGCGCACAAAAGCCGGATTTAATCCGTATTCATGACCGCAATAAACCGCAACGGTTTTAATATTCCGTTTCATCTTTTTCCCTTTATTTTTCATAATTATATCATAAAATAGCGGTACTATGAATCAGAATTTTATTGATTTTATGCGTGAATTCTATGGGAAAAAAATGGCTGTCGGGGTCAGTGGCGGCGTTGATTCCGTGGCATTATTGCATTGGTTGGTGGAAATTGGTGCGGACATTGTATGTCTGCATGTGAATCATGGTTTGCGCGATGCGGCGGATACGGAATCAGAATATGTTTGTGATTTATGTAAAAAATTAAATGTGCCGTGTCATATTTTCCGTTGGACGGGTGAAAAGCCTGATTCTGGGTTGGAAGCGGCGGCTCGTTCTGCGCGATATAAAATGATGACTGATTTTTGTCGTGACAACGGAATTGAATATTTGCTGACCGCACACCAGGCTGATGACCAGATTGAAACATTTTTAATGAACCTGGGGCGGGGCAGCGGTGTTTATGGTTTGGCGGCGATGCAGCCGGTTTCTGAACGTGATGGAATTAAAATTGTTCGACCGCTATTAAATGTTTCGCGTGATGAATTACGAAATTATTGCGATACGCGCGGCATTAAATATTTCACAGATGAAATGAACAGCGATGCGCGATACACCCGTGTAAAGATTCGCCAAAATCGACATTTGTTGCACGATAAATTAGGCATCAGTGATGAACGCATTTTGTTGGCGATTGAAAACCTTAACCGTGCGCGCAGCGCGATTGCGACTGATATTGATAAATTAGTGGCTGATGTTATGGGAAATGGATTTGCGATGTTCCGTGATTCTTTTCTATTTGACCTGATGCCGGATATTAGGTTAAAGTTTATCGGAACATTGATTCAAAAAATCGGGGGGGATAATTATCAACCGCGCTTGAATTCGCTGCAAATGGCACTAGATAAATTGCACGGTGATTGCAAGTTTACATTGGGGCATTGCACATTGCGGCGACTGGGGACGCGCATTTTGATTGTTCCCGAAGGGGCAAAAACAACATTCAGGATTCGACATGGCAAAAATAGACAAATTAAAAAATAAAATTAAACACGATAAATCATCTTGGATTTTGGCGATACCACTTTTCATTATTTTGGGACTTGGGGTACTGGCTTTTGATGTGCGCGATGATGCGGCTTTGCCGTCGGGTGAAAATGTGGCGACAAATGCGAATCCAATAGAGTTGTCTTTTTCAGATGTATTGCGCCGGGCGAATGAAATAAAAACGATGAATATTCGCGGATCTGATGCAACGGGGACATTGGACGACGGGACAAAGTACACTGCGACAATCACATACGATCCTGAATTACTGACAAAAATGGCGGAATCGGGTGCGACAATATCAATTGATTCAACGCGACCATTTACTGAACGTATGGTTTTTTGGTTGCCGATTTTATTGTGGATTTTATTTTTCTGGTTTATATTCCGCGGGCCGCGTGGCGGAATCACACGCAGTATTGCGGGTCAGAATCCAACAAAAATTATGACGGGCAATCCAAAGAAAACAACATTCAAAGATGTTGCCGGCATCGATGCAGAAAAACAAGAATTAATGGAAATTGTTGATTTTCTTAAAAATAAAGAAAAGTTCAAATCGTTGGGCGCGCGTGTGCCGCGTGGTGTATTGTTGTCGGGTGAACCGGGTACCGGTAAAACATTATTGGCGCGGGCGATTGCGGGCGAAGCAAATGTTCCGTTCTTTGCCGCATCCGGCAGTGATTTTTCCGGAATCATCGTTGGGTTGGGCGTTGCAAAAATCAAAGAAATGTTTGAAATGGCAAAGCGCAACGCACCGTGTATTTTGTTTATTGATGAAATCGATGCAATCGGGCAAAAGCGCAGCACACAAATCCATAACGACCAGGACCGCGAACAAACATTGAACCAGTTGCTGATTGAAATGGATGGTTTCGCGAACGATACGGGCATAATTGTTCTGGGCGCGACAAACCGGGTTGATATGTTGGATCCGGCGTTGTTGCGTCCCGGTCGCTTTGACAGACAGGTCTATATTGAATTGCCGGACTTATCGGGTCGTCGCGAAATTTTGAACCTTTATGCCAATCGGGTAAAATTGGCATCAAATGTTGATTTAATGGATGTTGCGCGTGGAACAACGGGCTTTTCGGGTGCGGATTTGGAAAATCTGCTGAACGAAGCCGCATTGCACGCGGTGCGTGTTGGACACAAAGAGATTACTAATGAAGATATGGACGAAGCACGCGATAAAATTATGATGGGGCCGCGCAAAGTGCGCAAGATTCGTGATGCAGATAAAAAATTAACCGCATTTCACGAGGCCGGTCATGCATTCGTCGGTCAACATTATGCCGACATTGTTGACCCAATACACAAGGCGACAATTATACCGCGTGGCCGTGCACTGGGCATGGTTCAACATTTGCCGATTGATGACAAAGTTTCCATGACCATATCCGAAGTTCGCGCACAATTGTCGGTGTCGTTGGCGGGGCGTGCCGCCGAAGAAATATTCTTTGGCGCGGACAAAATAACGACCGGTGCGGAAAGCGACATTGCCGGTGCGACTCGTTTGGTGCGGTACGCGATAACTACGGCGGGTTTGTCGGACAAACTTGGTATGGTTGCGATTAATCAGTCTGCACCGTGGGCGGGGCGGGGTGCGTTGGAAAACGCATCCGAAAAGACCGCCGAATTGGTTGATTCTGAAATTCGCAAATGGATGGATGCCGCGCACGCAGATGCAAAACGCATATTGTCGCAAAATCGTGCGATTGTGGAAAAATTAGCGGACGAATTGCTGACGCGTGAAACATTGACTGGTGATGAAATCCGCGACATTATTGCGGGGAAAAAGATTGCCACAAAACGCAAAACAAGCAAAACAAAAACGAAAAAATCCAAATAGTGGCAACACCCGTTGATATTAAAAGAACGGTACACAATAAAAAACACGCCGTTGGCGTGCTTTTTATTTTGAATTACATTTGAATAAACCAGTTTTTGTTCTTGGTCAATTGCTCAATACCACCGTCCAGTGTTTTACGGTATTCGATAAACTTCTTTTTGTCCGCATCCCCAAGGTTGTTTATCGCCGGCAATTTTACCGTTAATGGATTTACATGTGTGCCGTTTTTGATAACTTCGTAATGCAAATGCGGACCGGTTGACAGACCCGTTGAACCAACATATCCAATCGTTTGTCCTTGGCGTACAGTGGTGCCGACATTAACACCCTTGGCAAATTTAGACATGTGCGCGTAAAGCGTTTCAAATGTGCCGTTGTGGCGAATCTTTACATAATTACCATGACCGCGATTAAATCCGCGGGCAACAACGCGACCCGCACCCGCCGCCGGAATTGGCGTTCCGGTTGATGCACGAAAATCGACCCCTTTGTGTGCGCGGGTGAATCCCAATACGGGGTGTTTGCGACTGGTGGAAAAATTACTTGTAACCTTGGCATTGTTAATCGGTGTGCGTTTCAGCGATTTAATCGCGCCATTGCCGTTTTCGTCATAGTATCCCGTTGTGCCATCTGATTTTTTAAACCGATACATTTTGACATTGCCACGCAGCGCTTCGAATTGCACCGCCAAGACATGTCCATTATCAACCTTTTCGCCATCGGCAAAGTTTTCTTCGTAAAGTACAGAAAAATGCTGACCTGCACGAACATCGCGTTCAAAGTCCATTTCAAACGCCAGTAAATCAAATACATCAATTAAAATGCCCGCCGGTATGCCCGCACGAATCCCCGCCAAATAAAAACTGTCGCCGTTTTTGATTTCGCCCGATTTATATACGGCGCGTGTGTCGCGTTCAACCTCGATAGTATTACAATTCCAACCGCCGTTTTCCGCACAGGTTAATTCAACCTGTTTCCACGGGGACGGAATAACGACTATCTTGGACACAGGGGATTTTTCGTCCGCGCGCACGAATTCGATTTTGTCGCTGTCCGCCCGCAGGGTGGAAATGCCCGCGTTCTTTTTCAACATGTCTGCGATAGTATTAACATCGCTGTTATTTAACCCTTGGTCAATAAGGATTTTGCCCAATGTGTCGCCCGATGCAACAACCACCATAGTCTTGCATTCCGCGGGTTCACTGATTTTTGTTCCACGGTCGCCATGCCACAATACAACTGTAAAAATTGCGACCAACGATAATACAATTGCCAACACCATCACCAATCGGGACAGTAATGACGGATTCATAATAAATTTTACTTTTTGCATGGCATCGATTATAATAGTTTTATGGAAATAAATCAAGCATTCGCAATTTTAAGTTCCGCCGGTAATCCACATACCGCCCGAATAATAATTGAAAAGTTCGGCGGGGATATGTCGCGTTTTATGGTATGGCGCGTGGCGCGCAAATTGCGCCGTGGGGTGCCGGTTGCTAAAATCATTCATGAAAAGTGGTTTTACGGAATTCCGTTTTATACAAATAAATATACGCTGGATCCGCGGCCCGATACGGAAACATTGGTGGAATCAGTACTGGGCGATTGGCGCGGCGCGCGTGATTTGCGCGTGCTGGATTTGGGAACCGGAACAGGGTGTGTTGCAATCGCAATTATCGCAAATATTCCCGGCGCATCGGCGATTGGAATTGATATTTCGCGGCGTGCGTTACGGGTGGCGCGGAAAAATGCGTGCGATATGGGGCTTTGCGATGAATTTGAATTGATGCGTGGAAAATTTAGCCGCGCAAATCTTGGGAAAGAACGTTTTGATGTGATTGTTTCTAATCCGCCATATATTGCGCGTGGTGACCGGCGTGTAAACGCGGGTGCGCGGTTTGACCCGGCGGTTGCGCTGTACGCAAAAAATAATGGATTGGCGGCGTATGAACAAATCGCAAAAAACGCGCATTTGTGGATTAAACAAAATGGTCGCGTCTATGTGGAAATAGGGGCGGGTATGTCGCGTGCGGTTCGTTCCATATTTACGCGCGCTGGGTGGAAATTTGTTCGGGCTGATAAAGACCTGGGCGGTAAAATTCGCGTGCTGGTTTTCAGTATGTAAAGTCTAATTTTATAATCGGAATTGTGTCGTGGCGGGCATTTTCTATGATTTTTATGTCTTTTTCGTTAACCCATTGTTTTGACAGGTAATTTGGAACAATCGTATCTTTTTCAACAATATAATGCAGTTGCGGCAAACGCGGCAATGTGTTCAGGTTAAGCGAACGCCGCAGTGGTGTGTCGCCAAAATATTCCGTCCAGTCGCTATGATTCAGCACGCCGGCAATTGTAATCCACTTTTTGGCATCAATTTCGCCGTGTTTTTGTATAACCAGACCCGAAATCATCGCCCCACCTGAATACCCGATTAAGATAACCGGACGAGTTCCCGCAATTGTTTTTATTGCACCGGCGACACTGTCAACCATAGTGCGCGAAAAGCGTCCATCGGTCCAATCAGAAACATTACATTTTTCATCCATAACGAATTGACAAGGTCGGGCGATATACGCGACATTTGGCGAATTGTCCGCCGCCGCCATATCGCGCATAAATCGTGAACGCGGGGTCGGGTCATCTGTTGCGCGCCCCAGAAAATCAAACGCGTGGCCGTCGCCTTCGATATAAATATGCACGGGGGCGGTTTGGCTTGTTATTTTCTGGATTGTCGCAACGGAATAGCGCGCAGCATCCGCCGGTTTGACAACGGTAATATCATCGTGCGTGCCGAAACATACACACCCCGCAACCAATAAAGAAACCAGAATCATCCGCCACATAATGCATAATTGTATAATGAGCGTCCCAAAAATAAAAGAGTTATTATTTCTGTTTCAAATATTTTTTCCGTTGTTCATTTATCATTGGGCGCATAAACACCGGCGATGATTTAATCAGTTTGTTCCAGTCGGATTCTGTAAATTTCGACTCGATTTCTTTCATTTTTGCCACGATTTCATTGTTTGTGGCACTTGATATATCTTTGCCCCGTTGTTTCGCCAATTCGTGATATTGTTCCAACAAGGTTGGTTTTTTAATAACTTCGTTGGCTTTTTCGGTTGTTCCGACCAATCGTTCCCATGGCGTTGTTCCTAAAAATTCATCGTCATACCACGGGTCCCAGTCTTCGCGGTCAATGCCGGCACACATACGTCCAAAATCGGTCATAATGTCAATCAGGTGTTTATTGAATTTGTCGTATTCCCACCAGTATTCAAACATTATCGTACGCAGTTTTGGCGACACAGTTTTATATTTTTTTTGGGCTATTTTGCAGATTTGTCCGTAATACCATAATTGGTCGTATTCACCGTGTTTAAATCGATTCCACACACGTTCGTGTTCCAACAACCAATCGTGATGAATCGATTGTAAATTGTGGGTTTTGTCGGCAAATATTACCGCCAATATATCTTCGTCACGGCATTTGCGTAACGCAGCGATGGCGTTTTTCTTGCGTGTTTCCCACGGCAAAGACTTGTCGGATTCCGAGGCCGCCATAACAATATCGGCGACACGTTTTCCAAATGTTTTACGCAATTCATCGTATGTGGTATTGGTGTCTTCGATTGTGTCGTGCAAAATGCCCGCCACAATCGCATCATTTGATGCGCCCACGCGCATAAGTATTTCCATAACACCAATCGGGTGGACAATGTATGGTATATTTGTTCCCTTGCGCAGTTGGGTTTTGTGCTTTTCCGCCGCAAACAGTACGGCACGTTGTATTTTGTTCATTTTAGTTTCCTTTTGTTTTGTATTTCGGAAACCAACAACGCAACGCCGCCGGCGCCACGCGTGGCCGCCGAAAAGTTTGATGAAGTTTTTATTTGAAGTTTTGTGGGGAAATCGGAAAGGTGTTATCACCACCCAACACACATTATTATAGTTCAACGGTATGTAAAGTCAATGGGAGTATTGATTATTTTCCCTTTTTGATATAAAATGTTTGTTAACCAAGGGGTTGCCAAAATGTATGTGAAAAAAATATTTACCGATAATGAAAAAATTAAAGAAACGGTCAAATTGCATTGGATACGGGGCGTGCCAACGGCGGTGTGTTTCATATTTGGCGTTTTGTCGCTGGTGTATGGAATTGGCATTTTATTTATCATTTTTGGGTTCTATTTCTACCTTAGAAACAAAACAACGGAAATGGTTGTGACAAACAAGCGTGTCATTGTAAAAGTCGGCATTGTGGCGGTTCATCTGGGTGAATTGCGTAATGTAAAGGTGGAATCGGTGCGTCTGCACCAGGGTATATTGGATCGTATGTTGGGGTGTGGCGATATCGAATTTACCGGTACCGGCACGACAGCGGTCGTTTTCAAGGATGTGGTTGATCCGGCTCGAACAATGTCACGAATA
>CAMVKK010000020.1 GCA_947168075.1 uncultured Alphaproteobacteria bacterium
TTGACCGCGCGTGATATGGCGGATATGAACGTTATTGATAAAATAGTTGCCGAACCGTCGGGCGGTGCACATACCGATTGGCAAACAACAATGGAAATGCTGGCGGCGGCGGTTGTGGAACAGTTAAAAGAACTTGAATCAATTCCTGTGGATGAATTGCCGGCGCGGCGTGCGGAAAAATTTCTTGCTATGACGCGCGATGTGGAAATATTCCGGCCATCTATTGATCAGTCCGCCGAAGAACACGAATAAAAACACATGGACACAAAAGGGTAAATGTTATGGTAAAAAAGTCTGATAAAATAATTTTAACGGGTATAAAACCGACGGGTACGCCACACTTGGGAAATTACATTGGTGCGTTGAAACCGTTGGTGGAAATGTCCAAAAAAAATCGTACATATATGTTTATCGCAGATTTACATGCATTGAACACCATACATGATTCATCGATTATTAAACAGCATACATACGAAATTGCGGCAATGTTAATAGCATTGGGGTTGGATTTAAAAAATGCTGTGTTATTTCGGCAATCTGATATTGTCCAGGTTTATCAATTGGCGACATTGTTAACAAATGTAACGCCAAAAGGGTTGATGAACCGCGCACATTCTTATAAAGCGATGGTTGAAAAAAATACTGCCAATAACGAAGATATTGATGCGGGTGTTAATATGGGATTGTATACATACCCTATATTAATGGCCGCAGATATTCTGTTATATGATACAGATATTGTTCCGGTTGGCGCAGACCAAAAACAACATGTTGAATTTGCACGCGATATTGCCGGTTATTTTAATAACATTTATGGCGATACATTCAAATTGCCTGAACCTGTAATCAGTGAAACTGCCGGTATTATTCCTGGGCTGGATGGTCGTAAAATGAGTAAGTCGTACGATAACACAATCCCGGTGTTTGCATCGGAATCTGAATTAAAGAAAAAGATTATGCGGATTATCACGGACAGTAAAACCCCGGATGAACCAAAGAATCCTGATGAATCAACGATATTCCTGCTGTATAAGCATTTTGCAACGGAATCGGAAGTTGCTAAATTCCGTAAAATGTTTGTTGCGGGCGGCATGGGGTATGGAACCGCAAAGACAATGTTGTTTGAAAAGATTAATTCGGTGTTATCAGATGCGCGTTGTGAATACGAACGATTGATGTCGAATACAGCGGAACTGGACGCTGTCTTGGCGAACGGTGCATCGCGTGCGCGTGTTGTGGCGGCGGAAACTTTTGACCGTGTGCATCACGCAATGTTGGGATAATTAAAACCAAGGGAGAGAGTTATGAAAATAATGAAAACAGTAAAATTAACTGTGTTTGGCGTATGGTTTTTGACCGTTGTTGGTTGTGGTGCGATTTTAATGTTGCTTTTTAATGCGATGAATCAACCATCAATTCCGCGCACTATTGCGGTGCGGGGCGAATGTTTGACAACGGCGCCACGCGACAAAACGGCGATAACATTACGCGTTACAACACTGGATAAATCGGCGGCGCGGTCAATGAAAATGGCAACCGCCCAGGTGGCAAAGATTACTGAATTTGTAAAAACTTTGGATGATGCGGAAATGCAAACTACGCAATTCAATTCGTATGAAAAAACAGAATGGAATCACGAAAAACAGAAATCTGTGTCAATGGGCATTGAAACCACAATTGCAGTAGAGGTTTCGGCCAAGAACGTTGAAACAATTGAAACGATTCTTAACGAATTTGCGGGAAATGAAAACGTGTTTTCGGAAAATCTGCGTATGTATACCAGCGCCGAAGTGTTAAAACCTATTATGGAGCGGTGCCTGGGGGTGGCGGTTGAAAACGCACGTGTTCGTGCCAATGCATTGGCGGCAGGCGACAATCGGCGTGCGGGTCGTATGTTGTCTGTGTCGTATGAAACCAACACCAGTAATACCAGTATGTATAAAAATATTGCCCCGCGTATGATGGCACTGGGGGCGGTGGCGGAAAGCGCGGCTTTGGATACAGGCGGCAGTTTGGTATCAAAAGATACCGATGTTTCCGTATCTGTATCGGCGACATTTGAAATAAGATGAACGAAATAATTGGCGAATTTATAGAATACCTGACCGGAACCAAGAATTATTCCGAACATACTGCGACTGCGTATGAAACAGATATTCGTGAATTCATCGAATTTTATGAAAGATTTGCCGGCGGCACGGTTGAATTGCGCGATATGGCGCGTGCAGATACGATTTGTTTTCGGGCATACCTGGCGGACCGTGGACGGCGTGGTTTGGCGCATAAATCAACGGCGCGGGCGTTGTCATCTTTGCGCGGGTTTTATAAATATTTGGCGAAATATCATAATATCAAAAATGATGCGATTGGATTAATTTCTTCACCAAAGGTTCCACGAAAATTGTCCAAGGCGATTGAACCTGCCGATGTTGCAAATATGAAAGCCGCAATTATGGAAACCGAAGGTTCTGACCCATGGGTTGCGGCGCGTGATTGGGCGTTGGTAACATTGATATTTGGTTGCGGTCTGCGTATATCCGAAGCGTTGGGACTGAAAAACAGTGATGTTCGTGGTTGCCCGGAAGTTCTGCGTATTACCGGCAAAGGAAATAAAGAACGAATCGTTCCGGTGTTGCCCGCGGTGTATGATGCAATTGAAAAATATACCGCCGTTCGTCCGTTTGGTGCCGCGCCGGATGACGAATTGTTCCGCAGTGTGCGTGGTTTGCCTATGTCGCCGCGTATGGCTGAAAAGGTTGTTGAAAAACTGCGGCATTATTTACAGTTGCCGGACTATGTAACGCCGCACGCGTTGCGGCACACTTTTGCAACGGCATTGTTGGCGGGTGGGGCGGATTTGCGTTCGTTGCAAGAATTATTGGGTCATGCATCGCTTTCCACAACACAACTTTATACCAAGGTTAATATGGCGGAAATAAGTAATATCTATATGCATGCGCACCCGCGCGCATTGGAAAATGAAGACTAACAAAAAAAACCGCCATTTCTGGCGGTTTAAACAACAACCACTAAACAAGAAAACTTATTCAACAACCGGTGCGATTGCATCTTCGACATTAACCGCAGGTTCAACCGATGCAGGTTCCGCGTGGCGGCGCATCATCTTTTTCGCGGCACGCAGTTCTTTTTTCGTAATGCAACCGTCGTTGTCTGTGTCCATCATTGGTAAACTTTCCAACATCTTTGGACATTTAACCGTTGTAACATCAACACAGCCATTTACAAAATGTGGTTTCATTCTGTAACGTGGATGATGACCATCACAGAAAAACATATGATATACCAACATCCCAAGCAAGAAAAAGATAATGGAAACGCATGTCAAAATAGTATTTCTTTTGCGTTTTGTGCAGTGGCAATACGGATCCGGCAATGGTATTTCGTTCACAACAGGTTTTGCGACCATTGCAGGTTTAACGATTTTTTTAACCGGTTTTTTTGCCGGGGCTTTTTTTGTTGATTTCTGTGGCATATTCCTTTCCTTTTGTTTTTTTATCACGATGCGATTGTAGCAATATAATTTTTATTGTCCAGCATAAAAATAAAAAATCAGGTTCCCGATTGGGAACCTGATTTCAAATTACTGAACAAAATCAGTTTAGTTCAAAGCATCTTTCAAAGCTTTGCCCGGTTTAAACTTAGGCTGAACGGATGCTGGGATTTTGATAGCAGCGCCAGTCTGAGGATTACGGCCTGTTGTCGCTTTGCGTTTTGCAGTTGTAAATGTGCCGAAGCCGACCAAGCGAACATCGCCTTTCTTCTTCAGAACTTTTGTAACTGTGTTGATGAATGCATCTACGCTGGCCGCGGCAGTTGCTTTGGTAACGTTGATTTCGTTTGCAATAGCTTCAATCAATTGAGCTTTGTTCATTGTTTTTCTCCTTTTCATTAAATATTTAATTAAGGTGTGTCCCGCATTTCGGGGCAATGTCTTTGAAATGCAGTCTGGAATCCACTATTTCAAGGACATTGCCCGTCTTGCTTAATCGAATCGTAGAGAAAACCGCCATCTAAGTCAAGAGTATATTTTAAAGATCGAAAATTTTTTTAATGTTGACAAATTTAGTGCGCATGAACCGCATCAGCACGAACCATATGATTCGGGCAGTTTGCCACGGACGAATCGCACATATCAGACGCGTTGCACAGTACCCAATTGCCCGGCGCACCCGTGATTTCAACACGGCGAAAATGATTCGGTGTATATATTAATATGGTAACAATAACCAACGCCCAAAACCATATCTTGGTAAATCCCCAGATGTTTTTGAACGAATCGCGTTTGAATTTATCGCTTAATAAATTTTGATATAATTGCCATCCCCATCCGAACAGCAACAATACCGCCGCAAAGAAAAAAGCACCAACAATATAGCGGTTAATTGGGGATAATCCAAATGCAATCGAATCCCATGTTGCGTCAGTTGCAGGACAAACAAACAAAACATTGCCCGCCACAGATTCTGGAATTGTCGGTGGTGGGTTGCCCAATTGAAAACCAAAGCCAGCCACGATGGCAATCGCGGCAACTGCAATTATCGCATAAAGCATAACGGGCTTCATTGGATGTTTTCCCTTTGTTCTATCATTATATCATAAAATACCACCGGGTTGCAATTTTAGATTGCAACCGGTCATAATTGCGGGTAAAATTGCACAGTTAAAAAAACAGGAAAAACAAATGACATATAACGAAATACGAAAAGCATTTTTGGATTACTTTGAATCGCGCGGACACAAAATTGTGCCGTCTGCGTCTTTGATTCCAAATGACCCAACATTATTATTCACGGTTGCCGGTATGGTCCCGTGGAAGGGCATTTTACAGGGAATCGAACCCGCATTTGCGCCACGTGTTGCGGATGTCCAGAAATGTATTCGTGCCGGTGGAAAACATAATGATTTGGAAGATGTCGGTTTTGATGGTCGTCATCATACTTTCTTTGAAATGATGGGAAATTGGTCGTTCGGCGATTATTTCAAAGAAGAAGCAATCGCGATGTCGTGGGAATTATTGACCAAAGTTTTTAAACTGGACCCGAATCGCATTGTCGTTACAACACATATTTCCGATGATGACGCAACGGCTATTTGGAAAAAAATAACCGGCAAAGACGCGATTCGTTTGGACAAAGATAATTGGTGGTCGGCGGGTGATACCGGACCGTGTGGACCGTGTACGGAAATGCACTATGATATGGGCGCGGAATTGCCGGGCGGGCTGCCGGGGTCGCCGGATGAAAACGGTGGGCGTTATGTCGAAATTTGGAACGATGTATTTATGCAATATGATCGCGATGCGAACGGTAATTTAACACCGTTACCAAAACAAAATGTCGATACGGGGTCGGGCTTGGAACGTATGGCAGCGGTTCTTCAGGGTAAAACAGATAATTATGATACAGATGTATTTGTTGCATTAAAACGCGCGGTAAGTGATGTTACAGGAGTCGCGGAAACACCCGACAATGTAACTTCGTTCAAGGTTATTACCGACCACCTGCGTTCGGTTGGATTTGCGATTGCCGATGGTGTTATTCCATCTAATACAGATCGTGGCTATGTGATTCGCAGAATTTTGCGCCGTGCAATGCGGCACGGGCAAATGTTGGGACATCGTGGCGCATTGCTGTCGAAACTGTATCCCGCGTTGATTGCGACAATGGGCGATGCATATCCTGAATTAGTACATGAACAAAAGCGCGTTGTTGAAATTATTGAAAACGAAGAAAACGCTTTTGCAGATATGTTACAGAACGGTATGAAATTGCTGGATGCCGAATTGCCGAAAATAAACAATGGTATTTTGCCGGGTGATGTCGCGTTCAAATTGTTTGATACATACGGTTTTCCGATTGACCTGACACAAATGATTCTGCGTGATAAAAATATTGCGGTTGATGTTGCCGGGTTTGAAAAATGTATGGCGGAACAAAAGGAACGTTCGCGTGCCGATACGCGTGGGACGCGCATCCTTTGGGAATCGCAGACTGATTTGCCGGCAACGGACGATTCGTCAAAGTATGCACCCGATGCAAAAATCGAATCGCGCGTGTTGGCAATTTTGCGTAATGATGAATTTGTAAAGTCCGCAAAATCCGGGGACGAGGTGGAAGTTGCGCTGGATAAAACCAACTTTTATGGCACCATGGGGGGCCAGGTTGGCGATATGGGAACGATTCTGCGTGATGGCGCGGCGGTTATGAATGTGATGGAAACGAATCGTGTTGGTAATGTTGTTGTGCACAAGGGGACATTGGTTGCGGATATCACGGTTGGCGATACCGTTACCACACAAATTAATGAAACAGTGCGGCAACAGACCGCGCGTGCACATACCGCGACACATTTATTACAGGCGGCATTACAGCGGGTTCTGAACGATGATGTTGAACAACGCGGGTCCAAAGTTTCGCCGGATTCTGTTCGATTCGATTTTCGCTTTGGTCGTGCGATGACCGCCGAAGAAAAACAGGCGGTCGAAGACCTGGTGAATAAATGGATTGCCGCCGATATGCCGGTTAAACACGAAGAAATGTCGTTGGATGAGGCAAAAGCCAAGGGGGCGATGGCTTTATTCAATGAAAAATACGGCGATACAGTGAAAGTTATTACCGCGGGTGATGTTTCGTGCGAATTGTGCGGTGGAACACACGTCTATCATACGGGCGAAATTATTCGGGCAAAGGTTAATAAAGAAAAGTCCATCAGCAGTGGTATCCGCCGTATAACTATGTCGGTTGGAACATTGGCAGAATAGGGGACAAATAAAAATCCGGCATTGCCGGATTTTTTTATCGTGTTTTTTGCGATTGATTCAAAATGAAATAGGTTTTGGGTTCTTCGCCACGCATTATTCGCATAACATTATATGCCAAATCTGGATTTTTGTTTATGTATCCCGATATCATTTGTGACGCGATATTAATACACTCATTGTACAGTACATAATGTCCGTTATTATCTGTAAATATACTGTCCGCCGCCAGGGTGTGTAATTTATGCACATCTTGCTCGTTCATATTGTTGATAATTAATGCGGCAGCAGTTGTGGCACGCAATGGCATATTTTGTGCATCTAATGGTGACAGTGTTTTATCAAAATATTTTTTAAGAATTTCGTTTGCCATTTTCAACGAATCAATGCGATTTTGTTTATTGTTCTTGATTGTTTTTATTCCGAATGTACCGATTGCGCATAATATTGTTATTGCGATAATTCGTGGTATTTGATGTAACAGAATATTTTTATCCAATCGGGTTTCTGTTTTTTTTGTGTTCGGATTGTATGACAAATTACGTGCTGTCGTGTCTATGATTAATGTGGCAAATATAAGACCCAGTAATATGCCGCCACCTGCGCCAGCGATTAAATTGGTTTTGCGAGATTTTCGCTGTAAATCCGCATAAAAAATATCGGCAATTTTTTTGCGTTCGTTTTTGTATGTATCAAATGCCACATTTTCTTCTGTGCGCAATTTTTCATATTCAGTTTGCATTTAATGATTTCCTTTCATAAACAGTTAACAGTGGCATTCTATTTACAAGTTGTTGTTTTGTCAACTGGTATAAACAAACTATAAAAATTTACGGGCGGTAACTCCGCCCGTGTAATATAAATATTTTGGATTTAGTCTGCTACGCAACTAAAATCACCTGTGCTGTCCGAACCGTTGGTATAACAACCAAACGTGGTCGTGTTAACAATACAAGTGCCATCGCATTCGCATCCATTATAAGTTGTTGTTTTGTAATTACAGTCATCGATGGATGTTGTTTCCTGATCCGGGCAATTACAGTCTCTGCATCTACATTCTCCATTTATGCAATACGTACCACAGTCGGCATCGCTGGTACATATACAAGGATAAGATGTCCAACTACGGTTTTCAAAACACGTACACGATTCACCGGAACCACCACCTTCGTTACAGTACATAAATGCACCATCACCATTATAAATAGCATCCAGGCATGTTCCAGCAGCACAATCGGGTTCGTTCAACGCCCATGCACAATTGGTATCCATAACCAAACACACGCAAATAACGGATAAAATGCCGAAAATAAACTTTTTCATATTGAAATCCTTACTTTTTATCAATCCACACCAACGCCGTAACACAACGCAATTATTCTTGTAAGGGTTAATTTGTAAATGCGCGTTTATTCTTGATTTTTGCGCTAAAAATACTATCATACATAGTACCAGAGAGAGTATCGATGACCCGTATTGGTCGCGATTATGAAAAATTTACCCCGTGTATTTCTGGAACAATATTTGTCATACGGGGTTGACGCGCCGCCACAGATTCACTACAAATAAAGGATTTTTCTTTATTGGCAATGGATTTTGTGGTGGCGAAAATGTTAAACATAATAAAAGGATTATAAATGGTAAGATTACATAAAAAAACAGCCGCCGAAGTGGCGCAAGAGGTCGCGGATGCAGAATCCGAAAAACGCGTTAAAAAGTCAAAGAAAATTGCAGACCAGCCGGCGCACGAATCCGACACGAACGACGATAAAATCTATTTTGTCGCACTGGGCGGATTGGAACATATTGGTCAAAATATGTATGTGTATAAGTACAAGGGCAAATACTTGGTCGTGGATTGCGGTATGGGTTTCTTAGAGGAAGAAATCGGCGCCGGTGACGTTCAATACTGTGATACAACTTGGTTGGAAAAGCATAAAAAAGATGTTGTTGGCTTTGTTATGACCCATGGCCACGAAGACCACATTGGCGCATTGAAATTCATTTGGCCAAAGTTTAAAAAGCCTATTTACTGCACGCGTTTTCCGGGTGAGATTATAAAGCGGACTTTTGCCGGGATGGAAATGCCACTGCGTGATGGCAAAGACATCATCATATTCGACCACAACGGGGCGACATTAAAAATCGACCCGTTCGAAATAGAAACTTTTCACGTTACGCACAGTATTCCCGAAGCGCAAATGTTAATCATCAAAACCCCGGCGGGCAAGATTCTGCACACGGGGGATTGGACATTTAACGACGATAACCCGATTGAACCTGCAACCGACTTTGCGCGGCTGCGCGAAATTGGGTCGGACCCGAAATTGTTGGCGTGTGCGTGCGATTCGACTGATACAGATCGCCAGGCACCACAAACAACCGAAATTCAGGTCAGCGAAGCATTAACAAAAATTATGAAAAATGCCCCGGGTCGCGTTATCGTAACGGGCTATTCCCGCAGTATTGCGCGTATGAAAATGTTTTCGATTGCTGCACACAATGCGGGACGTGTTGCCGCGATTAAGGAACGCAGTAATCCAAACCCAGTTCCATATGTCGGATTACCTGAATTCCGCGAAATGGGAATAGAAATGGGCTATCTTAATGCGGACGATGTTTATCTGTATGATGAAATCAAGGATTTGCCCGCCGAAAAGCAGGCAATATACCTGACGGGGTCCCAGGGTGAACAGTTCGCAATGTTAACCCGCCTGTGTCGTGGTCATGTAAAGGAAATGAAATTAATGCCGACCGACACGGTTGTGTTCAGCGCGATTATTATTCCGGGTCGTGAACAGGATGTTTCGTTCCTGTATAACAAATTGGCGCGTATGGGTATCAAAACGCACACTATATTTGATACCGACAATGTTCACGCCAGCGGTCACGCCGGCCGTCCGGAATATGAACGATTCTATGACATGGTTCATCCCCAGGTGTCGATTCCAATGCACGGTGAATACATAACCGAAATGCTGAACGGTAAAATGGCAATGGAACGCGGTGGTGCAAAATCTATGATGGTTGTGCATAATGGCGAAATGATTGCACTGTGCGATGGTGTGGAACCGTATGTTTGCGAAACGGTTGAAACGGGTATGGTCGTGATGGAGGGCGAAACCGAACGCAGTACCGAAGACCAGGTCTATAAAAATCGTCGTAAAATCGCAACCAGTGGCGCTGTTTTTGTGACTTTGCCGGTTGATAAGCGCGGATTTTTAAAGGGCACGCCCGAAGTTTCCAGCGCCGGTATTTTCGAAACGGATGAAACCGGATTTATGAAACGGCAAATTCAAATCGAAATAACCAAGGCTATTAATGACTTGACGAAAACAGAACGCAAGAACCAGGACAACCTGTACCGTGCGGTCCAGATTGCGTCAAACAAGGTTGTTCGTGCGTCGCTTGGCGCGGATAAAAAGCCACAGTATGTTGTGCATTTTGTGTTGAAATAAAAAACCGCCCGTTTGGGCGGTTTTTATTTTCCCCATTTTTCACCGACCACATATTCGGCGACCAGCGGGACGGATATTTTCGTGACGTTTTCCATTGCGTTCTTGATTTTATTTGCAAATTCATCAGCACGTGCAGAATCACATTCAAATATGATTTCATCGTGAACCTGCATAATCATCTTTATAATGTCGCGATTCGGTTGGATTATATTTTTGTCAATTTCCACCATGGCGCGGCGGACTATGTCGGCTTCGAATCCCTGAATCGGGGCGTTAACCGCGGCGCGCAGTGCGTATGCCCGCATGCGTGGGTTTTTAATTTCCGGTAATTCGATTCGGCGACCCCACGGCGTATAAACGCATGCGTTCCGTTCTGCGAATTTATGTATATCGTCAATATACTTTTTAATTTCGGGTATCCCCGCCATATATGAATTGATAATTTCCGCCGCCGCCGGACGCGATACACCCAATTGACCCGCCAACCCAAATGACGATATGCCATAAATAATGGAAAAGTTCACTGTCTTTGCCGCGCGCCGCATCTCTTTCGGTACCGGCGCAGACGGCGCGATTCCAAAAATCTTGCGCGCTGTCTGTTCGTGAATGTCCGCGCCCGCGTTAAATGTGTCACGGAAAGTTTTCACATTTGCAACATCCGCAAGCAAGCGCAACTGAATTTGTGAATAGTCAACGGAAATCAGTTTACGACCCGCCGGCGCGACAAAGCATTTACGAATCTCTTCGCCCAGTTCGGTTTTAATCGGAATATTTTGCAGGTTCGGATCACGACTGGACAAACGACCCGTGTTCGTGCTGGTCTGTAAATAAGTGGTGTGGATACGTCCATCGGATGCGATTTGTTTTGGCAACGCGTCCGCATAGGTGCCCGCCAATTTTGCAATCGAACGCCACGATAAAATCTTTTCAATAATAGGGTGCGCGTCAATCATATCGTTCAGGGTTTCTGCATCCGTTGAACGTTTTTTGTTTTCGGGCAAATGCAATTCATCAAACAAAATCGCACCCAGTTGTTTGGGGCTTGCTATATTAAACTCGTGCCCCGCCAAATCCCAAATTTCGCGTTCCAGTTTTGTTAACTGGTCATGGAAAGCCCCCGACAGGCTTTGCAGTCCCGCGCGGTTCACCAATACACCGTTGCGTTCCATTGTCATCAAAATTGGCATCAATGGCAGGTCGCATGTCTCGTAAAGTTCGCGCAGTTTCGCGTTTGCGTCCAATTCCGGTCGCATTAGTTCATACAGTGCAAAACAAACAGATGCATCTTCGGCGGCATATGGGGCGGCGGTATCAATCGGCAGTGTATCAAAATGTTTGTCGGCATCGCGCGTGCCCGCCGGGAAAAGCGATGCAAATGAAATATCGGTGTGTCCCAAATATTTTGTCGCCAATTCGTCCAACCCGTGTCCGTGCAAAGATCCGTGCAGCGCGTACGAAAGCAACATCGTATCGTCAATCGGGCGAATCGCCGCGGTGTTCCACCCCTCGTTTTCCAAAATGTGCAGGTCGTATTTAAGGTTATGTCCAACCTTTACCACGCGCTTGTCCGTGAACACCGGCCAGATATGTTTGCGAACGGTTTCAATGTCCAACTGATTCGGGGCGATGGTATTTGTTGCGAATAAATCACCACTGGCGGTTTGGTGCCGAATTGGAACATATGCGCCACGAATCGAATCGGTCGCCAGTGATATGCCAACGATTTTGTCCGCTTCCTGATTCAGTCCGGTTGTTTCCGTATCGAATGCAATTACCGATTTCACGCCCGACAAAAATTCGTCCAGTTCCGCGATTGTGCGAATAACCACGAATTCAGATGCGATTTTATTTTGTGGTGTGGTATGCGATTCGGTGGGGCGGGGCGATTCGTTTTCAATATCGGTTGGACACGCAGAACCCGGAAAGGTCATTGTTGGCGCAACCGCCGCCGGGTTGAAATCAGTCGCCGGGAAAAGTTTTTCTATTTTCGCAGCCAATGATGCACTTTCCACCGAATCGCGCACGAATTGCAATGCCGCCGGGCGATTAAACACGAACGGCGACAGCACCAACCCGTCCAGGTTCACATCGCGTTTAAGTGTTACCAATTGCCGTGATATATATGCCATTTCGCGCCCGTCACGCAGCATATTGCGCGTGCGTTCGTTTGCTATTTCATCAATGTGCGCGTACAGGTTGTCCAGCGACCCAAACTGATTGATTAATTCCGATGCCTTTTTAGGTCCGATTCCACGCACGCCCGGAACATTATCGGTCGAATCGCCCATTAACGATTGAACATCAATAACCTGGTCTGGACGAACGCCAAATTTTTCCAATACTTCGGGTTCGCGAATGTCGCGCGCTTTCATACCGTCGTACAAAAACACGCGTTCGTTGATTAATTGCATCAAATCCTTGTCACTGGTGATAACGCGGGTTTGACTGTTTGTATTTTGTGTGGCCAATGTTGCTATAACATCGTCGGCCTCGACCCCGGGAATACAGAGCACCGGCACCCCCGTATCAGCCAGCCCGGTGCGAATCATCACCCCCTGGGCCAACAGGTCAGCCGGGGTTTCCGCACGGTTAGATTTGTATTCGGGGTAAATATCTTGGCGGAAAGTGATACGCGATGCGTCAAAAACGCATACGATTGAATCGGTTGACTCTGCCGCCGCCAAAACCGGCAAAATCATATTGAAAAATCCGTACACCGCACCGGTCGGGGTTCCATCGCGCCGCGTCAGACGGCTGTGCACGCCATAGTAGGCGCGGAATAACAACGAATTACCATCAATCAGTGTCAGCATACGGATTCAACCCACTTTATTAGAATACATAACGCAATTTGATGCGGGCATCGTATTGCAATCCATCGATTTCTATATTGTTCTTGGAATATATTTCGGGTATAAACAATGCGCGACCTTCGATATCGATTTTGAATGGCAAAGCCGGAATGTTCAATGTTGCGCCCAACATACCCTGGTACGCGATGGCGGTATCAAATTTAATATCTAAGTAATATTTTGAATCAACCGACGCATCAAACATCATACCAACACCAACACCGATGTATGGATTCACAACAACCAAGCCCGGCAATTTAACATAGGCATTACCCATCAAAGTCTGCATATCAACCCGTTTAGAATCCAGGTAATCATATTCGGCTTCGAACCGGACGACAGGCAGATCGACACCGACAACCGCGCCATAAGATTGTGCAGAATGGTCGCTGGTGTGGCTGTGATTATTATCATCGACAACCATCGCCATACTGCCGTAACCAGCGGTTGCGCCCGCGTACCAGTCCATAACCATACCGGCATTTGCATTTGCGGCGGCGACCATTACGGTTGCAGCGGTTAAAATTGATTTATAATTTAACTTCATATTTTTCTCCTTTGTGTAATAATATAGTAAAAAAAGAGG
>CAMVKK010000021.1 GCA_947168075.1 uncultured Alphaproteobacteria bacterium
TAAAATCCTTTGGTCATTGCGACCGTGTGGGTTCAAGTCCCACTATCCCCACCAAAACAAACAATCGGATGTGTGGCTCAGTTGGTTAGAGCACTACGTTCACATCGTAGGGGTCGGCGGTTCGAGTCCGCCCACATCCACCACAAAAATCGAATCGGCGTTTTGCCGATTTTATTTTTTCTTGTTTGTTGCTGGTAATTCCGGATACATCGCATTAAACAGTTGTGCCAACAATGCCCTGTTTTCAATGTCGGGCACCATAATCATTGGTTTGCCCCCAGGATACGGAATTTCCATTGGTGCATCAGCCAGGATTTTTAATGCCGCCGGGGTTGGTTTAACCAAAAAACGGTTGTCATAAATACCACCGATGACCCGGCCGTGAAAATAAATGATAAATTCGCCCATCATTGCGCGATAATCTATATCGGGCAAATCGGACAATTGTTCCAATACGAACAAAAGGTAATCTTTGCTGGATGCCATTTCTATCGCAGACCCATTGCGCGGCAACACGCGGATGCCGCCGTTTTCCAATCGGCATATTGTCTTTCGGGATTACGCAAATCGGTCCACGGTTGCCAACCCGAACACTTTTTCGCATTACCTTCGCCCGAGCATTTGGCATAGCGGCGCAGTGAACAAGTCTGGTTCGAAATTTTACCCGTGTCGGTGGTGCATTTTACAACCACATTTTGGTTTTTTGCATCCCGCTGACCCAGTTCTTTGGACGATAAAACCTGATACGCGTCGGCGGATATAACGGTTCCAAAGACCAAGAATAACGCAATAAATAATTTTTTCATTGTAATCCCCTTTTCTGTTCAGATTAATTATACAATTTTTCACCAATAAAAACAATGTGATTTTTATCGGTATATCGGATTTGCTGGCACAACATGACAACCGCTTGGGCGTAATAATTCCAGTGCTTTTAACCAGCCCCGTAAAAATACACCCTGGCTGGAATCGCGATTGACTATGTTGCGATAGAATTGTTCACGATTTTTTGTGTATGCATCGGCGAAATCGCCCGTATAATTTTCTGCGGCACGAATCGTCGCAGCGTCTATTTTGCCAGTCAAGGGCACCCCCAACACGCTTTGGAATTGTTTTATTCCGGTAATTGCGCCTGAACCCCACATGCCCCATAAAACATATCCACGAAAAGCATCTGGCAATGTTTCAATATGGTACTGTTTGTAAATCTTGGTATATGCTAAATCTTCAACCCTGCCCCGTGTAATGGTTCGCATGTCGATACCGGCGCAAAGACCATTGGATGCACAACCATAACATGTATATCCACCGCGATCATTTGGGTGTGAACCACAATCGCCCTCTTTGCGAAAAACGGTAATCATAAATTTTTCAAATGGTGAATCTGTGTTTTCATATCGGCCGGTTGTTTGAATATAGTCCCGAAACCATCCACTGCGTTCCGGCGGCGTGCAACCGCCATTGTAAGTTTTAAGATTGTATTTTGCAATGTTTTCGGCGGTCAAAGACGCACGCATATACGGGACATTACCCGATGGAAAAACGGGTGTCGTTGTTGGGTATATAGATGGAACGGGTGCCTGCTGTTGCGAGCTGGTTCCTGAAACAGCAGCAGATTCTGGACAATTGGTTCCATCCAATGGATATTCGTTACAGTATTCTTGTATGGATTCGGTGCGTAACTTATTTTGGCGTTCCTGTTCGGCACGATATGCCATATTTTCTAATTCGTCCTGTTCATCAAGGGGTAAATCTGCAAATGCAGAACGATTAAAATACGGCATATATGCATCGCGTTTGGATTCCATGCGCGCTATAAAAGACGCATCCGCCGCGGTTGTTGGAAACGATGCCGGGGTCAGAAAAGATTTCTTTTGTATATTTTGCTGAATCGTTGTTGCATAGGGCGATACCGCGAACACATTGCCGCATATAATCGGAAAGATAAACAGCGCAAAAATCAATTTTTTCGGTTTCATTTTATATCAATTTTCCTTTTCCGTTGACCATGGTTCATCGTTCATAATAAGGTAGTATATTTCTGGATTTTCGCCACCTGGATTACGCAGCACTGGACGCACAACATAAATATCCACATCGCACGCATAATTATCCTTGGATTCCATCGTTTCCAATAAATCAATATGGAATTTATCGGCGAAATCGAACGCCTGTAAATAAGCGGCATCGTCATCCGCGGCGGATATTGAATCGCCCGACCACATTAACCACATGCCGTAATTTATAACGTTTTCTTGACCCGCCAAATCATCAGCCGATAATAATAACAGTGGTTTAAAATCAATATCGTTTGTGAAATTACCGGTGCTGGTTTCGGTCCAGTCATACATTCCGCCGATAATTGTTAATGCACCATATAACGCACCGCCCGCCGTTTCCAGACGTCCCAGTGCGCCGATATTACGCATCGTGGATTGAAACAACCAATCGCGTACACGTCCCGATTTCATTGATTGACGTGCAATGCGTGCGCCCCGTCCGATTGTCTTGTTCCCGGTACGCGTTGCCCGAAAATCGCGCCATGCGCGTGTGGCTACATTGCCCGCCCGTTTGGTTTTTAACAACCGATATGACTGGGCATATTTTTCTATTTCACGATATGATTTTGCGGATTCAGCATATTTCGCGACATCGTTATCGGCCTTGATAAGTTCCTGGGTTTCTTTTTGCATTTCGGCAATACTTTTTTCCATTGCCGTAATTTCTTCTTTGCCGTATTTGGACAGGTCGGTAATATTATCGACTTCCTTTAATCTATCTTTGGCATGATCCAGTTCTTTTAATTTTTCGGCATATTTGGCGGGATTACGGGTTTTGTTTATCGCCGCCAGTTCTTTTTCCAGTCGTTGTGCATCGCGTTCCATTGCCGTAATTTCTTCTTTGCCGTATTTGGACAGGTCGGTAATATTATCGACTTCCTTTAATCTATCTTTGGCATGATCCAGTTCTTTTAATTTTTCGGCATATTTGGCGGGATTACGGGTTTTGTTTATCGCCGCCAGTTCTTTTTCCAGTCGTTGTGCATCGCGTATGCGCCCCAGTTTATTTTCAGCCCGCGTCAATTTAGACGCTTTGACAATGTATTCTTGAACCTTTGGCAGTTCGCGCAATTCCTTTATAACCTTTGACAGATTTTTTAGTGTTTTGGATGCCCGGGCGGACTTTGTAATACCGGTAATAACCACCCCGCCCCCCATGGTGGCAACAGTTAAAACAACATCTAAACCGATTTCAGCATAAGATATCCAATGCAAACTGACATCGCCAGCAACATAGTAATCGTTTGTGTCATCTGGAACGCCAAAGGTTTCGTGCGTGGCAACATTTATTATTTTGTCGTCCCGCGCCAGTGCGCTTTTACTGGTACACATTGCCCCGCGTGGATAAAGTTTATCAATATTATCATTTATGTATTTTAATGATATTGTGTTGTTTTTATCGGCACCGACAAATTCATCCAGTGCGCCATGTTGCACAACCATAATCGCGTACCACGCCGGGTCTGTGTTTGTCCAAACAGAATCGTCATCCAGTGCCCCTATTTTTGGATTTGGATCGTTAAGGGTTTCAACCGAACGCTTTGATGCCAGGTTTATACGCTGTTTCAGTATTTTAGGTTGTGTTTCATAATTTATAATAATTTGTCGCCCGCCGGGAAAATTATACTGAATTGGCATAAAACGAATACTGTCATCGTCCGCAATCGATTGCAATTCGGGACATTTTAACACAGCGTTCAAAATATTAGGTTTTGCAAAAACATTATAAATCCACTGCTGGACAGTTTGTTCGTCATCGTATTCGGAAACATCCCCCGCCCCCGCCGCCAAAGCATTTGCAAAAACCGCCGTTGCACATTCAGTATTATCGGGTGCGGCATACAGTATTTCATCGGTTGTGCGAAAATCGCCATCATCGGCAATGGCATTAAGTGTTAATAATCCCGCAAATAATGAAACACATAGTTTTTTCATAGTGTTAATTAATAGGTTCTGGGTTGGAAAGGATAATTACCTTTTCTATGCCACATTGTGCAGTCGTGTTTTCACCCTGAATTGATACGTGATAGGCAGAGAGTCCTTGTCCACGGCAATTTGTTCCCTGTAATTTAGCGGCAAAGGTTTTGAAAGCCCTTCTTGCGTCTTGGTAATTATCGTATGTAATAATGTTCACATAATCGCCGCCTGTACCAGATCCATAAAAACTGTTAAAGTCGCCCCGTACTATTCCAGGAAACGCCCGGCAAGTTTTGGTAACAGGTTGATCTAGAAAGAATTCCGCATTGTTGTGCATTGCGATATATTTGCTGAATGCGACTTGACCGGCTGTGTTAATTGGGTCTGTGTTATCCACATTCCATCGAGGGTGGTGGGTCGAGCATTTAGTGTTAAAAAACCAGTCTGTGGGCATGTCGGTCTTTTTAACGATGTCGCCCGGAATTTTACTGGTACTGTTATAGACCAAAAATGCAGTTTTTATTTTGTTTTCGTCAAAAAGCCGATCTGTTTTCATTTGCATTTCGAATTTTTGACCCGCAAAAGTAAAAGGAATTATTATATCATCAGAATCGGCAATCTGATTTAAATCGCGATAATGCGATGAACAATATTTCCACACCATATCATCAAAAAGTTTGTAAAATTCCGCCGGTTTTTCGTCAACAATGGTTTGCCTTAGATCTGTTTTTCCAACAATAACGGACAAACCGCGAATAAAATCTGTATCTGCGCCAATTTTTTCAATACACGGAATATTTGCACAAAAACCACTTTGCAAAAATGATATGCAGAACATAGATGAATAAATAAAAATTTGGCGCAATATTTTCATTTTTGCTTTATCTTAACACCAAACGTATAACATTTGGATCGGTGATGCCGCCGTTGCCGCCAGGTGTGCCTGAACCCGGCGTTTCCCCATCGTTTGGCGTGGTGGTGGCAACCGTGCCCTGATTGCGTCGCGGGTTGTATTCGTCTTCGCTTTCTAACTTAAATGGTTTTTGGTATGGCGATGCATCCTTGAACGGTTCATAACCGGCGGACTGCAATTCCACGCGTTCCGAAAATGATAAATCAGCCACAGTGGTCGGAAAATCCGCCCATGCCAATTTTACATAGTCTGAACCGTTTTGTGCCTGTAAATTTTTTAATTCTTGGGTGCGTTCCTTTTTTTCTTTTTCCCATTCTTCGCCGTTCCAAGTGCGATTTTTGATTTTATACGGATTTTCTATTTCAAATTCGGTTTCGTTAAATGTCGGGTTTGCAACCGTTCTGCCCGGAAAAGCAACATAGTTATTTGATGGACCCGCATTTGAATATTTGGATACATAATCGTTGAATTCCGAATCGATAAAGCCCGCACACGATGTCGCGTAATTATGCCCCGGCAACCGCGCCAATTGTAACATCATTACTGGGCGAACATCACTTAGTTGCAGGCCGACACAATTATTGTTATCCACGCAATACGAAGCAATCAGTGTTCCAACCGTGCGTTGGCAATCGGCGGTGTTTAAATCCGCACCCTGGACATACACGGGTTGTGGCATACGTTGATTGTACGGGCCGTACGGATTCCAAAATGGATTTGATGAATAATTCTGGACATTCTGGATAAGTCCATACTGCGATATAGGCTGAACCGATTTTGAATCGGTTGCAATCGGTGCAGCGTGCGCAATTCCAGACAATGCAGCCACCGACAAAACGGAAAAAACACCGAATTTTACTCTCATCTTTTATCCCTGTTATGCTTTATTATATCAAAAATGCGTGTGCAATTAAAGCCAAAATTGCACCGGCGACAAAGAACGGGGCAAACGGTATAAATTGCTGCTTGTTAATTTTTGACCAGATGCCACCGAATATGCACGACAGTACAAGCGCAATCGCCAATCCGTTCGGCCCCAGCCACAGCCCCCCTGTTGCCAATAATTTTATGTCGCCGATTCCAATTGGTGTGTCTGCATCCGGGTTGCGCCGGCGGCGGATGAAGTCAAAAACATATCCAACAATTGCCCCCAGCGCATAGCCTGTAAATGCGCCAATTGCAGATATGCGGGGGCTGCAAACCCAATTTGGCATAATGTTGACGACCAACAATCCGATCAAAAATAATGGCAATAAATATGCATCTGGTATTATGCGGCGGCGGAAATCTGCAACCGAAATAGCAATCGCACACGCAATCGCGGCGGCAAAAAGTACAGATAAAAATAAATAAAAAATCATATTTTTCTCCCTTGCGTTTCGAATCGGAACTGTGATACACTTATTATATGATAGATTATAACAAGGATTTTGTAAAATGAGCAAGGGTTGGGATAATACAACAATAAAAAAATTAAAAACTCTGATTGGCAAGGGGTTGTCAACATCCGAAATTGGTAAGCGGTTGGGGCTTTCCAAAAATGCGGTTGTTGGAAAGTTAAATCGTTTGGGATGGAATTCTAAATCTGTTGCGGCACCTGTTGCGCATAAGTCGGGTAAGAAAACAGAAAAAACATCCGCCAAAAAGACACCGGTTAAGGTTGTGACCAAGAAAGCCACAGCAAAACCAGTGACACAAAAGGCTAAATCAACACCGAAAAAGACACCGGCGGTTACAACAGCAAAAAAAACTACCACAACCACAGCCGAAAAGACATCGGCAAAAAAGATTGAAACGCCAAAAAGCGCCGCCAAGTCGTCAACGACCAAGGCTACGCCGAAAAATTTGGCAATGCATCAGCGCATAATTCAACACTCGTTGGAAATGGCAAATTTGAAACCTAATCAGTGCCGTTGGCCAATTGGCGACCCGGATTCTGAAAATTTCCATTTCTGCGGAAAGCAGGTGTTTACCGGAAAACCATATTGCTATGAACATTGCAGATTGGCGTACCAATTTACACCACCAAAAAAGAAATAACATAAAAACCCCAGGACGTAAAAATGCCACGCGAGAGAGAAAAAATGTCAAAAAAAATCAAAACAGTTGATTACGATATCGATGATAATTTGATTCGGGCATGGTATAATGCCGCGGGCGAATTATTGTTCGTGCTGGATGAAACTATAAATAAAGACAAGCCAAATGTTTTATTGGTCATCGATTCGTTTGATGAACGCAAATGGGACGATGTTTTGGCGAATGATTATGGCATTGATTTGGAAACTGTGCGTCCAAAGCGGGATAATAAATATCAAAAACTGGACATAGAATACGGTGGTTTGGATGTGTATTCTGAATTGATTGACGCATACGAATCGGGTGAAGATTTAGAAGAACCACTGGAAAATTTAAATCGTTTTCGCATTATGTCTGTGCGGCGCAGTGCCAAAGAACGGCTGGCTGCGGCGGACGATGTTGCAAACAAAGCGCGTGAAACTATTGAACGAACAAACGATACGATTTCTGAATTGCGTGCACGAATCAAAGAGTTGCGCGCAAAATTGTCCGAACAAAAACGAAATGTCGGACGCGAACCGACCAAGGTTTCTGCGGCAAAGATTTTGAAAACCGAATCGCAGATTGATGCAACAAATGAAAAATTAGAACGCGCAAAGAAACGACTGGAAAGTGCTAAACGCCGTCTGGCAAATGCCGAAGATGATGCGGAAATTGCACGCGCAATTTTGGCGCGCCACGCCGATATAAAACCTGTAAGACGTGCGGCGGCAAAACATACGCCAAAACGTGCACCGGTTGTAACCACGCCGGTTGTGGACGATGACGAAGAAGATTCTGATGAAAAATATGATGAAGAATATAATGATTCAGAAACATATGATGTCGGGACAGAAAAAGTGGACGATACTGAAAACAATGTAAAACCGTTGTTTGACAAAGATCCTGAAATCCTGGATGAAAATATCGCGTTCAAGCCGATTGATTTTAATACAAATGATTCTGTTGCGCGTTCTGCGCCGGCTGAACCTGTGGTTGCGCCGGTGCCACTATCGTTTACACCACCAACAGATGATACGGATTCTGGACGGATTACAGTGGAAGAAAACACAATTGAAAACGAAACCCCTGTGCTGGATAATCTGACATCGGTGGATGCGCCCGTTGTTGATGAAAAAGTTGAACTGGAAACAAATATCGAACCAACTCCGTTTGAGCAAGAATCCGTCACAGATGTTGAATCTGAAACTGTAACGGAAATTACACCTGTGGAACCAGTTGCAACGGTCGAGGCGATTGAACCAATTGAACCTGTTGCGCCGATTGCGCCTGTGCGTCCTGTGTCGCCAATTACGGGATACAATGTCGCGGCGGGTGATGAACAGCGCGCCAAGCGGCCGACATTACTGTATTACATAATGTTGATTTTGCTGATTGCTTTGTCGATATTCACACTTTGGCTTTATCAAAAGAAAAATGGTGCGGTGGTGCCTGATTTGGCTGTAACATCCGGGGAAACGGAGAAGGTTGCGGATACTGCGACCGGGAAAAACACGGAAACGAATATCCCAAGTCCATTTATTGCCACAACAACAGAAAGAACTGAAAAGGTTGAAACAAAATCCGACACAAAGGTTGTCAAAGAAGCGGAAACTGCTGTGGATACTGTTACAGCGGCAGAACCGGTCGTTGAACCAACTGAACCAGAGCCGGAACCCGTGGCGGTTGCCGTTAGTGAAACTGTTGCTGTGGTTGAACCCGAACCGGAACCTGTTGCGGTAGTGGCGAAATCAAAGGATGTTACGGTTGAAAGTCCGTTTGTTGAACTGCGAACTGTGGCAACATACGAACCAGAAAAGAAACCAATCCCGACCGAAGAAGAAGTTTTGGCGCGCAAACCGGGATATAACGTGTCCCAAAACGAGAAAATGTTTGTGGCGGCACCACAATACGATACGAAAAAAAAGATTGAATCTGATGATGAATCTTTTGTTGATGCTACCTATTCCATGGATGTTGATGTTCAACCAATGCCGGTTGTGGAAAATGTTCCGGAAATAGTCGCGTCCGAGGTTATTGATACAACACCCGCTGTCGTGGATGAAACTGAATCCGGTGGTTGTGCGAACGGTGCACCGGCGGATGAAAATGGGTGTTGCCCAGGCGAAGAATATTCATACACAGACGATGGATTTATGTGTTGTGCGGACGATGGTTGTTTTCCGCCTTTGCAATAAAATAATGGTTCAAAAAAATCCGCCATTTGGCGGATTTTTTTAATACGCATTTCACCCTATTTTTCGTCACAATCAATTACGACCATGGCGGCGGAATAATCATCTTGGTCGGTTAATGACAAATGCACGCGTGCAGTCATACCCGCCAATTCTTTTAATTTTGCTTTTGCGCCACCGGCAATTAACAATTCTGGACATCCGGCTTCGTCATGAACGACAGAAACATCGGAAAAAGCGATGTCGTCACCAAATCCAGTGCCCAACGCTTTTAAACATGCTTCGCGTGCAGCCCAGAAATTTGCCAAATGCTTTTCTGCGTTTGCATTGTCATTATCGGCGTATTCCAGTTCTTTTTTTGTAAATATGCGTTGCTTTTTAAATGCAGACCAGTCAAGAAAACGGCCGCATTCCACCAAATCAATTCCAATACCAACAATCATAGTATTTCCTTCCTTGGTTTTTTATATCTATGCGCATACTAGTAATTTTTTTCCGATTCGTGCAAGCAGAAAATTTATTAGTGGTTAGTGGTTAGTAAAAACCGCCCGTTTGGGCGGTTTTTTATTTGTCGCATTTTTCTGGCTTGCCGGGATGTTTTTTTTCATGGTCGTGTCCCGCAACCAGGCTGGTGCACTGTTTGCATTTACATTTTTTATCGTGTTCTGGTTTTGACATAGATTTCTCCTTTTTATATTGTTTTGGTTTTGTCCGGACGTTTATATTTTACACGACCGCCCTGCTACACTCAATATGCATAAATGCCTGAAAAAATATTTGTAATTACTTAATCTGTGTTTTAAGATAGCACAAATGTCGGGGCATAGCTCAGCCTGGTAGAGTACTTGCATGGGGTGCAAGGGGTCGCACGTTCGAATCGTGTTGCCCCGACCATTATGGTTAACAATGAAAAAGTGTGTTTTATATCTTCACGGCAAAGGCGGAACTGCGGACGAAGCGGATTATTATAAACCGTTTTTCCCGAATTGTGATGTTATTGGGCTAAATTATGATGATACTGCGCCGTGGAAAAATCGGGACGATATTTTGTCTGCGTATCAGTTTTTATCCGGACAATATGACGGCATAATCATTGTCGCCAACAGTATTGGCGCATATTTCGCTATGAACGCATTGTCGGGACGCGATATTGAACATGCTTACTTTATTTCGCCCGTGGTCGATATGGAACGATTGATACTGGATTTAATGTCTTGGTCGGGTGTAACCGAATCGGAACTGGCGGATAAGAAATTAATTATGACACCAAATTGGAACGAGCCGTTGTCGTGGGAATATTTGACCTATGTTCGCGAACACCCGATTGTGTGGAATGTGCCAACCGATATATTATATGGCGAAAAAGATGTGCTTATACCATTTGAAACAGTGTCCAGATTTGTGCAATCCAGTGGCGCGCGACTGACCGTTATGAAAAATGGCGAGCATTGGTTTCATACGGCGGCTGCGGTAAAGTTCCACGATGCGTGGTTAAAAAATTGTTTAAAAGAAAAATAAAAAAACCGCCGTTTTCGGCGGTTTTGTGTTTAGGGAGACACTTTCATTTTTTTGTTTAGAATGCAGTCGCAAGTATTGCAAATGCAATCAATGCATCACCAAAATCAAAACTGTTGTGATGATGATGGTGATGATGCATCGGTGCCGCTGGTGGTGGTGTTGGACGCGAATGCACAATTATCGGCTGTGGCCGATGATGAACCGATGCGTGGTGCGGCGCAGGCCGTGGCGCATGTTTATCCACCATTTGCACCCCGTGGTGATCGTTGTGTGGTTTTGGCGCGTGGTTGTGTCCCATTGGCTTTGCCATTGCCCCGGTTGAGATTAAAGCCGCACAGGCAACGGCCACTATTGTTTTTTTCATGTATTACTCCTTTGTCTGTAATACTATTATTTCAAAAATAAAATAATTATGCAAGTAAATAATTAAAAGATTTAATAAATATTGTTTTGTTCGAAAATATTTGATTTTTTTGTGTTTGTAATTTAGAATTCGCGGCATGCAAAATAATAACCGTTAAGCATGGAGGATGGCTATGTTTGATACTGAAAAATTAAAAACATTCTCTTGGGTAAATGTTGCAAACCCTGACCACGAAGATTTCGAAAAATTACAATCTGAATATAAAATTGACGAAGATACTATAACCGATATTTTGGATCCGGACGAACAACCCCGATTCGAAGTCGAAGATGATTACAAAGTTATTATTGTGCGTTTTCCAATCGTGAATCGTGAAATTGAAACAACATGGCATACAGAACCGTTGTCTATTATTTATTCGCGTGACAACGTTATTACGGTGTGTCGTAAACGCTGTGATTTGCTGGACAAGATAAAGCGGGACGAAAAAGCCACGCGTGAAGAATTTATTTTGAATATAATTTACTATATTGCCGAATCGTATTTGCGCAGTTTAAAGGAACTGAACAAGCGGGTTATGCGCGCCAAAAACGCCCTTTCGCAACGCATACGCAAACCGGAATTGCTGTCTTTGTTGGATGTGGAAAACAGTTACACCCTTTATATGGCGGGGATCAAGGGGAATATTTCCGTTATGGATAAATTGGATAAACTGCGCGGGTTTGTTAAAACAGATGAAGCCGAAGAACTTGCCGAGGATGCGCGCATCGAATTAGCCCAGGCAACCGAAGTTGTAACATCGTACAGCAAAATGTTAAAGGCGATAAAGGAAACATTTGAAAGTGTTATTAATATGGATTCGAACACTTACATTAACCGATTGACGATGTGGAACATTATTCTGATTGCGCCAACGATTGTTGTTGGTTATTACGGTATGAATATGAAATTGCCGTGGGCGGAAAAAGACTGGACCGCTATGGTAATACTGGTAATGATTGCCGCGTTGTTAATTGGTTATGCGGCATTAGGTGTGGTACATCGCCGCCGCCGGTAAAAAAACGCCCAAATGGGCGTTTCTTATTTCAATGCGGTGCGAATTTGCGCCATATTGCCGTCCAGGGTTTGTGATGCGTCGATTTCGCTGAACCTTATTCCCGGTGCGGTACGCAACCATTCAATTGCCGGAACGGTAAGTTTCCAGAAAGTATCCAGTCGCCGGCGAACCGCGGCCGTATCGGCATCGTCTGCGCGACCACCGCCCTCGTTTATACGTTTGTTAATACGGAACATCATAATTTCTTCGCTTAAATTCAGGTACAGAACATGAATATCGAATTTGTCGGCATAGTTGGCCACCAGCCACTGCGCCTGGGGCAGCGTGCGGGGAAAACCGTCCAAAATGATATCGGCATCGTCTGTAATGTGTTGCGCCATTAATTTGAATAATTCGGAATCCGGCACCAATTCACCGCGTGCCATAATTTTGCAAATTTCTGAATCCGCCGGCAATGCGCGGAAAAGTGCGCCACTTTCGATATGTTTATATTCGTGTTCGCTTTTCATAATGGCGGCCAAACTGCCCTTGCCTGCGCCTTGGCCACCCATCATAACAATCATTTTATGTTTCATATTTTAACCTTTTTGTTTTTTGTCGGTTGGATTCTAACATAAAAAAACAAATCCGGCAATGCCGGATTTGATGAAACAATACACAAAAGCATATTATTTTTTGCTGTTTTCGATTGCAGCGCCCAAGATGTCGCCCAAGACCGAGCCGGAATCGGCTTCGTTGGCGTATTCTTTGACCGCCTGCTTTTCCAATGTCACCTGTAATGCACGGATAGACAGTTTGACAATGTTGTTTTCAACGGAAACAACAGATGCTTCGACTGTATCGCCGACATTGAATTTAGATGTATCTTGTTCCGCTTTTTCACGGGACAAATCGGTGCGGCGGATTGTGCCACGCACATCGTTTGCCAAAGATACAATCAATTCATCCGGTGTGATTTCGGAAATTGTGCCGGAAACGACTGCGCCTTTCTTAATTGCAACGGCGTTGTTTTCCGCACTTTCGGTCAATTGTTTGACCCCCAGTGTAACACGTTCTTTTTCCGGATTAATATCCAAAATCTTTGCTGTAACTTCCTGGCCACGAACGAATTTTTTCAGTTCTTCTTCGTCTAGTCTGTTCCAAGACAAATCGGAAATGTGAATCATACCGTCCAGTTCAGGTGTCAAGGCGACAAACAAACCGAATTCAGTTGTGTTCTTGATCTGACCTGTAAC
>CAMVKK010000022.1 GCA_947168075.1 uncultured Alphaproteobacteria bacterium
TCTTCCTGCCATTTTAATGTACTTTCTACAAAATTATCCCATTTTTCTTTTTCATTTTTTCTTTCCTTTCTTGTGGTTGTTGTTATTGTTTTTGTTCTTGTTGTTTGTTGTTTTTCTTCGTTCTTTTCTGTCTATCTTTTTCGTCTTTATTTATTCTGCTCAATTAAATCTGTTTATGGTTCTGTCTGGGTTTCTTCGATATATGGAACCGTTATGTCAACCCATGACAAATTGCCCGATGTATCCATGTGCAATACACAGTGTTGCGATTCCGCACCACATGTGTTTGGAATTGGCTTGTTTAACTTGTTCGCCTGCAAATCGTTCAATGCCGCAACAACTGATGCCGGTTGTGTTGCAAACCCGGTCAAATCGGCAACATTACCAACGGTGGATGCGTCGGCCTTGGTATTGATTGCATCGTCCAAATCGTTTAATGCCTCGACAACCGTATCGGTGTTCGCACCAAAATTGTCATTGTTGGTGTTGTGCAAATTTTCCATCTCACCAACATTGCCACCAACCGCGGCGATATCGCCAATGGTCGCAATCTTGTTTGCTTCGACCTTGCGCGCACCCGCACCGGCATTACCAACGGTATAGTACATACCATCGGTATAGACATCAATTCGCGCCCCGGTCTTGCTATCTTTATCAATCGCGTATATCTGGGCGGCTATGCCATTTGCACCACCATCGTTAACACCGGTAAATGACCATGTCTTGTCATTGTGTTCAAATTTAGCACCACCACCGTCGGTTTCGTTAAATATAAGTGCCTTGCCGTTCGTACCGTTCATGTTTCTTGGCACCGCAGCATTTGCTGTATCGGTCGTTGACTTCAATTGAGTATCCAATGCAGTCAAGTTAGACGCAACACCATGACCCGCCGCAATGTAATTGCCGGCGCTCGCAACATTCGAATCTGCTTCGTTTTGTTTTTCGGTGTTTAATTCATTAATTGCACCAACAATATCATTCGCCGATATATCCTGGGCTAAATTTTCAACATTACCAACGTCTTCTGCATCGGCCTTGGTTTCCAATACTTCTTCGACTGTGTTTGGAACGGTTTCACCACTTGTCGGATCCGTGTGCGTACCCAAATCGCCCAATGCACCTTCTATCTGTTGCTGGACATTGTCAACGCTGCCACTTACGGTTGCAATTGCATCGGCAACCGCCTTTTCAGACGCCCATTTGTCGTCCGATGCACCCGTTGCCGGAATTGCTGTGGAAACAGCGGATTTATCAACCTTGCCATCCAACGCATCCGCAACCGTCGTTTCGCCGGCGCCCGTGCCAAATCCTTCGCCTAATGCGGCTTCTAAATTATCAATATCGGATTCAGCGGTATCTACACGACCTTCGATTTCTGCAATAGCGCCGGTTATTGTTTCCGCCTGGGTCCCCATATCGCTATTACCAATGGCATCGCTTATTTCGCTAATCGCGCCGCCATTGCCCGACAGGTCTGTAATCTGCTTATCAACGTATGCCTTGGACGCAATTTCAAATGGCGTCGTGGCTGCGTTCGCGGTTCCCATCAAGATTGCCGCGGCAAATCCAGAAAACATTATATTTTTTACTTTCATTTTTTATTCCCTTCTTGTTTTGTCCGATAATCCCGGAACCGTTTGTTGTTTTAAAATCTCTTATTCGCCCCATGGTACATTCACACCAGTGTTGCCTTCGCCGTCAACAACCGCAATGTACGCTGGTTTGCCATTGACATAGCCCAACACATACGCACCGTTCGGACCAGGTACAGTTACAACTTCACCCGTTGACGAGTCAAAGTTAGGTAATGCATTGGTCACAACAGCATTTTGAATCGCATTGGTGCTGGTTTTGCTTAACGCATCATCAATAACAATCGTAGCCGGATCAAACGCCGCCGCCTGGATTGCCGCCGCAACAGTCGCATTGTCACCCAAATCACCAATCACAGATGCGTTCGCTTTGGCATCCAATAACGCGTTCGCTTCGGTTTTAGAATATGTTTCATTCTTTGGATAAACGTCCGCCGCGTTCGCCTTTAACGCCAATGCCGCAGTTGTTTCATCTGCGTCGGCCTTGGTCGCCAAACTTTCGCCCAACAAGCCAATCGCAGTCGCGTTTGTCCCAATGTTAGTCGCATTTGTCGCAACCTGGGCCACCGTTGCAGATGTAACACCAGAATTAACCGCCGCCAACTGATCCGTTGTCAAACTGTCCTGTTTGCCAGCCAAACCACTTGTTAACGCAGCATTTGTCGCATACGGTACATCGTTTTCAAATGCACTGACCTTTGTCGGAACAGTCGGTATTGTCGGCGCGTTTTCTAAATCAGCATAATCACCCGAAAACGCAACATCCGCTAAATCTCCCGCCTGGACAGCGGTCGCACCCGCCGCCGCACCAGAACGGATGTCCGCAAGGTCGGTAATCACATCCTGTTTTGATGTTTCCAAAGCGGTAATCTTTTCGTTCGCCGCTGCTAAATTCTCGCTTGTTGGCAATGCGTCTGTTTTTGTTTCCAATGCACTGATTGCGCCCGCAACTGTGTTCGTGGAATCAAACCCGGACCCCAACGCATCTGCTGCACCCTTGCCCGCAGTCGCATTTGAACGAATTTCCGCAAGGTCGGTAATAGTATCTTGCTTGCCCGCGACAGCCGTTTGCAATGTTTCGATATTGCCTGCGTTTGTCTCAACCGCCGACACAGTCGCCGCCGTTACACCAGAATTTAACGCACCCTGCTGTTCGGCAGTCAAAGCCGCCCAGCCGCCCGCCGCAGTACCCATTGCATAGTCCGCTGTGGATTTATCTTGTTTGCCCGCCAATGCCGTCGTCATGGCTTCGCCAGAAGCGACACTCGCTAACTTAGAATCAACCTGTTCCTTGGTATAAACAGAACTCGCATCTGCCTTGGCTGCCAAACCGGTATCAACATATGTTATTGTTGCATACTTTGCCAATGATTCAATCTTGCTGTCCAACTGATCTTCGGAAACATAGTCGCCCGTCAATTCAGAAACACTAAACAACGTCGTCCACGTCGCACCATCATCTTGGGACCATTTCAAAACATCGGTCGAATCATCGTATGCAATCTTCACCTTGTTCGGAATATCCAAGTTTTCATTCAAATAATCTTCCAATTCACCCATGTCGAGAGAAATTTCACCATCAGTAGCAATAACAATGTATTCACCTGCAGTCAACTTATCCTGTTTAGAGGTTTCCAGCCCATCAACACGATCCGCCAATGCATCCGCATTGTTAATGATTTCCGTGATGTTATTATTTATCGTCTGAATATCAGCCGCACTTGCTGAACCTGTCCCAGATGTCCCTTGACCGCCGCTTGTGCTAACAGAAGTTACGCCACCCAAATATTTGCCAATGGATAAACGTTCTGTTGGCGTAGTTTCGCCACTTGCATTCGTACGTGTCGCGGCCGAAACCGTTCGCGTAGCCGATGGCGATACACGCAATGAACCCGCACGCGTCGCAGTCGCACCACGACCAGCCGTCGCAGCAACCGTACCATTATACGTGCCCGATCCGCCCAATGCACGAACGGACCCAGCCGCAAAAGCATTGGTTGCAACAGTGCATAAAACGCACAGAACTGATATTGTTGAAATCCTTAGTGTATGCATTTTCATTTTTCTCTTTCCATGTTTATTTTATCACATTTGCGAATCGGTTCCAAATACTTTTTTGGTTAAAATTCATATCTTAAACCAATTGATACAGAATTATCCAAAATTAAGCCAATCTTATTCTCAAAATAATTCAATGGTGCTGGTGCATCGCGACGTTGTTTTGTTCCCATCAAACCAGCGAAACGATAACGTAAATCTAATACAATGTTGTCGTCCAGTTTATGTGTCCACCCAAGCATCAAACCAGCCATTGGTGAAACTCCCGTCTTACTACGATTACCGGCATCAGTAAACATGACAGAATCCAATGTCGTTGTCGGGAATGCGACCCCCAGCCCCGCACCAACATACAAACCATTGATGAAATCGTAATATCCATTCGCCATTACATAGGGAACATCCAGTGTGAATTTATACCCCAAATCTTCGTCTGTGAATTTCGTGATATAGCCACCTTCGACTTCGACGCGCCAAAAATAATCTAATCTTTTACCAAACGCACCATCAAAAGCAAACAACGGTTCAAAAGAATAATTATCGTGGTCATCCGCCACACTTTGTGGTGCATCCGTAGAATATTTATTTTTCCAATTCAAAAATGCCAACTCGGCACGCAGTGATGCGTACCACCCAGATTTTTGTTTGTCCATATAACTGTATGTAACATCATAACCGCCTTTTGAATTACGTGTCAAATAACTTGGGCGTGCGGCCTTGGTCGCAGAAAATGCCGGTGTTACAATGGCACACAATGCAACAATCGAAACTAATTTTTTCATGGTTTTATCCCTCCAATTTTTTTTCTAAGTATATCATATTTTGACTCCTTTCCAAAATGAAAAAACAAATATTGACAACTTTTCATAAAATTTGCTAAATTAGTTCCGTAACGAAAGGATTAAAAATGAAAAAAATTACGTTTGTTCCTGTTTTGTTGGCTTTGGCGGCATGTGGTGGCACATCTAACATCAATGGTGACAAAGTGTATTTTGCTTTCGATTCGGCTGAATTGACATCATGCGCAACGAACAGTCTGAAAGATCAAGCAGTGTATATGAAGAAAAATAAGGACGTTAATGTTGTGCTCGAAGGGCACTGTGACGAACGCGGTTCCACCGAATACAATTTAGCGTTGGGCGCGTTGCGTGCGGGAAATGCAGCACATGTATTATTAAAGGAAGGCATTGAACCTGAACGTGTGAAGACCGTTTCGTATGGCAAAGAAAATCCTCAATACCCCGGCAGTGGCGAAGAGATTTGGGCCAAAAACAGAAATGTTACGACAAAAGTGAAATAAAAAATCGCCCGAACGGGCGATTTTTATTGTTAATTTTCTTGCACAACGCGCATATTTTTTACTACTATCCATATATCATGGAAGAAAAGACAATAATATCTTTTGCAAATGTTGCCGCAGCATACGACACCGCAACCGAAGTGTTGACGGATGTATCTTTTAATATAAGTGGTGGCGCATTTTACTTTTTGTCGGGCGCATCGGGTGCCGGCAAAACAACATTGTTGCGATTGATATACCAACTGCATAAACCGTTGCGCGGACAGATTAAGTTATTCGGTAAAAACACTGCGGAACTTTCGCGTGATGATATTGCTGAACTGCGCCACAAGATGGCAATTGTATTCCAGGAATACTCATTACTGTCGCATATGACGGTATTTGATAATATCGCCCTGCCACTGCGGGTGCGCGGCATTCCAGAATCAAAAGTAAAAAAATTAGTGGCAAAGGTTCTTGATTGGGTCGGATTGGGCAAATTTGCCGATGTAAAACCAATGGAACTTTCCGGTGGTCAGCAACAGCGGGTCTCGGTTGCACGCGCGATTATTGTTCAACCATCTATATTACTGGCGGACGAACCGACGGGAAATTTGGACGATGAAAACGCTTCGCGTTTAATGGAATTGTTTATCCAGATGAACAAATTATTCGGTACGACAATTATTTTGGCGACCCATAATAAAAAATTAATGGAAACATATAAATTTCCGGTAATTCATGTGGAAAATCATCGTGTTGGTTTTGTCGGGAAATCGGCTGGTCAGCCTGCCTTGAATCAAAAAGTATGGAAAGGTCCGACACCAAAAAATTATTTCACGGAATTATCGAAACAATTTGATGAAATTGGAAACGCATAATGAAACGCACAACTGTATTTTCATTGGTTCGCGAACAGTCTGTTTTTATGACGGCTATTATGGGATTGCTAACTTTCCTAGCGGTGATGGCGTTGGGCATTGCGATTGCAATTGGCACAGGTGTTTCGCGTTGGAACACACAGTGGGATTTGTTCGCCACGATCCAGGTTACAAATCCAAAAAACGAATCGGATGTTAATAAAATATTGAACACAAATGCCGCAAAAATCGAATCGGTAAACGAAGTAAGTAATGATGAAATGTTGCGTCTTATGCGGCCATGGGTTTCCGGTGGCAGTGTATTAAAAAATTATTTACCAAAAATGTGGACTGTTAAATTTAAAAACGAATCGGATTTAAATGAAATATCCGATAAAATCGCACCACTGGGACGTGTTTTAACACACGCCGATGCGTTACAGACACCGATATCCGCTGGGTGGAAAATGATGTTTATTGCCGGATTGATTTTAGTACTGACATTGGGCGCGATTGGTGTGTGCGTTTCGTACATTGCGCGCAATACGGCAATGCTGCATAAACGCGAACTGGAAATATTAAATCAGATTGGTGCAACCGATTCGTTTGTTGCACATCAGATGCAGATTATCGTTACCCGCATCTGTGTTGTGGCATGTACGGTTGGTTTTATATGCACGGTACCTGTGTTATTACTTATCATATCATCTGCGCATGCGGCGCGTGTTGGATTAATGGCAATGTTGGCGATAAATGGCGGTGGGTGGATTTGCCTGGGGCTGTTACCAATTGCGATAACCATATTTGCAATATGGATGACGCGGCGCACAACAATTAAAATATTACAAAACGAATAATGAAATTTTTAACCCCCTCTTTTGCTGTTTTGGGTTTATTTGTCATTGGCGGCATGGTGTTTAAATCATACGCCCCGCGTTCGTGTGGTGAAATTATGCCGGACGATTCATTATTTGTGTTAACGGGCGATGCGCGGCGGATTCCGTTTGCTATGCGTATGGTTCGCCAATATCCCGCAACCGATGTATATGTGATTGGTGCAGGTGCCGAAACAGCAGCGGCGGACACGGCACATCCTGTATTAATAGAATCCGAATCGAAATCAACATATCAAAACGCAATGGCGATTCGGAAAATTGTGGAACAAACAGGGTTGGACCGAATCGTTATTGTTACAACCGAAGATCATATGAACCGCGCAGAATACCTGGTACGGCACGAATTACCGGACACAGAAATTGTAACTTGTCCGGCGGCGCTGTATGGTATGCCGGCGACAAAACGTCTGGAACGTTGGACAACCGAATACATTAAATATTTGGTTACATTAATCGGAATTAAAGAGGGCTAAAATGTTAAAAACGATAATTTTTAAAATTGCATCCGCAATACATTTTATTTTATGGGCACCAATATTATTGGTCGGATTAATAAACAGACGACTGAATAATTTTTTAGTAATACGCTGTTCGGGGGGACTGGGGTTATTGGCGCGGATTATATGTGGCGTAAAATATGCCGTGCATTTCCCTCCAAGCGAAGAAAACGGTGTTCCGATGTTACCAAACGGCAATTACCGATTCGATGGCAAGGCGATTATTGCATCAAAACATATGTCACTATTGGAAATCATAGTTTTGGCGCACATTGTTCCGAATGCTTTTTTCATTTGCAAGCGCGAAATTATGTGGTTTCCGATTTATGGGTGGGCTTTTTGGCGCATGGGACTGCAACCGGTCAATCGTTCACGCGGTCGCACGAACATGAAAAAATTAGAACATGACGTGGCAAAGAAAATTATGGATGGCCGCACACTTATAATTTTTCCCGAAGGCACACGTGTAAAACCGGGGTCAAAAGCCCCCTTGCGCCGCGGGTTATTGTTTTTGGCGCATGAATTAAGATTACCAATTTTACCGGTTGGGACCGATTCGGGACTTTATTGGCCAAAGCGCGGAAAAATGAAGGCCGGTACAGCAAACATATATTTCGAACCAATGTTGCCATGTAACGCATCACTTGAGGAAATTACCGAAGCCATCAACCGCCACAGCGCATAATCAAAGTTCAAAGTGCAAAGTGCAAATAATGTGTGCCGGCATTCGCCGGCACTACTTTATTATATTTGAACTTTCTAATTACACCACCCTGCTCTTTTGCCACCGCTGTATGGCCGCCCGTGTTTTTCATTTATCAGAACGCGCCCCGCATCACGACCATCGGGCAAAATCACATTGGCATCTATTCGTCCGACATATTTGTCGTCCTTGATATTTTTCAATTCAACCACCGTTCCGCGCGGCACTAATTGCATCAACCGTTCGCGGGCGGCATTGGCGCGTTTCGTTTCCGCTTCGCATTGTCCATTCATTTCCGGCGTATCAACATTTATTAAACGTACCCGCACATCGACATCTGTACCATCGTCCACATGTGCAGCCGCCGCAAACGTGTCCCCGTCATACACATAGTCCACAGTCGCCGGCATCGCACATACGGCACCCATAAATCCAATTAAGTAAATCAAGGTACCAAAAGTTTTCATTTTATACGAACCTACATCAACCGTGGGGACCATGTCGGTTCGACCCCATTAACATCATCTGGTAAATCTATGTCGTAAATATTCTGGCCGGTAATGTCGACACTGCGAATATGGCTTATGCGTTCAATATCGTCCGAAGCCTTTTCTGTTTCATAGTACACAATGCGGCGCGATCCGGGTGCCCAGGACGGTGCCTCCATAAACCAGCCGCCGGCTAAAATTTTCTCGTTTCTGCCGCGCGGATCCATAATCCCGACATAGAACGTATCATCGGCAATTTTGGTAAAAGCAATGAACTTGCCATCCGGCGACCATGCAGGCGTAGCATAGCGACCCGCCCCGTATGTAATGCGTTCTTCCGCCAAACTGTCTAAATCCAGAACATGAATCTGTTGCCGGCCCGAACGATCTGAATTAAACGCCAACTTTTTCCCGTCTGGGGAATAAGACGGACTGGTATTAATCGAATGACCAAACGTCAATTGGCGCAGTGTTTTATTCGCAATATCATATTCATATATATGTGTAATACCGTCTTTGACCAACGACAATGCAACCTTTTTGCCGTCCGGCGAAAAACGTGGTGCAAAGTTCATACCACCAAATTGTCCAAGTCTGCGCTGTTCACCCGTGTCCAGATTCAACGACCAAATCATCGGATCGTCATCACGATATGATAAAAATACCACAGTGCTCATATTCGGCGAAAAATGTGGCGACATAACAAAAGTCTTTTCATCCGACAGATACCGCATGCCATATCCGTCATAGTCCATAATTGCCATACGCTTTACCCTCTCTTGTACGGGACCTGTTTCGGCAATAAAGACTATCTGTGTATCAAAATACCCCGTTTCGCCGGTCAGCCGTTCATAAATCGCATCTGCCATAATATGCGCCATACGCCGCGCGGATTTTTTAGACGCAACCAAACTTTGCGCTTCTATCTGTTCGGTGCCATTTATATCCCAAACAAAGAACTCTAACTTATACTGTCCATTTTTTTCGGTATTCATACGCGCCTGGACCAGGACCTGTGTTTTAATTGCCATCCAAGATTTAAAGTTCGGCATTTCGCCCATTTTCACATATTCAGGAAATGCGTCATGCGAAACGATTCTGAAAAGACCGGTACGTTTAAGGTCAGCCTCTACTACTTCGCGTATCATTTTCGCGTCTTTTGATGAAACGCCGTCGCCTGTTTCAAATTTTTGAACTGCGATTGATGTCGGGTCCAACGCGCCGGCAACAATATCAACCTTTAATTCTGCACGCGCAGACAAAACGAACGCGAAACAAATCGCGACAGTGGCAAATATTTTTTTAAGCATATTTCTTCCTTCCATTATATATAAGACAGATACATTTTAAACATACCGCCAACAAAAAGCAAAAGGTTATTTACAAAGTTCAGAGTGCAAAGTGGAAAGTTCAAATAATGTGTGCCGGCGAATGCCGGCACTACTTTGTTATATTTGAACTCTGAACTTTGCACTTTGAACCCTAACCAAAGCACATACCATCGCCATTACGTCCGCCGATACAGTTGTATTTATACCTGTATTTATATTTGTATTGACAATTGTAAATACATTGATATAGTCACTTGTAATCACGGGTGTATTGTTAACTGTATAGGGGATTGTCAATGCCAAATGTTATGCAGCAATTGTTTATTATGAACATAGATGCACTGCTTCGCGAATATGCCGCGTACAAGACATTTAATAAATCTGATTGTGTAATTAATATGCGTATTCCAAAGCCTGTTTTGGATAAAATAAAACAATTGGCGGAACAACAACACGTCCCCTATCAATCGCTTATATCGTCCGTTCTGTTTTCATTAGCAAATGTAGAAGATAAATAATAAAAAACGCGGTCAATCGACCGCGTTTATTTCTTGTGGTTAAAAATTGAATTACCAGTTCAACAATTCCGGACACCCAAGGTAACTTTGACCACTGGCGCTTAACAAGAAACGCAAAATTAAACCGACACTGAACAGCAAAATGAAACCGACCAACAACCCGGTCCCTTTGTCCTTGATGTCTTTCATTTCAGCTTTACCTTTGGAAATAAAATCCCACGCCCATCCAGCAATAAAGAACGCCGCACCAATAAAGCAGAATGTTTGTAACATTCTGAACACACCACGCAAATCAGCCAAAAGTGTACAAATAGCCTTGTCATTAACCACAGCAAATGCCGGGCTGGACACCATCGCCGCAACGATGGCAAAATTAATTTTATTCATAAGTTTTTTCATCGGATTCCCCTTTCTTGTATTTTCTTGTAATGTAATTTTATCATAAAAAAGGGGATTATTCAAATATAAAAAGGCACCAAATGGTGCCTTTTTATACTATTTATTTTCCGGCTTACATTGCTGGAACAATAACATAACGTGCCGCGCATTTGTCGCAACCACAAGAAGAACCTGCTGGTTGTGCTGCACGTGTCAAAACTGCGCGGTTCGGACGTGGGGCAACGCCACCATTGTCACGGGCGAACAAGTCTGCACAGCTGGTATTACGATAAACAACGCGTTTGTCGGTATCAACCTTGCGAATATCGTTTGTATAATGTGAACCATATTCACCAGCATAGAAGATGCAATCTTCGCCGTCCTGGACATAGCGCACACCGCCACGATAATAATCATACGCACAACCAACCAACGCGGCCAATGCGAAAGACAAAACCAATACTTTTTTCATAATATTTTTCCTTGTTAAAAGGTTCGCTTCTCTCGCACACCCCCGATTCGTTGATATAATTGTTGCACAAATAGACCCGTTGTCAAGCAACATAAAAATTCCGCCCCCCAGACCTAAAATATGCTATAATTTGGTCAAAGGGGAAAATTATGAACTATTCTGACTTTGGTTTGGTAAACACGAAACAGATGTTCGCGAACGCGATTGCGGGTCGCTATGCGGTGCCGGCATTTAATTTCTATAATATGGAAACATTGACCGCGATTTTGGCTGCGGCGCGTAAAACGCACAGCCCCGTTATATTGGCGGCATCTGAATCCGCAATAAAATATATGGGTGATGATATGCTGCTGGGGCTGATTACGGGCGCGTGCATTGCGCCAAATGAAAAAATTGCCCTGCACCTGGATCACGGCCATTCACTGGACGCGTGTATTCATGCCATTGATTTGGGATTTTCATCTGTAATGATTGATGCGTCCGCAATGCCGTTTGACGAAAATATAAAACTATCACGCGCAGTTGCAAAATACGCACATCGCCACGGGGTCTCGGTCGAAGCAGAACTGGGGACACTTTCCGGAATCGAAGATGAAAATACAAAGTCTGAATATTCTTCTTACACCAATCCAGCAGATGTTGTTGAATTCGTTAAACGCACAGGGGTCGATTCACTGGCTATTGCCATCGGCACCAGCCACGGCGCATACAAACGCAAAAGCGATGATGAATCTTTGCGGTTTGACATATTAAAACAGATTGCAAAACAATTACCCGATTTTCCATTGGTATTACACGGCGCATCAAGCGTGCCACAACAATATGTTGATACAATAAATAAAAACGGTGGCAAATTGCGCGGCGCACGGGGAATTGACACCATGCAACTTAAACGCGCCGCCAAAACAAACATTTGTAAAATCAATGTGGACAGTGATTTAAGATTGGCTTTCACCGCGGCGGTGCGTGAAACATTGAAACAAAATCCGTCCGGATTTAATCCGCGCGACTACCTGGGCGGCGCAATAAAAAATATGACCGATGTATGCATTGATGAAATCACACACATAATGGGTTCGAAAAATAAGATATAATGCCGACAAAAATACAGTCTGATTTATTTAATATGCGCGATGAACGGTTCGCGCAGTTTAACGCATCATTGATGCCGACAACCAAACCACAAAATGTTATTGGCGTTCGAACACCTGAATTGCGCAAATATGCAAAAACGATTCGTAATTCGGATGATTTTTTATCCGAACTGCCACATAAATATTTCGAAGAAAATCAGATTCACGCATTTATTTTATCAGACATTCGCGAATTTGAAAATTGTGTAAAATTGGTTGATGCTTTTTTGCTGTATGTAGACAATTGGGCTACATGCGACCAATTGATACCAAAAATTTTTGCAAAAAATACTGACAAACTTTTACCGTGGATTAATAAATGGATAAAATCAAAACATACATACAGCACCCGATTTGCAATTGGGTTGCTTATGCGATTTTATTTGGGCGACAATTTTAAATCTGAATACGCCAACACCGTCATTTCTGTAAGAAGTAACGAATACTATATCAATATGATGCGTGCATGGTATTTCGCAACGGCATTGGCAAAAAATTGGAACGATGTAATCGGTATTATTGAAAATAAAAAATTAGACAACTGGACGCATAATAAAACAATTCAAAAGTCAATTGAATCATATCGTATAACACAACCACAAAAAGAATACTTAAAGCAATTAAAAATATAAAAAAACACCGGCAAATGCCGGTGTTTTTTATTGATTTTTAACGAATTATTTTGCACGTTCCACATATTCTAATGTTTCAGTATTCACGACAATCTTTTCATCTTGTTCAATGAACAATGGAACCTGGACACGGACACCGTTATCCAAAATCGCTGGCTTGCCACCCGACGAAGAAACTGTTTGCCCCTTTAACGCGGGTTCTGTTTCAACAACGGTTGCGATAACGGTCTTTGGCAAAGAAATCGATACTGGTTTACCTTCGACAAAGTTGGCTTTGACCGTCATTTCAGGTGCCAAGAATTTCATCTGTTCACCC
>CAMVKK010000023.1 GCA_947168075.1 uncultured Alphaproteobacteria bacterium
GGTGCATATGTGATTAAACCAGCAAAGTCGGCGCGGGTGCGTATGACAATAATTGCAACCGGGTCCGAAGTTCCATTGGCTGTTTCGGTTGCGGAAAAATTGGGCGATAATAATGTCCAGGTGGTAAGTATGCCGTCCGTTGAACATTTTCGTTCACAATCGGCGGCATATAAAAAACAAATCTTGCGCGGGCGCGTTGTCGCGATAGAGGCGGCATCCCCAACCCCGTGGTTTGAATTTGCCGATGCTGTTATTGGTGTGAATCGGTTTGGTATGTCTGGGCCGGGCGGGGCGGTATATTCGGCAATGGGATTCAATGTGAATCAAATTGTGCAGGAAATAAAGAACACAATGAAATAGTGTGGCTATGTCCGATTATGTTTTTGTATCTTCGACGGGCGAAAATATTCCGATAATAATTACAACACGGCGCGGGTTGCGGAATATAACACTTCGACCGAAAACGACACCAAATCGCGAAATACATATATCAAAGCCGTGGATTTCGTCTGATAAATCGGCGATTCGTTTTGTGGAGTTTAAACGCCGGTGGATTGAAAATATCTTTGCGCGCGCCCCGAAAAAGCAATCGATTGCCCCCGGTGATGTGATAGAGTTTCTTGGGCGGACGGTAACAATTCATCACGATTCATCGCACCGTACGAACCAATTTATTATTCATGATGAAGCGCACGCAACACTGATTATTGGGGGCGGGGCGGAAATGTTCGAAAGCCGTGTTCGCAATTTTGTAAAGACCGAGTTCCTTAAAACCGCGCGAGAAATGATTAAAACCGCGCCACGGGAACTTTGGCCATCACGCGTTGTGGCACATGATACAACATCCCGCTGGGGCAGTTGTTCCACCACCGGAACAATGTCGCTGTCGTGGCGATTGGCGTTCGCACCACGGGATATTATGCGGTATGTTGTTATGCACGAATTGGCGCATCGGCGGCATATGGATCATTCGCCGGCGTTCTGGAAGTTTGTTTCTGAACTCTATGGTTTTGGGGTAGAAAGGGCGAAAAGATGGCTGAATGTTCACGGTGGTGAACTGCATAAATATTTTTAGTCCTTGAAATCTGGGATTTTTTAGGCTATATTTAACATGCTATGAATAAAAATTTGGTTTTTTTTTCGTTTTTCCATCACGCCCGTGCGGGTGTGTGTTTCTAGCGTACATTTAAAAAATATGATATAATAGCATGCGTTATGTGTGCGTTTTTCCATAAATAAAAAAAGCGAGGAAAATAAAATGGAATTAAAACCAACAAAACCTTTATCGGGATTTATAGAACTTTTACCGGCGGCGCAACGCTTTGTTGATGAATGTGCGGCGCGTATGTTGGGGGTTCTGAAAAGCGCCGGATTTTCATATTTGGATTTGCCGGCGATTGAACGTGCCGAGGTTTTAACCGATAAAGATAATTGGGACGAAATAGAAACACAAATGTATCTGTTTCAAAAGGGCGATACAAAAATGGGATTGCGCTATGACGGGACGGTCGGTTTGGCGCGCTATGTTGCAGGTCATCTGAACGATTTAACATTTCCGTTCCGCGCAAGTCAGTTTTCAAAACGTTATCGTGGCGAACGGGCGCAACGTGGTCGTTTTCGCGAATTTTACCAAATGGATATGGATATCATGGGGGTGAATTCATTATCCACAAATTACGATGCAGAAATTATCGCGGTTATTCAACGCACATTAAATTCGGTGTCTGAATTTATCGGTGATAATTATGTCTTGGTCGGATCGCGACCATTTTGGGACTCATTGTTTGATTATTTGAAACTGACAGATGCCCAAAAAAAAGAAATTTTCATTTTAATCGACAAACGGGACAAAATAAGCGACCAAGAATTCGCAAATTGGTTGTCAGATGTACTTAAAAATGAAAAATTGGAAAATGAAATTAAATCTGTGTTTACAAATGGTTATAAAGATTTTGTGAACAAATCTGATAACTTGGACGCGGCAATTTCCGAACTGAACGATTTTATGAAAGTTTTGTCTGATTTCGGTGTTAAAAATGCCAAAATTGACCTTTCGATTACGCGTGGTTTGGCATATTATACGGGGCTTGTTTTTGAATTTAAGTTAAAATCATACCCGGAATTGGGAACGGCTGCGGGTGGTGGTCGTTATGCTAATTTGACAGAAAAGTTCAGCAAAACCAAGATAATCGGGGTTGGGGCGGCGATTGGTTTTTCGCGAATCTTTGTCGGGTTATTGGAATCTGGCAAGATAGATTTGGCGCAATTCGAAAATCCGATTGTTGCGGCGGTGTTGCCGATGGGCAATTCGGTGGTTCCGTTTGCAATGGATGTTGTAAACAAATTACGGGATAAAAATATAGTCGCTGTGGCGTATTTGGATGCCGAAAAGAAGTTCAAAAACCAAATTGAATACGCTGATAAAATAGGGACTAAATTCAGTTTGATAATTGGCGATGATGAAGTAAAAACTAAAGAAATAAGTGTCAAAAATATGGCAACCGGTGAACAGCAAAAATTATCGGTTGTGGACACGATAAAATTATTAAAAACGGCATAATAAAATGATAGTTGAACAAAAGTTAAAAGATATTCAGGCACGTGCAGCAGAAATAGAAACACAAATGAACTCTGGGACGGTGTCGGGTGATGAATTGACCAAGTTGTCCAAGGAATATTCTCGCCTGAACGAAATTCTGCCACTGATAAATGAATATTTTCAGACGAAACAGGGCATAATCGATGCGACAGAAATGGAGCATGATCCTGAACTGCATGCAATTGCGGCGGATCAGTTGGTTGAACTGAATCATAAATTGCCGGAAATCGAAAAGAAATTGCAGATTGCATTGTTGCCACGCGATGCCGCGGACGATAACAGTGTGATTATGGAAATTCGCGCGGGTGTTGGTGGCGAAGAATCGGCATTGTTTGCAGGCGATTTGTTTAATCAATATAAATCCTATGCGTTGCGACATGGCTGGAAAATCGAAATTATCGAAGAAAATCCGACATCGCTGCACGGGTATAAAGAAATTATATTTAAAATAGATGGTGTTGGTGCATATGCGCGTATGAAATTTGAATCGGGCATCCATCGTGTGCAACGTGTTCCTGAAACCGAGGCGGGTGGGCGTATTCACACATCTGCGGCATCGGTTGCCGTTATGCCCGAGGCCAAAGATATCGATGTCGTTATTGATGACAAAGATATTCGTATTGATATTTTCCGTGCATCTGGTGCGGGTGGCCAGCATGTTAATAAAACTGATTCCGCTATTCGTATTACGCACTTTCCGTCCGGCATTGTTGTAACATGCCAAAATGAACGTAGTCAGTTTCAGAACAAGGCAACCGCAATGGCGGTTTTGCGGTCTAAACTGTATGAAAAGCAGCGCAACGAACAGATGAATGCGTCAAATGCATCGCGGCGTTCAATGGTTGGTTCGGGCGATCGCAGTGAAAAGATTCGAACCTATAATTTTCCGGAACAACGCGTAACCGACCATCGCATTAAATTAACACTTTATAAATTAGACGATATTTTGGCGGGTGGGGCGGCACTGGATGAAATGATTGATGCATTAATTGCCGCCGATCAATTGGAACAGTTAGCAAACTTGGAATAAAATCATAAATAAAAAAACCGCCCGTTTGGGCGGTTTTTTATTTTAGAATATGTACCGCAGGTTTATGCCACCGGCCCAACCAGTCAGACCGCCATCATGACGATACAACGATACCGCCATATTGAAACGGTTGATATCTTTTTCCAGTGTTAAACCATATTCAACATAATTTTTTAATTCCAATTCAGGTATTTTTACACCAGTAACCTTGGTATCGCCACCGGCATTGAAATTAAACACATACCGTACAGATGCGGCTGTGTACCAACCGGCACCCATTGACAACAGTGCGCGCATAGACGGTGTTACTTCGAACATATGTGCGCTGTCGATTGAAATGTCTTTGCCTGTGGTCGATTCATAGCCATCCGAATATATCCATGTATAACCCAGGTAAACACCAGGTTGTAATGTAAATTTGCTGCTCAACATAATATTGTAAGACGCGTTTATTGCCGCGCCGACCCATAAATTAGTAAAGTCATAGTCTGTCATAGCCGACTTTGTATCGCTGAACAAAATACCCAAATCGGCTGCGCCGGTTATATTAAATCCGCCAATATGGTAACCATTATACAATCCCAGATAGCCACCGTTTTCAGTCACTTTAAAACCATCGCCTTTTTCACGTCCCAGTGCAACACCACCAAAACCACCATACTGTGAAAAACCGTGTGATAGTTTCTTTGGATCACTTGAAAAGCCTAATGATATCAAATCATAGTTTGATTTGATTTTGTCAAAATCTTTAAAACTAGCTTTGTCCTGGGAATGACGCCAATCAAACCAATCGTATCCCGATGCGGTAATATCGCCGCCGCTGTGACCGGATGAACGTGCCGTGGCATCGTCACCATAAATGTCGCCCTTGCAATATGTTTTTCCATAAACAGGAGAGCATCCGCCAGAATGACGCGGTTCTAATGAAGAATAGTCACCCATTGTGACCGACATAGAACCATCAAAATTATCAAATGCATTCAGCATAATTGTATGCTGCATTGTTGCAATGTTATTTGTGATAATTCCCGCGGAATGCGAAAGCGGAACCGTTGCAGCACCTGTGTCAAACGCGACCATTTCAAGGGTTGTCATTACTAATAATGTCAATATAGATGTGTTTTTCATGTTTTTCCCTCTTTGGTTTTGGACGGTTTTCTTGCGTTTAATGGTAACATAAAATGGGGTTTCGTGTAAAGCAAAATATTTTTACAGATTTTTGTTGTCTGGTTCACAATTTTTTTGATAGTATCCATTTCGATATGGAAAAAGAACCGTTGTATTTATCAGACAAACCGATTGTGATGGTCGGACTAATGGGGGCGGGCAAGACCAGTGTGGGTCGTGCGTTGGCGCGGCGCCTTAGAATACCGTTTGTTGATTCGGATAAAGAAATTGAAGCCGCCGCCGGGTGCAGTGTAGTTGATATTTACGCTTTGTATGGTGAATCTGAATTTCGGCGGGTTGAACATCGGGTTGTGGAACGGTTGCTGGATACACCGCCAGCATGTAAAGTAATTTCCACGGGCGAGGGCGCATTTATAACCCCCGCTGTGCGCGAGATGCTGTTGCGGCGCGCAATAACGGTCTGGTTGCGGGCGGATTTGGACTTGCTGGTAAAGCGAACCAATTTTCGTGATACACGGCCACAACTTTTACATACGGATAGCAAAAAAATCCTGGCTCAATTAATAAAAGAGCGCTATGATACATACGCGTTGGCGGATATTACCGTTGAAACACGGGACGAGAGTCTGCGGAAAACACTTAACAAAGTGGTTGACGCAATAAGAACATACACAAACGAAAGGAAAACAAATGGCAAAAAGTAACTTTATCAAAGATTTCACGGCGTTTATAAGTCGCGGAAATGCAATCGACATGGCTGTCGGTATCATAGTTGGGTCTGTGATGACCAGTGTTGTTAATTCGTTGGTCAAAGACGTAATTATGCCGCCGATTGGTGTTTTGGTTGGCGGAATTGATTTTTCAGATTGGAAAATCGCGCTTGGGTTCGGCACAGATGCCACGATTAATATTGGTGTATTTTTGAACACAGTTATCAGTTTCCTGATTACTATGTTTGCGATATTCCTTATTGTGCGCTTGGTTGCCAAGGCCAAGGCGAAAAAACCGGCAACAACACACGCTTGTCCTTATTGCCAATCGATGATAAGCAATGCGGCGACAAAATGTCCATTTTGTTGCAGCGATGTCAAACCGGTTGAAACGGCGGCTGCCGAAGAAAGCGATTTGGCGCGTGGTTTACACAGTGTAACCAAATTTGCAACCGGCGGATTAAAGAAAATCAAAAAAGTCGCAAAAACAAAGAAATAAATTCGTTTTATGATAAAATCGATTAGTTTAAAACACCTCGTTTTCGGGGTGTTTTTGTTTTGTGACCAATTGATATTAACTCGGTGCGGTTTTGTGGTGTATATTGGATGTGTTGCCCGGATTTCGGGCGGTTGCGTGCCGTGATGGTTGTTTTTATCGTATTTTTTGTGGTCGGAAAAGCCGCAAAAGTGGCGGAAATCCGGGGGTTGGGGCAATGTGGCGGATGGTGGTGTTTTGTGGCGGGTTTTGTAAAAATGGCGGAAATCCGGGGTTTTCGGGACGAATAGGTTATAGCGGTATGAAAAATTAAAATTATTTATAAAAAGTTTTTAAAAATCGTCTGATTTTACTAAAAAATTGGTCAAAAATCGCATGGTTGGTCAATGGTTGGGGGAATAAAATCATAATTTTTATGCGCCAAATATAAAACCCGCGGAAATCCGCGGGGGACACGATATTGAAAAGGCGCATAATGTATATTATGTATAGTTTGCGATTGGGAAAGGACCGAAAATGTGGATTTTAATATAATTATGCGAATATTGTCGTCAAATCAAAATGTTATCAAATTTTTAGTTTCGGTTTTGGTTTTTTATAAATATTTTTTAATTCTTTTTCTGAAAAATATTTTTGCACTGCTTTCATTGGCGATAATTTTTTCTTTTGTTGTGCATTATTGTTCATATTGTCGTTTTTGTTCGCATCATCATATTAATATGTAATACGGTTGGTGCTTGGTTGTTTATATGGGGTCTTTTTTGCGATTTGCGCCCTGTTCCGCCCCTGTTTTTCTAAAAAAACGCCGAAAACGGCGGATTCCCGGGCTTTTTTTTGGGGGTGGGGATTAAAAATATTCAAAAAGTGGCGGATTTCTGCGGTTTTGCGCGGCTTTTTGTGTGATTTTATGAAAAATCTTGAATTTGTGGCGCATTACATATAGAATTCTGTATGGTTTACAACAAATGGGGTATAAACAATATGGCTGATGATATAAAGAAAATCCGTGAACGCGAAGAAAAATGGCAACGCCGCTGGCGCGATGCGCGAGCTTTTGTGCCGAAAAATGATGGGGCAAAGCCGCGGTTTTATACACTGGTGGAATTTCCGTTCTTGTCGGGTGCGGGTTTACATGCCGGACATTTGCTGATTTATACTGGTATGGATGTTGTGTCGCGTTTTCGCCGCCACCAAGGTTATGATGTTTTGTATCCAATGGGGTTCGATGCAATGGGTATCGCCGCAGAACATTATGCAACCAAGGTTGGTAAGCACCCTGCGGAAGTGGCTGCGGAATTAAAGAAGTCTTATTCGGTGGTTATTGACCAGGCCGGTTGGTCGGTTAATCCAGAAACGCGTATCGCGACATCTGATCCGGAATATGTGAAATGGACCCAGTGGATGTTTATTCAATTATTTAATGCTGGGTTGGCATATAAATCTGAATTACCAATGAATTGGTGTCCAAATTGCAGAACTACCCTGACCAATGAAGAATTGGAAGATGGCAAGTGCAATCGTTGTCATGGTGATGTTGAAAAGAAATTGAAATTACAATGGAATTTGCGTCTGGGCGATTATGCGGAAAAGTTATTAAGCGGCCTTGCTGATTTGGATTTTGATGAACGTATCAAGAAAGATGAAATAAATCTTATTGGGAAATCAACGGGCGCAGAAGTCGATTTCAAGGTTGGTAATGATACTATGACCGTCTATACGACGCGTGTTGATACTATATTTGGTGTAACATTCTGTGTGTTGGCGCCGGAACATAAATTGGTTCGTAAATGGTTAACCGAAGGCAAAATCCAAAATGCCGATGCCGTAGAACAATATATCAAAAAATCAATGTCGAAATCTGAAATCGAACGGACCGACGCAACCAAAGAAAAAACAGGCGTGGAATTAAAAGGTGTGAAAGCCGTAAATCCGTTTACCAATACCGAAATACCACTGTTTATATCGGATTATGTTTTGGCGGACTATGGATTCGGGGCGATTATGGCGGTGCCTGCGCACGATTCCCGCGATTGGGCATTTGCAAAGAAATTTGGTTTGAAAATAATTCCTGTGTTGGCGGGGGGCGATGTCGAAAAGGAAGCATGGGAACAAGATGGAAAACATATTAATTCAGATTTTCTGGACGGTATGGGCAAAGAAGACGCGATTGCGGCGGCAATAAAATACGGAACCGAACGCGGTTTCGCACGCGCCGCGACACAATATAAATTGAAAGATTGGGGATTTTCGCGTCAAATGTATTGGGGCGAACCAATTCCGTTGGTGTATTGTGAAAAATGCGGGTGGCAACCTGTACCCGAAGATACCCTGCCGGTAATGCAGCCATATATGACAGACTATCGACCAACTGATGACGGCGAAAGTCCGTTGGCGCGCGCAACCGATTGGGTGAATGTGCCCTGCCCGTGCTGTGGTGCGCCGGCAAAGCGCGAAACGGATACGATGCCGGGTTGGGCTGGATCATCGTGGTATTTCCTGCGTTATCTGGATCCGCACAACGATAAAGAATTTTGTTCGCGTGACCAGATGGAAAAATGGATGCCTGTAACACATTACAACGGCGGACACGAACATAATACGCGCCACCTTATCTATTCGCGTTTTTGGCATCATGCGCTGTATGATTTGGGATTGGTTAATACCCCGGAACCATATAAAAAACGTACCGCCCAGGGGCTGATTTTGGGCAGTGATGGGTATAAAATATCTAAATCGCGCGGCAATGGGTTCCAGGTTACCGAATTGTTGGATAAAGTTGGGGCGGATGTTTCACGTGTTACGATTTTGTCGCTGGGGCCATGGAAAAACAACACTATGTGGAGTGAAGGCGCACTGGCCGGTGTTCAAAGATTCCTTAAACGTGTCGAAGGTTTTTCTGATAATTTGACAGATGAACCATTAACACCAGATCAAGAAAGATTGGTTAATAAACTGATTGCCGATGTGACGGAACGAATTGAAAATATGGGATTCAACACATCTATTTCCGCGATGATGGAATTTATCAATGAATTTCCAGGTGGAAAAATGCCCCGCGCGGCATACGAAGTGCTGATTCAATTATTGAACCCGTTTGCACCGCATTTAACCGAAGAAATGTGGGAAAAATTGGGTCATAAAGATATGCTGGTTTTCGAACCGTGGCCGACATATGACGAATCAAAGTTGGCGAAAACGGAAATGACAATTGTTGTATCGATTAATGGCAAGCGCGCGAATGACTTTGTAGTGCCGACAACCGCAACCGAAGACGAAATCATCGCGGCGGCAAAAGCGGCGGCGGGCGCGAAACTGGATGGCGCAACAATAATTAAAACAATCGTTGTCCCGAACAAGTTAGTGAATTTCGTAATAAAGAAATAAAATACCGCCCGTTTGGGCGGTTTCTTTTATTTCTTTTTGTTCCTTTTTTGTGGTTTTTCAGTTTCACGAAAGAAACAAAACCAAATAAGCCACACAACTGGGGTGAAAACAACCCACAATAATATTCCCAACAAAACATTATACTGGTGTTGTGTCATTACGATATCTTTTCAATTCTGCGGATGCGGCGTTCACAATTATCGAACGGGCTTTCCAGGAAAGTTTGAACGCAAACAAACGCCATTTCAATATCAATATCGTCCGCCGCCAAAGCAATCACATTTATATCATCGTGAAAACGATCATCACGTGCCTGATCTGGGCGATCGCAACGCGATGCGCGAATATGGCGGAACCGATTCGCCGCAATCATTATGCCCGCCCCCGTGCCGCAAATAAGTATTCCGCGCGATTTTGGGTCGTTTTCCATCGCTTCGGCTAATTTTGCCGCGACATCGGGATAATCAACCGGGGTGTTTAAATCGTCTGTCCCCAGGTTCACAACCACATACCCCGCCGCGTTCAGCATTTCAATCAAATACAGTTTCAGCCCAACCCCACGGTGGTCGGCAGCAATATAAACCTTTGATACTGTTTTATTCATGTTTTTTATCCTTAGAATCTTTGCGTTTTGTTAATTTGCATTCCAGTGCGGTGTTCGCAGTTATATTCAATGTGCGATAAGACAATTCGCCACGCATCTGGGCGGCACTGAACATATTCGCGTTATTTACAGTCGCCGGTCCGTCCAGTGTTCCGTGCAGGAACAAATTGTCTGCAAAAATTGCGCCTTCGACCACGCCGCCGCGACCAATTACAACGGTTGTTGCGGTAATGTCACCGACAATATGTCCATGAATCTGGACAGTATGGTCGGTTTTTATGTCGCCGGTAACATGGCACCCCGCCCCGATGACGGTTGGTGATTGTTTTTCTTCTGAATTAGTAAATGCCAACATCCCCCTATCCTTTCCTTAGTCTTTTATAAATTTACTTGGGTCAAAGGGTTCGCCTTTGTACCGAATTTCATAGTGCAGGTGTGGTCCCGTTGATCGTCCAGACGAACCGCCAAGCCCGACAATGGTACCCGGACGAACCCAGTCGCCACGTGCAACAGTTGCACGCGACAAGTGTGCGTACAGTGTTGTAAAGCCCAACCCGTGATCTATTTCCACGGTCAAACCGTAACCAACACGTTCGCCCGCCGAAATTACCCGACCCGGGGCAACCGCCATTAATTCAGTGCCAATCTTTCCCGCAAAGTCAATGCCACGGTGCTGTTTAGGCTTTCCGGTGAACGGGTCTTTGCGGGTGCCATAATTTGATGTTACGCGGACTTCGCGTATTGGCGCCCCCAGCGGCAAAATGCGCGACATTTTGCCCAGTCCGTTCCACAATTCCAATCCATCTGCTAATTTTTGATATTTAGGATCCAAATCTTTATCCATTGTCAGTGGATTAAACGCCGCCCCAACCAGTGAATTCGCATATTTATTCGCGCGTTCCACCAATTCGCGTTCGTTTAAGCCCAATGTCGCGATTGTGCCGTTAATCTTTTTAAGATTTTGGCGCAATTCTTCCACATGTTCGTTCGTCATTTTTGCCACTGTTTCCACTATTTGTGAATCGGCGGCGGCAATTTGCTGAACATTTTCGGCGATTAAATCGCTTTGTTTGCGTAGCGCTTCGTTTTCGGCACGTGTAATTTCGTATTCAACCGACAATTCCGCCAACTTTGTATATTCAGGCGCATAATCCGCGTTGGTAAACATCTCGGTCAAACGGGTGCGCAAAAAGTCCAATTCCCCCCACGCTTTCAGGCGGTTGTTTAACAGTTCTTCTTTTTGTGTGTCTGTTAATTTTTCGGCATGCAATATCTTGTCATCTGTGACATTTAAATTGCGGGTCAATTCATTGAATTTAGTTAAATAAGTTTGTAAATCGGCCATATGACGATCGTGGGTAGCACGCATTTCTTCTATCTGGGCGGTGCGCATCTGCAACATTGGACGATGATAAACAAATACATATGTTGACCATGATGCCCAAACGAACAAACCAATTTTTCCACAGAATTTTGTAAAACGCCAAAATGTACTTTGCTGATATGTATAAACATTGCCACGCGGCGTGTCCATAACCGTGAATTCACGCGGTGGAAAAATCCGCGTAATCACGCGCCACAGCGCCCGAAACGGCCACGTTATCAGTGACCAAAGTGACGAAAAATATCGTGCAATAAAACTTAACATTGTGAGTCCAGTTTAGCCAATGTATCATAAATAGTCAAGCCATCACGTAATACCATTTCGCAATTCATGGAAAGACCTTTGTATACCAGTGTTGGACCGCGTGTTCCAACACGGGCGCGGACCAGCACGCGTTCAGCCGTTTGTTTCGTACTGAACAACGGAAATATCATTATGTCACCACATACGGTGTCCAATGCCGCGACTATATCAGATACCACAGCCGCATCAACAATTGTGCAAAATGTTCCGTGTGGACGAACCCGCGCGACAGATTTTTTTATCCATTTGACTAAATCGGCGTTATGGTGCGCATTATGTGTCGCGGGGGTGCCACGAAAATATGGTGGATTAGTTATAACCA
>CAMVKK010000024.1 GCA_947168075.1 uncultured Alphaproteobacteria bacterium
CCCCAGTTGTTCACGTTCGACACCCTCGGTATACAATTTGTCGGCATCGGACTGAATCTTTTGAATTTCCAGAATTAAATCTTTGGACTTATTAATATTGTCGGAACATGCGCAACGATACCCCTCGGATTCATCAAGCAGACAAAATTCATCCATACATGCGCGATACGCATCACGGCACGAACCTGGTTCATCGGGCTTATCATTTGAATTGTCCGGCTTATCGTTTGGCTTGTCATTTGGTTTATCGTCCGGTTTTGGTTTATCATTACCAGGCTTATCATTATCTTTTGGGGTCACTGTATTTACACTCGGCGTACCCTTATTCAGGTTGACAGACATATTTGGTATACCACGCATCCCCGCCATTGAAACCCGATTTACACCGATACGCGCGCTTTCGTCACGTTCAGTTGCAGCCGATGTAACGCACGGCGCCAAGCACAATAATAATGCAAATACATGTATTTTCATTTATTCCATCCTACAATTTATACGCATATATTTTATCAGATAAACACCCACTGTGCAAGCATATTAAAAAAATCTTGCATTTTTTATGCCACCGCAATATCATAAAAGGCAACATAAAAAACCACGAAAAATCCAAGGGATAAATATGGCAAAAGATGATGTAATTGTTTTTAGCGGTGTCGTAGTGGACAAATTACCGAACACTATGTTTCGCGTAAAGTTGGAAAATGGACACGAAATATTGGCAACCGTATGTGGAAAAATGCGTAAATTACGCATCTGGGTCAATATTGGCGAAAATGTCCGCGTTGAAATGACACCATACGATTTGGACAAGGGACGTATTACATTTGTCGAACGCAATCGCGCCACACCCGATGCACCAAATCAGTAATTTTTCCCGTCACACGACGGGATTTTTTATGCACTTTTTGTAAATAAGCCCTTGCTCGAAAATAATTTTTTTTGCTATCATCCAAATTGGATAAAGGATGAGAAAGGTTTTATCAGTAATTTTAGCGTGCTGTTTTGGCATCGGCGTTGCTGCCGCTGCGGTGCGTGACGCATCGACTGTTTCACGCGGAAATACGGTACAAAGCACCGCCGCCGGCACCACCCGCGCAACTAAGTCGAACGGGGTTATTTCACGTTCCGGTACGTCAATATCCACCCCCAGAAACGCATCATCCACACAATCGGCGCGCACTGCTTCGTCACGCAGTGTTTCAAATACCGTTGCACGCACCGCCACATCTACATCACGCACAGGGAACGCAACATCGGCACGAATCGGAACAACCATCACATCACGCAATACAAATCCAGAATCTTTGCGCGCAGCAACCATTGTTAACACGATAAATTCAAAAACATTTGGCACGGGATATAATACATGTCGCGATGCGTATTTTACGTGTATGGATCAGTTTTGTGCATCTGCGGATGATACATATCGTCGCTGTGTTTGTTCGTCCCATTTGTATGACATCAAAAGCAAACAACGCGCATTGGCTCAATCAGCCGACCAATTACAGGATTTCAAGGATTTAAACATAGAAGTTATTCCAAAAACCGCCGCCGAAGTCCAAGCGATGCAACACGCCAGCGAAGGCGAAATGATGTCAAATATAATCAAAGATAAATCATCGTCCATCGCACAGTTGGCCGGAATAAGTTCTGTTTTATCAAAAACGAAATCAAAGTCATTATCAACAACTGGGACACTGGATATCGCCGGGGACATTAATTCAATTTGGGCAACAACGGATTTAACATCGGGATTAAACATTTCCAATCTGACTGGGGAAACATTATATAATGCGGTGCATCAACAGTGTGTTAATTTGATTGCCGATCAATGTGATTCAAAATCATTATTAAATATGGTTGTTTCTGCATACAGTATGTATATTGAAAACGATTGTTCTTTACTTTCCAACACATTGGACAAGAAAAAGTTATCCGCCAATGCCGCTATTCGTGAAACAGAACGCGAAATGAATACGGTACGATTAGAAAATTACGATGCGCACAACGCATCATCTGTTAATGAATGTATTTCTATGATTCGCCGCGATATTACAGCGGACGCGGCATGTGGTCCGGACTATGTTCATTGTTTGGACACGACTGGTCTTTATTTAAACAAGTCAACCGGTGCCCCAATATATTCACCAAATTTTTATCAACTTGGCAGTATGCTATCGCTGTCCGGCGACATATTAAACAATCGTGAAAACCGTATGTGGGTTTCTGAATTAAACCGCAAACGCATTTTTGCAGAAAACAGTTTGGATACATGTCGCGATTTATCAAACAATATTTGGGACGAATTTATGCGCCAGGCCATAATCGAAATATACCAAGGTCAACAAACAAAAATTCGCGATGTTAAAAATGAATGTCTGGACGTGGTGAACCAATGTTATGATGCGAAAAATAATTCATTGAAAGATTTTAGTAATGTCAAAGAACAATTACTTTTGGGGGCGCGACTGGAACTGTCCGAAAGTTTATGTCGCGAAAAATTAAACGCGTGCAGCAATTTGTACGGCGGGACAGAGGAAGGCATGAAAGAATTGATAACAACAATGGAAAATATTGTAACACAAGAAATCGCACAAAATTGCTTTACCACGTTACAGGAATATGTTCAACAACTTTGCGCTGTACCAAGCAGTGATACTTTGCACACATATCCGTACGCATGTCGCGCATATGCTCCGGGCGAAGGTATGCACGCTTCGGCATGGAGTTGCAACAGTCAGGTTAATTCTTCAACTCAAACTGATGCCACCACCATTATCCATGTTAATTCAGCCATGTGCACAACTAAAAAAAGATATACGTCATGTAATGTTGGCTATTATATGCTTGGCGCAGATGGAACAACTATTATTTATCCCCCGTACGCCGGCGCAACCATTGGTAATAGTTGCATAAAATGCCCAGCCAAAGGTTGTCCGCAACCAGACGGAGGACACGAAGATCCATGTGGCGAAGATTATGCCGGCAGTTTGTATCAAAAACTGGTACGGTATGCGGTTAATGCATGTATGAGACCTGCGGAAATCGAAAATTTGACTGATGGATCAACTTTACCCCCGACATTATTACAGGATGTTAATGCAACCATGGATGCTATAAAGGGGGCGATGGCGTCTGTACTTAAAACAGAATGTGAAAGACTTGGCGGGTATTGGATGACTGCCAAAACTCCAGAAATAAAACCGTATACCCAATTTTATAATGAAACAGGTACCAGTATGAAATGGGGATACTGCGCAGATAAATCCAGTGTAGAAGAATATTACGGTAATTAATCCAGATAAACAAACTTGCAGATGTTATGAAAATTTGATAAAATAAACACATCAGGAACAGAGATATGAAAAAAATATTTTTATTTTCTTTGATTATTTTTTCGACAAACGCATTGGCGGCAACTCCATGGTGGCAACAGCCGACTGTGTGTCGTTTGAATCCATCAAATTGTTATACATCTATGGGAACTGGCTATGATTCCGGCATGTGGGACGCAAATGCTAATTGTTGGGGAATGAAATTAATTTGCGGTGAAGCGCTGGTAAATACAAACAACGATACATTTGTTGGCCGCACCGAAATCGCGCGCGGAACAAATATCAATTCTGACTATGATACAGATATATTAAACGGTGATTGTTTTGGTGCTCGGAAAACATCGACCGATGGCACACGTGTATCGGTTGATGGTCGCATGGTTCGTGTCTGGTGTGACGACATTTTGGAATCTGTTAACAAGCCTGTTGTTGAAACGATTGAATCGGGTCAGATTACATACGATAATACACAACCAAAATGCGATGATTTGGCAACTAAAAATTATGTCGCAATTGCGGATGGAAATTGTTATGGCAAATATTACGATTCCGGACGTTATTATGTCCAGTGCAACGGCGAAATACCTACTTTGATTGTTTTGAACGGCGCGAATTATGAAACGGTGAATACATCATATCCGCTGACCCAGTCGGATGCCGATGCCATATTCAATCGGATGTATGAAAACGTTCATCAATAAAATCATATAATTGATTAAAAAGCACCGTCCAAATGGACGGCGTTTTTTATTTTAACCTAACTTCAACTTATGCCGCCTTTTTAGCATCCGCATATATTTCCACAGGTGCCTTTTTCCCAGCAACGACATTTTTATCAATGATGATTTCTTTCAAATCGGTTTTGTCCGGCGCATCAAACATAGGCTGCATCAATATTTTTTCCAATATTCCGCGCAGACCACGCGCACCTGTCTTGCGTTCCACCGCCATTTTTGCAATTTCACGCAACGCATCTTCTTTGATATTTAATTTCACGCCGTCCATTTCCAGCATCGCAACGAATTGTTTTACGATTGCATTTTTGGGTTCGGTCAAAATTTTAACCAATGCATCTTCGTCCAAATCCTGCAATGTGGTAATAACAGGCAAACGGCCGACCAATTCAGGTATAATTCCAAACTTCACCAAATCCGCCGGCTGAACATCCGACAAATAATTTTTAGATTCACGCGCTTCTTTTGATTCGACATTTGCGCCAAAGCCTATACCGCGTCTGTCGCTGGTTCGATTTGCTATAATTTTATTTAAACCATCAAATGCCCCGCCACAGATAAATAATATCTTGCTGGTATCCAGTTGAACGGTGGCTTCGCCTGGATGTTTACGCCCTGCCCCGCCAGCCGGCACATTTGCAACGGTACCTTCGACTAATTTCAATAATGCCTGTTGCACACCTTCGCCGGAAACATCACGCGTTAATGACGGATTTTCAGATTTGCGTGCAATCTTATCGATTTCATCGATATAGATAATTCCGCGTTGTGCGCGTTCAACATCAAAATTCGCATTTTGCAACAGACGCGTTAAAACACTTTCGACATCATCACCGACATAGCCCGCTTCGGTCAGTGTTGTTGCATCAGCGATTGCAAACGGCACATCCAAAATACGCGCCAGTGTTTGTGCGAACAATGTTTTACCCGTTCCGGTTGAACCAATTAACAAAACATTTGATTTTTGTATTTCAACTTTGGTCGATACTGTTGCACTGTGTCGTTTATAATGATTATAAACCGCAACCGACAAAGTGCGTTTCGCATTATCTTGGCCAATAATATATTCGTTCAGAAAATCATATATTTGGTGCGGGGTTGGCAACTTCGCTGCGTCTTTGTGAATTTCATCGACACGTTCATCGGTCATAATATCGTTACAAAGCGCGATACATTCATCACAAATACAAACACCCCGGCCACTGACCAATTTTTTTACTTCGTAAACCGCTTTGCCACAGAAACTGCAAAATTGCTGATTATCTGCGGTTGCATTTGTATCTTTTGTTTTATCGTTGCTCATCCCGTTATCCCTACGAATAAAATTATTTTCTTGTTAAAACGCCATCAATCAATCCGAAATCTTTTGCCTCGGTCGGGGTCATCCAATTATCGCGTTCCATTGCATCGAAAACTTCTTTTTCTTTGCGTCCGGTAAAAGATGCCATTTGTTTTACCAACGACTTTTTATTTTTCTGGAATTGTGTTAATTGAATTTCCATATCGGTAATCTGACCCTGGGCACCTGCCATAGGTTGGTGAATCATAACCTGGGTATTGGGCAAAACGAATCGCTTACCCCGTTCACCGGCCGCCAACAATACAGACCCCATTGATGCAACCAATCCCATACCGATTGTCGAAACAGGCGACTTAATATATTGCATAGTGTCCATAATAGCCCACCCGGCGGAAACATCGCCACCCGGCGAATTAATGTACATAGAAATATCCGCATTCGGATTTTCCGATTCCAAAAATAACAATTGGGCAACAATACTGTTTGCCATATTTGGTTCAATTTCACCACCAACCATAACAATACGGTCGCGCAACAGCCGTGAATAAATATCAAACGACCGTTCACCGCGTGGCGATTCTTCTATAACCATAGGTATAAGAGCCATCACAAATCCTTTATTTCGAACGAAATTATACCACAAAAAAACCCGATTCGCCAATTTTCATAGCGCATCGCCAATGAAATATAGGAAATTTAGCCGATTTTACAAGCCAACCATCAAAAAATTGTGTAATTTTATGCCGCCAGTGCCACTATACCCGGCAATTCGCGTCCTTCGATATATTCCAGAAATGCGCCGCCACCGGTTGAAACATACGAAATATCGTCTTTGACGCCACAGGCTTCCAGTGCCGCGACAGTATCGCCACCACCAACGATGCTTTTTAATTTACCGGCACGTGTTTGTTCCGCCATTGCCCGCGCGATTTCGAACGACCCAACCGACCAAATCGGCATCCATTCCGCCATACCAACCGTTCCGTTCCAAATTACCGTTGCCGCGTTGCGAATCGTTTCAACATCACGCGCAGTCGTCAATGCGCCGGCATCTAAAATAACATCGTCATCATCGATTTCATCAAAAGTTTTATCGGTGCGCGCAGCATCACGCGCAAATTCCTTTGCCACGCCTTTATCCAACGGAATAAATATTTCACAATTATTTTGACGGCAATATTCCATTATTTCCAACGCAGTATCTTTTTGGTCTGCTTCAAACAGCGAATTTCCGACACGTGCGCCACACGCATAATTAAATGTAGTCCCCAGCGCACCACCAATAATTAATTTATCAGCGATTCGCGCCAGTGCGCGTAACACACCGATTTTTGTCGAAACTTTGGACCCTGCGACAATTGCAACCAACGGTCGCGCTGGTTGCGACATCACCGCATCCAATTGTTCAATTTCAGATGCCAACAATTTTCCCGCATACGATGGCAAATATTTTGTAACCCCAACCGTGGACGCATGCGCACGGTGCGACACCGCAAAGGCATCATTTACAAACAAATCAAAACCATCCGCCAACCGTTGCGCAAAATTCGAATCGTTTTCTTCCTCGCCTGGATAGAACCGAACATTTTCCAGCAACACGACATCGCCATCATGCATACCCGCCAAAAAGTCTTTATCCAAACAATCTTTAATCAACGGAATATGCATATATTCCGCAACAGGCTTCAGCGAATATTCCATATTCCGCGTACCCTTTGGCCGCCCCAGGTGCGCAACAATTGCGATTCGCGCGCCCGCATCACGCAATGCGTTTATGGTCGGCATACTTTGATTGATACGAAACGAATCGGTAATTTTTCCATCCACGATTTGCACATTAAAATCATCGCGCAGCAACACATACTTGCCCCGAACATCAACACCATCAATCGTGCGAATTTTCATTTTTTATCCTTTCTTTTACCGGTCCGAAACTTTTTCTATAATGTTCATTTATACCATATTTTTCGATTGCCTGTAAATGAGATTTTGTTGGATATCCGGCATTTTTATCCCAATCATATTGCGGAAATTTTAACGCCAAATCGTGCATAATTTTGTCTCGTGTTTCCTTGGCAATTATTGATGCGGCGGCAATAGACAAAGATTTTGCATCACCCCGCACCACCGATTCGCCACGCAGACCGCTCGGCACCCGGTTTCCATCAATCAGATATAAATCAGGCACAGTGTTTAACCCCGCCACCGCACGTTCCATTGCCCGCATAGATGCCCATAAAATATTTAATTCATCTATTTCGGCGGGGCTGCACGAACCAGTTGCCCAAATTGTATTTTGCACAATCCAGTCGTATGCCGTGGCGCGTTGATGCGGACTTAACTGTTTCGAATCGCGAATCACGATGGGAATATCAATATCGAATCGCGGAAAAATCACCGCCGCGGCAATAACCGGGCCACACAGCGGACCGCGACCAGCTTCGTCCACACCGGCAATTATTCCGCCATGTAATGATTCGATTGAAAAGTCTGGATTTGTTTTCATTACAAACTATATCGACAAACGATTTTGCACATATTCATCTTCGCTGTTATACAGCGGCCATTGACCAGCTGCTAATTCTTCCATCGAAGTCAACGGCTGGTTAAGGCGCGCGCGATACAGCCACATATTTGACATAACGCGCTTGATATAATTACGGGTTTCGTATGCCGGGAAACTTTCGATATAAAGCAAAGGATCATTTGTTCCAAAAGTCTTTTCAAATTTAACCAAATTGCCCATACCCGCATTATATGCCACCAACATTTTTATAATATTATTTTGAATATACGAATGCGCCAACAAATCAACAATGTATTGTTGCCCCAAGAACATATTGTGTTCTGGCTTTGACATATCAATATCATCCATTTTGACATTATTGCGGCGTGCGACACGTTTTGCGGTACTCGGCATAATCTGCATCAAACCATTTGCCCCCGCTCCAGATTTAGCCGATGCTTTGAATCCGCTTTCCTGTTTAGTAATTGCCAATAACAGCGCGCGATCAATTGACCATCCACCCATAGGTTCCCAATCCGGCAACGGGTATTGTGCGGTATAAATAATATCTTCATCAATTTCCAAGATACCACGATCACGAATAACACTGGACGCCTGGATCGACACACGCGGCAAACCATACGCAGTCGCAACCGAATTAACCGCGTGCAAAGTACGATCCGATGCGCGTGGCGTAATAAGATATTTTAAATATTGTTCTGCGCGATCACGATTTTCAACCTGCAACAATGCCAACGCCATTTTGCCATATTTAGTTGAACGCAATTCGTCATAATCTTCTTCGGTGCAATCCTGTTCAAAGAATTCATATTCCGGCACATTTCCCAACATAGTCGAAGATAACGCACCATAGAATGCCATCGGATGCGCCGCTGCAATGCGCCAATATTTTTTTGCTGTTTCGCGATCACCATTTGTATCCGCCGCACGCCCAGCCCAAAATGCCGCCTCGGTCTTGCGAGCATTATTTATTTGCGGTAAATCCAGTATGCGCGCAAAATATTTTTGACTTTCGATATACTTGCCTTCTTTGAAATAAAGCAATCCCATTGACCACAATCCATATTCAGAATTTGCATCGGACGCAACAAACCCCCATTTTTTTGCCAATTCGAATTCGCCATTTGTATAATAGATATACGACATACGCCCAGCAAGACGTCCATAATCTGATTCGGTAACTTTTCGTTTAAACGAAGAATCTTCCAATATTTGTCGTGCAGTTTTTGTACTGCCGCTGCGAATCGCTTTTTTAAATTTAGTAATTTTGTCGGCAACCTTGCCTGTATATTGTTTTGCTGTCCAGGTTTCAGATTGCGCTGTTTCAATCGATTCGCTGCCGGAAATAGATGTTGGCAAACTTGGTTTACGCACAGCAACTTTTTTAATATTCGCCAACTTTGCCATGCGGTCAGCACCCGGCATATCATAATATTTGTTCATCCAATTAACGACCTCGGTGCCCTTGGTATGATAACTTTTAGAAACATAGCGCTGTAACAAAACCTCGTTCATCAGCAATTTATCTTCCAGCAACTTTTCCAATTTCATTGCTGAATCTATTTTTTCTTTATCCTGCAAATTAAAAATTTGTTCATACAAACTGGCATCTACATCAGATAAAACACCCATCGCCGCAAACGCGGAACACGGCAAAAATATTGCGAAAATAATCCCAACGATTTTCTTCATTATCAAAACAGTGAAGTCTTTGGTAATGGACAGACCACAGCTCCCTCGTCATCCTCTGGTATTTGGTCAATAATTTTCTTAAAATCAGACACTTTTGAAAATTTACGATACACGGAAACGAATCGCACAAACGCAATCGGATCCAAATTCAGCAACGAATCAGAAACCATTTGCCCGACCATACTACTGGGGACGACATCATCGGCTGTTTCTGTTTCCAGACGGCGATGAATTGATGTTACCAATTTATCAATCTGGTCATCACTTACATCGCGATTACGGCATGCCAATTTTATACTGCGTGCCAATTTTTCACGATCGAACGGTTCCAACTTTCCGCTGTTTTTGCGCACAGTCAAATCGCGCATTTGAATGCGTTCAACGGTTGTGAATTTTGCGCCGCATTGATTACACACGCGCCGGCGGCGGATAACAGAATCTTCGGTATCCGGGCGTGAATCGGCAACACGACTGTCACTAGAATTGCAATATGGACATCTCATGATTAGTCTAAATTTAGCAATCAATTCAATCGCGCGCAAGCATATTTTGCAAAATCTGCACATTAAAAAAATGCATTTTTTATAAAAATCAAGACATTTATTTTATTTACCCTGCTTGCACAACCCTTTTTTCGGGGGTCCAAATATGATAAAATATAACGCGTGGGGGTGTTCCAGAAGAGAGATGGATAAGTATATCAATAAAATCTTGGCTGGCGATTGCTTGGAAGTTATGCGTGGCATACCGGACGCGTCCGTGGACGCGGTTTTTGCCGATTCCCCGTACAATTTGCAACTTGGCGAAAAGACTCTTTACAGACCCGAAGATCAAACCGCCGCCCGCGCGGTACGCGACCAGTGGGACGCGTTCGAAAGCGCGGATGCATACGCTGAATTTACGCGTCAATGGATTGCTGAATGTAAACGCGTACTTAAACCAGACGGCGCATTTTGGACAATTGGCAGTTACCATAATATTTTCCGCATCGGCGCAATATTACAGGATTTGGGATTTTGGATTTTAAACGATATTGTGTGGGTCAAAACTAATCCTATGCCGAATTTCCGCGGCACGCGCTTTACCAACGCACACGAAACTTTGATTTGGGCAACTCCGCGAAAGACTGGAAAATATACTTTCAATTATGAAACAATGAAAAAATTGAACGGCGGAAAACAGATGCGTTCTGATTGGGATATGAATATATGCCTGGGCGAAGAACGGGTAAAGGGCGCGGACGGCAAAAGCCTGCACAACACGCAAAAGCCATTGGATTTATTGCGCCGTGTAATTTTGGCATCGACAAAACCGGGCGACATTATACTGGATCCATTTGTTGGGTCGGGAACAACGGCGGCGGCGGCGCGCGAACTGGGACGCAATTTTATCGGCATAGATCGCGACACGACCTATGTTGCGGCGGCGCGCGAACGCGTTGCGAATATAACACCGATTGATTTATCGGGAATCGAAGTGTCCGCCCCGAAACGTGCCGAACCACGTATTGCTTTTCGTGAATTAATTGATGCAGGATTGCTGCATGTTGGTCAAACATTGGTCAGTCCACACGGTGAACGTGTAATGATTACACACGATGGACAATTGGCACATACATTACATGGCAAAGCATCAATCCATGTCATGGCGGCGCGCATTCAACACAGTGTCAGTTTTAATGGTTGGGATTATTGGTCTGCGATTAAACGCGATGGCACATTGGTTCCAATTGATGAATTACGCAAATATATCCGCAATATTAAACGCGATATGAAACAAGCCGCTTAATAAACCGCCTCTGCTCTGACAAAAGAATTAAAAAAATCCCGTCGAGGGACGGGATTTTCCCTTGTGGTTGGGGAAACTGTTGTAGCACGAATCTTTTGTCAGGGTTGCTGTGTTATTCTGTAGAGCCAACCGCCAATTATGATATGATGTATCGTTTGATACATATCCGACATCCCCACTGGTACTGCCCGCATAAAGTCTTCTGCTTGTTTTGTTACCATACAGAATACCCGTAT
>CAMVKK010000025.1 GCA_947168075.1 uncultured Alphaproteobacteria bacterium
GTATTGCCCAGTGTGCCATTCATATCGACCCATAAGCCACTGACCCCGATGCCAACGCCGGCATATGGTTCAACCGCGCCACCAAAATTCTTATAGATATGGACATTCAACATATTCGACCAAATGTCATAATCAAAATCTGTTTCGTATTTGTTTTCCGACGCGCCGGTGTACAGCGTTTCGAATTCCAATTTGACATAGTCGGTTAAACGATTTCCGATGTTTAACCCAAAACCAAAATTGTCGCTGCGAACGGTTTTACCGTGTTCGCCGTGTGCGTCGTATTTAAGCGCAATGTGTTCGTTGCGATGAATGCGGAACCCCGCATAGGTGTCGCGCTTTTCGGATTTTGTTTTTGTTACTGTCGGTTCCGAATATTCTTCGTAGTCATCATAATATGTATCGTAATCGTCATCATAGTCAACCGCCATTGCCGGTGTCGCAATTAATGCAGCCAGTAATAATAATGATATTTTTTTCATGACATCCCCCATAGATTCATCGTGAATTATAATTATAAACCATATGCATTGGCAAGGATTTTGTGATATAATTATTGGCATGAAAGAACACGAGTTACACAAAAAAGAAGACAAACAAAACCCGTCATTTAAACGGCGGTTGTTGGTGTATTTGTTTAATCTGATTTTGATTTGTTTGGTTGTTGTTGCGGGGTATGTTGCGGTAATTTATCTGCGGATGCCATCGTTGGATTTTATTTTGCACGAAACACGCCCAGCGGCGGTTATGTTTTTGGACAAAAATGGTAACGAAATTCGTGCATCTGGGCGTATTATGGGAACGCCTGTGTCGGTAGAAAATTTGCCCCCGTATGTGTGGCAATCGATTGTTGCAATCGAAGATAAAAGATTTTTTAAACACGGCCCGGTTGATATGCGGGGAACCATGCGCGCGATGATTGTAAATATGTTTCGTGGGCACTTTGCCGCCGGCGGTTCGTCAATTACGCAACAAACCGCCAAGAATATTTTTCTGTCGCGGCAGAAAAAGATTTCACGCAAAGTCCAAGAATTAATTTTATCGCACTGGTTGGAAAATAGGTTTAATAAAAATCAAGTTTTAGATTTGTATATGAATCGTGTATCGCTGGTTGGTGGTATGCGCGGAATTGATGCCGCTTCGCGCGTTATGTTCCAAGTGCCCGCGAATAAAATGTCGTTGGCAAACGCTGTACAAATCGCCGCAATGTTAAAGGCACCAACAACATACAGTCCACTTAAAAATCCGGAAAAAAATATTGCGCGTGCGCGGACTATTTTGACCGAAATGGTGCGCCAGGGCTATATCGATATTAACCAGGCACGTGCCGCGGCGCGTGAACTGGGGCCTGCAACACCCGCGCCGGATACAAATAAATATCGGTACTGGACTGACTTTGTTTTGGACGAGGTTGAATCACGAATCGGCACATTTAATTCTGATTTATATGTTTATACAACAATGGATATGAATTTGCAGGAACATGTTGCGCGTGTGTTGGCAAATAAAGTTGGTGAATATCAGGGCGCGGTTGTCGCAATGTCGCGCGATGGCGCAATTCGTGCTATGTCCGGGGGCGCAGATTATCAAACCAGTCAATTTAATCGCGTAACCGCCGCGCGTCAGCCGGGGTCTGCGTTCAAACCAGTGGTGTATTTGGTGGCACTGGAAAACGGTATGCGTCCCGATTCGTATGTGAACGATTCGCAATTTGCGATTGGTGACTATAATCCGAAAAATTATAACGAACGGTATTATGGCGATATATCACTTGCCACCGCATTTGCCAAAAGTGTGAATTCCGTGCCGCTTAAACTGACCGAAAGTTTTGGTATTGATTCAGTGCTGGATATGGCGGGCCGGTTGGGGGTCGGAACAAAGTTGCGGCGCGAATATTCAACCGTGTTGGGCGCGTCTGAAATGTCTTTGTTGGATTTGACCAATATTTATGCAGTGATTTGGAACGATGGGGAATCTGTGCGTCCGTATTCAATTACAAAAATTACGGATGCGGTGGGCAATATTATTTATGAACGCAATCCTTCCGAACCAATTACTGTTTTGTCGGCGGACACGGTTGGATATATGACCGAATTATTGGCGGATGTTGTGGCGGTTGGTGGCACGGGACATCGGGCGGCGGCGACAGGTGTTCTGGGCGGAAAAACAGGTACCAGTAACAATAATCGCGATGCGTGGTTTGTTGGTGCAACAAAAAATCTTATTATCGGTGTGTGGGTCGGTAATGACGATTTTACACCAATGTCATCAAAAATAACGGGTGGTACAATACCGGCGGAAATTTTCCACGATATTGTTGTGAAATAAAATCGTTTTTATCGGGGGGCATTTTGTGATATAATACTTGTTATGATGAAGAGAATGTTATTCGTTTTACCGATGATTGCGTGCCTGATTTCCGGCGGTGCGCGCGCTAATTGGGAATATGATGGCACATATGTTCGTGACGGATATTACCAAGATGACGGCCGGCGTTTTATTATATTGATACGCGGTGGTATATCTTATGGCATTGCCAAAATGAAAAACGATGTGGGAACATTGGGGGCAGATTACTATTCCGATAATGGTGTGATATTCCCGTGTGCAGGCGATGGGTGTTCGTCATATGATTATCTGGGGACGGGTAATATTGGAACATTGCCAATAAACGAAAAGTTTAAATCGGTATCTTTTACCGGCGGTGCGGCAATTGGTTGGGTGTTGCCTTGGACGCCCCAATGGCGGTTCCAGGTCGATTGGGATTATATTTCGGAAAGTGAATATAATGCGTCTCCGTTGTTTAAGGGGGATTTGCCATTAAAAGGTGGCAATACATCCATCCTTAACTGGGAATCGGGCAGTGTGCAATCGACAATAACAACAAATGTTCTTACTACGATGGCAATTCGCGATTTTTACGATGGGTGGGAGAAACCATTGCGTAAATTTATTCCGTATGCCGGATTTGGTTTGGGATATGCTGATTCTGATACGGTGTTGAATTTGTCTGACTCGTACGGTGATTTGTCTGGGTATTGGGATTTACAGCAATTTGGTGATGTTGATGAACATGGTTTGGTGCATTTTTACAGTGCAAAGAAATCTTCTTCGAATTTAGCCGGGGTCTTGACTGCTGGTATGTCGTATGGGGTTTCGGAATCGTTCTTTTTGGACTTTGGTTTTCGCTTTATATACATTCCACAAATAAAATGGGCGTTAAGTAATGCGGATGGTTCGCATATGCGTGACTGGTTCCATGCGGAAAATATAATTTATTCAAATTTCCTGTTTGGATTCCGTTGGGAATTTTAAGGTTGCCCCGTTGGGGCGATTTTTATTTTACACCATATTTACCACGACCGATTGGACGGTAAGACAGCGCTTCGGCAATATCAGATATTTCAATGTTTTCCGCACCACGCAAGTCGGCGATTGTGCGTGCGATGCGTTTAATGCGATTGTATCCGCGCGCTGACATTGACATTTTTTCCGCGGCGTTGTTCAAAAATTCAGTTAATTCATCGGATAGCGGTGCCGCCGCAGTCAGTTCTGCACCGTCCAGTAAAGCATTTATTTTGCCTTGGCGGGCTATCTGTCGTGCGCGTGCCGCAACGACACGGGCGCGGATTTGCGCACTGGTTTCCACGGGCGTATCGGATTTCGATTTCATATCCCACGGATTTACCGCATCAACATCAACGTGTAAATCGATACGGTCAAGTAACGGGCCCGATATTTTATTCTGGTACGCTTCGGCGCAACGCGGGGCGCGCGAACAAGACAGCGCAGCATTGCCCAGGTTCCCACACGGACACGGATTCATGGCGGCGATTAACTGAAACCGTGCGGGGTATGTCGCGTTCCGCTTTGCACGGGAAATTGTAATTTTGCCGGATTCCATCGGTTGACGCAGAATTTCCAGTGTTGCGCGATCAAATTCCGGCAATTCGTCCAAGAATAAAACCCCATTGTGCGCCAACGATATTTCGCCGGGTTTTGCGTTGCTGCCGCCGCCCGCAAGTGATACGGGGCTGGCTGTGTGATGAATCGCACGAAACGGGCGATTTGTAATAAGTGATTTGTCGCCCAATTGCCCCGCGATTGAATATATGACCGATGTTTCAAGTATTTCATCCGCCGTCATTTCTGGTAATATTGTGGACAGACGCGATGCCAGCATAGTTTTGCCCGAACCCGGGGGACCAACCATTAACATTGCATGCCCGCCCGCCGCGGCTATTTCCAGTGCGCGTTTTGCGGATTCTTGACCATAAACTTCGGCAAAATCGCCGGGTGATTTTATTTGGGACTGTTCGATTTTCGAAACGGTTGGTTGTGGCAGTGGTGCCGCACCGGAAAAATGATTTATTAATTCCAAAACATGCGCCGGTGCCAAAATGTCGGTGTGTCCAGACAGTGCGGCCTCGCCCCCCTGGGGTGCGGGACAGATTATGCCCATATTATTTTTGTGCGCCCATACCGCCGCCGGTAAAACACCGTCGGTACGGACAATCGCGCCATCTAAACCTATTTCCCCAAGTATAATGTATCTCGATAACTTTTCCGCCGGCAACATACCTAATGTGCACAATATTCCGCACAGAATAGGTAAATCAAAATGCGACCCGTTCTTTTCCACATCTGCGGGCGATAAATTAACAGTCAAACGCCGTGGCGGTAAATTAAGATTTAGCGCAGATATAACATTTCGTATGCGTTCCGCAGATTCTTTGACCGCGCGATCCGCCAGACCGATAATATTAAATTCTGGATTTGATAAACCAGATGCCAATTGAACCTGGACATCAATGCGGGTTGCATCCATACCGTTAAAAATAATTGAATTCAGCGAAATCATATTGGCATATTAAGACTTGCGTTGGCTGAATTCAAGTTATAAAATACCCCCGACAAAAGAAAGGGATAATTATGCCGGCACGAAATAAAAATACAGCACGCGAATGGTTTAATACGATTTTTTATGGCGCACTGATTGCGATTGTGTTTCGCAGTTTGTTGTTGGAACCATTTAATATTCCATCCGGTTCAATGATTCCGACACTGCATGTGGGTGATCATATCTTTGTTACAAAATGGTCATACGGTTATTCGCGGTATTCTTTTCCGTTTGGTTCGTGGAAATTGTGGAACGGGCGATTCTTTGCGCGCGAGCCAAAGGTTGGCGATGTAATTGTATTTCGTAATCCTGCTGATGAATCCCAAGATTATATCAAACGTCTGATTGCGCAACCCGGTGATACCGTTCAGATGAAAGAAGGGCGGCTTTATATAAACGATCAAATTGTTCCGCGTGAAAATCCGCGTCCGTATGTTGTGGCAATGTTACCGAAATCTTTGCGTGGGGTGGGGTATTACAAGGATAATATGTCGATAAAAGGCAATAAGATTTGGGTTGATAACGAACCGGCACCGTTTAATTACACGATTGAATATAAATCTGATAAATTCTGTCGTGAATATGCGGGGGCGTGTGGGGTATTCAACCTGACTGAATACGATGAAATACTGCCAAATGGGGTAAAGCACAGCATCATAGAAGTATCTGATAATGCGCCATTGGATAATACACCGCTTTTTACAGTTCCAGAAAAGCATTTCTTTTTCATGGGCGATAATCGCGACAACAGTGCGGATTCACGTGCGCATGTCGGTTTTGTCCCGCGTGATAATGTTTTGGGACGTGCGTGGTTTATTTGGTATTCACATAATTACTATGCGCCGATGATTGCGCTTTGGTCGTGGGGCAGTAAAATGCGCTGGGACCGTTTTGGTATGGGGATAGATTAACGATGAAATTAAATTATAAATTTCGTGATGAATCTTTGTTAGAAACGGCTTTGACCCAAAGTGGGGCGAACGCCACACACAATAACGAACGGCTGGAATTCGTTGGCGATCGCGTTTTAGGCTTAACCGTGGCGGAATTGCTTTATAATATGTACCCGAACGAAGCCGAAGGTGAATTGGCGCGCCGGCATGCGATGCTGGTATCGACTGAAACATTGGCGCGTGTGGCAAATGAACTGGATTTAGCGCACCGGGTGCATCATGGACACATGACCGCCGGACGGATTCAGCATGTTTTGGCGAATGCGACCGAGGCTTTGTTTGGTGCAATATTTATCGAAAGTGGTTTTGATGTCGCGCGTTCTGTTATCGCAGAAATATGGCGCGATTTGGCGGCGGCAGATGCAACTGCGCCAAAGGATGCAAAAACAGCATTACAGGAATTGGTCCAGCACGAATCAAATGGCGCATTGCCTGAATATGAATATTTGGAACCAACCGGCGCATCCCACAGTCCGGTATTTAATGTCCGGGTAACGGCATTGGGTAAATCTGCGACTGGGACGGGTTCGTCAAAAAAGATGGCAAGTATTGATGCCGCGGCGGCATTGCTGAAAAAACTTGCAATTTAGTGGTTTGGGTTCCATAATCCGTGCATCAAAAAGATAAAGGAAAAAATATGTTTTCAATATTACTTGTTTTGTTAATCATCGTATTATGACCGGTCTGATTTTGTTACAGAAATCCGAAGGCAGTGGAATTTCCGGTTCATCGGCATCGTCTATGTTGGGTGGAATGTTAACCGGCGCGGCGGCGGGTAATTTTCTGACGCGTTTGACGGCGTGGTTGGCGGTGATATTCTTTATTCTGTGTGCGGCGTTGGCGTTGGTTTCGTCAAAGATGAACGTTGCAAAACAGCAAAGCGATTTGCGTAACGAAATTGTTGCAACCGATGCACCGGCGGATGCACCAATTGAAACACCCACAGAAACCCCGGCGGAACCTGCGACCGTTACGGAATAGTAAATATATTATAAAAAACGCCGCCCGATTGGGCGGTGTTTTTATTTCTTTTTAGATTTTGATGATGGCTTTTTATATTCGTGATACAGCATCGATGCCGATATGTACACAATCAGTGCCGCAAATGCCGTAATCAAACCGGCCAACAGCCGACCATTGCACGACCATATAAAGAATATGATTGCCAATATCAGCACCAATGTAATGCCGATGTTTTTTGCCATCACATCCAACCATTTTTTTAATGTGTTCATTTTTGTCCCTTTTGTTTGGTTGGTATAATTATATCACAAAATGTGCAAAAAATATACAAATAAAAAACGGCCTGAACCCATGGCCGTTTAAAAGGAGCATACATGAATAAACACAATTCTTTATAAAATCACCTGACCGCCCAGATGCGCATTTTGCGGTATTGGACCAAATGAAGATGTTGGTGTAACATAAATGTTGCCGTTGATTTCGAATTCGCCACAGAATTGCAACATATTGACATCACGGACAAACATATTCCCGGTAATTTTAATATCGCATGGCAAAGTATATTTACGCAGGTTCTGTAAATATAAATTACCGTTAATTTCAATGCCGTTAACCAACATGCGGGCGGCACCGCGGCTGTCGATAATGACATCGCCGTACATTTTGTTATCAATTTTTGCGGTTTGCTTTTCCGCAACAACATCCGGTGTGGCTTTTACAACGCGAACTGGTTCAGACATAACGCGATGCGATTGTTCACGTTTAATCGGCAACGCAACTGTTTTTGGCAATGGTTTGCGTACCGATGCCGTGGATACAGGTTTTGTTGTCGGTTCGGCAATAACCGGAACGTTAAATGTTTTGCTGACCTGGCTGGCCGGGATTGGATCCGCGACAATAACGGTTGGCTTGCGCGTGTTATTAATAATGTCGATGACCAACATAGCGCAAAGAACAATAATCGCAACCAACAGGGCAATATTCAATAACTCAATAACATTAATTCCGCAAATCAAACGCCATAACCAGCGAACAAATCTGCAAATCAAACGCCAAATCCAGCGAATAAAGCGGGCAATCATACGAAATGGCCAACAAATGATGTACCAAACACACGCCCAGAAACCCGGACGGCGATTACGACGATTGCGGCGCGCGCGTTTTGCGCGTTCTGCACGGCGTGCGGCAATTTTCATTTTTAATCTTTCGAACATAGACAAATCCCTTGGTTTGTATTTGTTTGATATAAATATAGTCAAAAATATAATTTTGTCAAGTATTTTGTCTATGGTTAACAAAAACCGCCCATGCGGGCGGTTTTACTAATCACTAACCACTAATAATTAACGGCGGCGGAAACCACCATTATGCTGCTGGGCATTGCTGCTGCTGCGTTTTGACAAATAACGCGCCGCAATCAAAATTAACCATTCCAACGAAAGTCCAGCCAGGCTGAACATTATTTTTTCAATATCCATTGTCGCCAAAACATATACTAACTGGGCGATAAAGCCAATGTACAAAATACCGAAAACACCGGTAAAGAATACTTTTTTTACTTTTCCAAACATGTTTGTTCCTTTTTTTATAATTTATCATTTGTTATGTGCCGGATTCTGGTGCCAGGTTCCGGCGGACCCCGCAAAAGCTTAAACGAACGCAATTAACGATTGCCAACCGCGTTCAAACGCCATATTAGGCAGCCATTGCAAGGCGAACGTTGTCGTTCGCAGCGATTCTATCGCCATTCAGTTTTTATTTGGTTTTTAACGACACCATGTCGGATTCAGCCAATTTGTCTTTCGTCATCTGTCGAATCTGATACACCCCCGTATGTTTTATTGGTGGAGGTGCCGGGTACCGCCCCCGGGTCCAAAATGATTATTGCACAACGGTTTCAGAATCATCTTCGCTTTCGCGACAGGGTAAATTATAAATCTTTATACTGGAATTTGCAAGGTTTTAGTGGTAAGTTGTTAGTGGCAAGTGGTTAGTGGTGGTGAAAAATGAAGTTTTTAGACAAAGCGAAAATACATATCAAGGCGGGTGATGGTGGCAACGGTGCCGCATCTTTTCGCCGGGAAAAATACATCGAATTCGGCGGTCCAAACGGTGGTGATGGCGGCCGTGGTGGCGATGTCGTTTTTCGTGCTGTGCCAAATGTAAATACACTGATTGATTATCGTTTCAAAACGAACTTTGCCGCGCAACGTGGTCAGAACGGAATGGGGCGTATGCGCACTGGATATTCGGGCGAAACGCTGGTGTTGCCTGTGCCGACCGGAACGGTAATTTTGTCTGAAAACGAAGAAATTGAATATGCCGATTTGAATACGGACGGTATGGAATACTTGGCGGCGCGTGGGGGTAATGGGGGGTGGGGAAACCTGCACTTTAAAAGCCCGACAAATCGCGCCCCGAAACAGGCAAATGATGGATTGCCGGGTGAAGAACGCACGGTTATTTTGCGACTTAAACTGATTGCGGATATCGGGTTGGTCGGGTTCCCGAACGCGGGTAAATCAACACTGTTGGCGGCGGTAACATCGGCGCGACCAAAGATTGCGAATTATGCTTTTACCACATTGAACCCACAGTTGGGGGTTATGTATGTGCATAAACGCGAATATGTGATGGTCGATTTGCCGGGATTGATACAGGGTGCACATACCGGGGTCGGCCTGGGCGACCGATTCTTGGGGCATGCCGAACGGACAAAAATGATTCTGCACGTGATTGACGGTACTGAACCCGACTGGGCGGCGCGCTATGCCGCGATTCGGTCAGAGATGGATTCATACGGCGGTGGTTTGATTGGAAAGCCCGAAATAGTCGTCATTAACAAAATTGATGCCGTGTCGGATGCGGATTTGGTGGCGCGTATTGCGGCGTTCAAAAAATCTTTTGGTCGTAAAAAGAAACCGGAAATCGTTATGATAAGTGCCGCGGGGCGCGTTGGTTTGGACGAACTTAAATCCGCGGTGGAACGCGTTATGAATAAATAATTTTGATTTTTTCCGGGGCGACTGGTAAAATCAATCGAATTTAATAAAAGTAAAAGGAGAACAAAATGCCGTTATCATTAAAAGGCACCCAAACAGAAAAAAATTTGTTAATCGCATTTGCCGGCGAATCCCAGGCGCGCAATCGTTACGGATTCTTTGCGTCCAAGGCCAAGGACGAGGGTTACCAGGCAATTGGAAAAATCTTTACCGAAACAGCCGAACAAGAACGCGAACACGCATCGCGTTTGTTTAAGTTTTTAGAAGGTGGCGCAATCGAAATAACCGCGGCTTTCCCGGCGGGGAAAATCGGCACAACATTGGAAAACTTGCAGGCGGCGGCATACGGTGAACACGAGGAAAATACAGTTATGTATCCTAAATTTGCACAAATCGCCGCACAAGAGGGTTTCGGGGCAATCGCCGATGTCCTTAAAAATATCGGTTTGGCGGAACGTTATCATGAATCGCGTTTCCGTGCGCTGATTGATGCAATTGAAAACGGGACTTTGTTCAAGCAAGATAAAATCGTTATGTGGCGTTGCACAAATTGCGGTATGTGGCACATCGGCACCGAAGCACCAAAAGTTTGCCCGGCGTGTCTGCATGCCCAGGGTTATTTCATCAGCGAGGGTACAATTTCTCGTTGCGATACGAACGAAGGTTTTTGTGAATACGCAAATATGGATTAAAAAACGCGCCATTGGCGCGTTTTTTTATTTGATTTTGTCCGTAATAACTTCACCACCAGAATAATATTTATATCCATCAGGGATAAATGTTAGCAATCCCCAATTTTCATCGTTCGGACCGGTGTACCCAAACATTTTGTATGTTTCGTCCCAGTATTTGCCGCGTTCAACTGGATTGTTTTCCAACTTCATACGGCCAAACAAGCGCACCGCCATATGTGTTTCAGGATTATAGTAATATAAACCGACCTTGTCATTTTTGTTCAGTTGTTCCACTTTTGGCGAATTGGTTCCTGTTAAAAAGTGCAGGTTTAAATTTTCTGCCTTTTCGTTCAGTGTGTTCATTAAATGGCGCGTTTCTGGATATTTATCTTTGTTAATGGTGCTCATATACACGAACGGACACGAATGAATAATTTTTATAATATGATCAAAAGTTGCATTTGTCATAGTTTTCCCCCTTTGGTTGACGGGGTAATTTTATATTGTGGGTGTGGCAAAAGATATGGGATTCAATTCCATTAAAAAGGCACCGTTTTGTGCCTTGGGTTTATTTCTGTTCCAATTCGTCCAGAATCGCGTTCAGTTTTCGAATCGAACTGTTTGCGC
>CAMVKK010000026.1 GCA_947168075.1 uncultured Alphaproteobacteria bacterium
ATTTCATTTGCACCATTTACACCGATTGTAGAAAAGTGATGATTCCAATTACCCAGATAACGGCGGGTGAACGGATACAGACCACGTTCCATATTTTTGGTAATAATTTCGCGTTTGATTTCCAATTGGTCACGCCCCAGTTCCAACAGACGCTTTAATTCTGTAAACAAACCTTCGCGGTCGCCCTTGTGCGTGTACCCAAGACGCGCCAGGTTGATTGTGAATACGCCAATTGAACCAGTTTTTTCGGCGGAACCAAACAGACCACCACCACGTTTCAACAATTCGCGAACATCCAGACGCAGACGGCAACACATTGAACGCACATCGGTTGGATTCAAATCTGAATTAAGGAAATTCTGGAAATTGGGAATACCGTATTTTGCCGCCAAATCAAACAACGGCTTTACATTTGGGTGGTTCCACGGAAAATCAGGCGTAATATTATATGTCGGAATAGGGAACGTAAATGGACGACCCATTGCATCACCTTCGGTCATAACCTCTAAAAACGCCTTGTTAATCATATCCATTTCCGGTTGCAGGTCGCCGTATGTAAAATCGACCTGTTTTTTGCCGATAAATGGACGCTGATCCCGCAAATCTTTTGGGCAAGTCCAATCAAATGTAAAGTTGATAAACGGTGTTTGGGTTCCCCAACGGCACGGAACAGCGCAGTTAAATACCAATGTCTGCATAGCGTTTTTAACATCTGCATACGACATATTGTCAATGCGGACATATGGTGCCAAATATGTGTCCACAGACGAGAAAGCCTGGGCCCCGGCGAATTCGTTCTGTAATGTCCCAAGGAAGTTTACCATGTGCGATACAGCCGTTGCCATGTGGCGCGCTGGTTCGCATTGCAGGTAACCCGGAACACCGTTGAAACCTTCGTATAACAATTCGCGAAGTGACCAACCCGCACAATACCCGGTTAACCAACCCAAATCGTGGATATGAACCGCGGCAGATTTGTGCGCTTCGGCAATGGCGCGCGGATAAAGGTTTAACCAATATTCCGCCGTAACGCGTTCGCTGGTACGCAAAATCAAACCGCCGATGGAATAGCCGATGTTTGCATTTTCTTTGATCCGCCAATTTGAACCGCCGACATAACCTTCGATAACTTCGACTGCGTCAACCGATGAATCACGAATTTCAGAACGTTTTTGACGATATATTATATATGCTTCGGCTGTCTTGTACGCGTGCGCATCCATCAATGATTCGATAACCGCTTCTTGAATCTCTTCAACCTTTGGGGTTTTGCCCGCGAATCGTTCATCAATTTTATTAAGCGCATTTTGTGTTATTTCGGTAATTTTCGCATCGTCCATTTCGGTCGTAACGGCGACAGCCTTTTTAATAGCATTGTATATTTTCATAACATCAAACGGAACGGTTTCGCCACTGCGCTTCTGAACCGCGACCATTTTAGTGTTTAATGTTTGTACTTTATTATCATTAATACCCTGTGACATAATTAGTAACCTTTTAAGTCGAAACACAACATATAGTGTCTTTTTGTTGATTTGGTAACAATATATTGTATTTTTGCTTTTGTTACAACATAAGAAAAATGAATTTTTTTAATTTTTTTGCTTTACTTTTTGAAAGGCATATTTTCCGCGTGTTACAGAGCGAATCGGAATCGGGTAATTTGGCACAAAAGATGATTTTGTGTAAATATTTTAAAAAAAATGACGCAAAAAACGATTCGGTTTTTGATAAAAACACAAAATATTGATAAAAAAGTTTATAAAAATCGATTCGAAATCAAGATATTGATTTTGCGATTCGCTAAATAAAATAAGAATAAATGCATAAAATAGTTGTTTTTATAGGATTAAAAGCACTATAATCAACCCCAGGACGCAATTAATTTATCAGATGCGTGGATTTTATAAACCAAGGAAAGAATAATGTTAGAAACAATGAAAAATATGTACGAAATGTTGGTGGATGTTTGCGCGCGCAATGGGGACAAGGTTTTCTTTGTTCGTGAAAATAAAACCTATGCCGAATTTCTGCGCGCGGTTCAAAAACGCGCGGTGATGCTGAAAAAGCAATTCAAAATAAAGCAGGGTGATGTGGTTGCGTTGCTTTGTTCTAATATTCCACAATTTATCGAATCGTATTATGCGATTTTGGCAATCGGTGCGCAGGCGCTGTTGCTGGATACCGGGTTGGCGCACGAAGAGCATATTAATATGATGAAACGTACGGGCGCTAAATTAGCACTGGCGGATGTTCCACATATGTTTGATTGCACGGTGCCGATGTTTAATATCGAAAATGTCGATGATACAGATGTGAAAGATTTCGTGGCCGCCGATGTAAATCGTTCCGATATAGCACAAATGTCTTTTACATCCGGTTCAACCGGTAATCCAAAGGTTGTCGGGATTACGCATGGAAACCTGTTGGCGCTGTGCGAAGGTGCCGAAGATTATACACATGTTGTAAAGCCTGGGTTTACATTTTATGGATTTTTGCCGCTGTATCATATATATGGCATTGTTATTAATGTTGTGTGCCCGGTAACTATGCAGGGCAAATTATTACTGCAACCAGTATTAAAACCGGCGGAATTTGTTGCGGATTGGAAAAAATATAAACCAGAGGTTATTCCCGCCGTTCCACGTATTTGGGAAGTTTTCTATAAGAAAATCGTTGATGGTGCGCGCGAAAAGCATGTGTGGTGGATTATGCGCATCATATTGGCACTGCAAAAGCCTTTGCGTAAAATCGGTCTGGGCGGTTTGGTTACAAAAGTTACAAAGCCGATTCACGACACATTTGGTGGGCGGACACGCGTTTTGGTTTCTGCGGGCGCGCCATTAAAGCCAACGATTCGTAAATTCTATGAAAAGTTAGGATTTTCGGTTGGCGATTGTTTCGGATTAACCGAAACAACCGGACCGGCGTTGTTTAATTGGGCGGTGCCAAAGAAAAATGGTCGTGGTATTCACTATGCGGGGCCATTGCGCGGAAATGAATTAAAAATTCATAATCCAGACAAAGATGGTACCGGTGAAATCTGGTTCCGGGGGCCTATGTTGATGCCGGGCTATATCGGTAATGACGAAGCAAACGCCGCCGCATTCGAAGATGGCTGGTTCAAAACAGGCGATGTCGGAATGCTGGATCAAAAGGGGCGTTTGATTGTCAAAGGACGGCAGAAACAATTAATCGTGCTGGAAAGTGGTAAAAAGATTTGGCCCGAAGAAATGGAAGACCTGTATTTGCAAAATCCGGATATTTTGGCGGCGGCTGTGTTCGAATATAAAATTAACGATAAAGTTGTCCCATATGCTGTGTTCCAGGTAAAACCCGGGGTAACGGCGGAACATATCGCGTTGCTGATTAAGACATCTAACCTTAAAATCGCACAGTATAAATGGGTAAAGCATTTCGCAATTACTGAAAAAGAATTGCCACAAACATCCGCAAAAAAAATAAAACATCATGTGGTAAAAGAATTATTAGAGCAGGGCGAATACCAACGTTACGATGGGTAACAAAACAAAAAGTGGGGCGTTTCGCCCCCCTTTTTATTGAAATATGAATTGGTGGTTGACAAAAACAGTTTGTGTGCTATATTAAATATAGCCCAGGGAGGTTTGTATGGATAAGAAAACAAAAAAGAAAATATTTTCCAAGCGCGATGTTGTGAAATACAACGTGAATCGTGCGTATTTTGGTAAATTAACGGGTGCGGGGTTGGCATCTGCGTATGGTCAGTTCAAACATACCCAGGATTGGGATAACCCAATTACAAAATCAAATGTCATTGTCGGCAAGATAGACGGTGTTGTTATATGTCGCGCGTTATGGAACGAAATGTCATATAACCCGATGCGTTTTGGCAAAGTTTCACCATTTATGCATAATGGGGTGGAAAATATATACCATTTTTGCCGTAACGGTGTGTCGGAAGATTTCCCGGGTTTTGAAATTATCGAAAAAATTCGTCACAAAATGATTGATTTTATGATGTTAAACGGGCGAAAAGTCGGGCATTGGTACGATGTTATTGATACGCGCGATGGTGTGGTTACAATACAACTTGTTAACGGTCATTCAGATGATAATTATAAAGTTTTGTCGTCTTTGCGTGAAATGATAAGATTTGTTACCAATACTAATTTGGAAGATTTTAAACGCAAATCATATCGGGCGCAAATGCTGACTGTTATTGACAAACGCCATCCGAACGGTGTTCGTGGTAATAATTCTGGGGTATATTTGGATAATAATGTTCCAAATGGTCCAATTCCAATGACACCCGAAGAAGTTGAAGAAGACAGATTGGATAAAGCCGAAGAAAACGCACTTATAACCGCCGAAAATCGCAAATATGTGCCGTTGCAACAATATAACCAGGCACGTGCAGATTTAAAGGATTTGGCTGCTATGCGTGTAAAGAAAAACGAAAAATAAAAAACGCCCAAACGGGCGTTTTTTAATTGCATACAATTACATATGGCGGTAACGATTTTGATTCGTCTATGCCGCGTTCGCCACAATCCATACAGTTGAATTTGCGATTCTTTGAATGGTCTGAATCCAACGGCACAGATACTGAACGGACGGCGGAAACATTTGCAATATATGCACGATCCGGAAAGCCAAAATAAAATCCACGGTTTCCGCCACTGCATGAACGGCCACTGTCGGGATAACACCGCGAATCATTCAATTTTGTTTCGTCCGGAATACATACCGCACGACATGTGTCTTGGTCGACATATAGTACTTCGCAATCTGTGCACGAAGATGACGGAATACGTAACATCGCCCCCTGTTTACCGGAAACGGCGCCACCGGTCAAATGGTCGCATTTCTTTGCTGTCTGGGTCGCATTTGGATCCGTTATGCATTCCCATTCCAATGTATTATAATTTAAACGCGCAACCATATTGCCGGGACAAGTTTTATCACTAAACGGGTCCAAGCATTCCCATACATCATCAACAATAACGGCTGTTTGTTGGGCTGCGCATAGCGGTTTGCGCGATTCGTCCGGAACACATTCCGACAAATCCACACTCCAAATCATATCGCCTGCACAATTAGTTTTTGGATTTACATTTATACATTGCCAACGTCCGAAACGATAAACCTTTGCCGTGCCGGCGGGGCATATAACACCGTCCGAATCGGTCGTTTCATAATCTGTCTCGGCTTCTGGAATATCGTATTGAGTCAAATACACCAATTGACCATCATTAACCGAATATTGTTTAGTCATTGATGATGGAATACTTCGTTTGGTGCCACCGCCTGATACAATCTGGTCGTCCAAAAATACACCAAATGTACCGACATTGGCATAGTGTTGTTCCAATATTTCCATCATATCATTGTATTTGTCGTCCGGAATAGGGGCTGTTGTCGTAAGAATATAAGAATATTCGGGTTTTTTATTTTTAGCCCCCTCGCACGGGGTGATAGTATTTTTGGCACTCATACAGACAACGTAATTTTTAATATCGTTTTCAGACACACAAACATCATCAAAGTCCGAACCATTAATTGTCGCGTTATGTGCCGCCAATGCACATTCGGCAATGGAACGCAAATCCGCGCGGGTTATGGCATAGTCTATTTCCTGTTCGCGTATGCGCAACGATGGACTGGAAATCAAATAGTATGTTCCCATAAACAGCGCAATTAAAATCATTATAAAAATATTCATCTTTCCCCCTTGCGATTTATTAAAAGTCTAGGTAATATAAACATAAATTGCAACAGGAAAACTTTTGGCACAAGCAAAAAAGGCAATTGTCGTGAAAAAATTATTATTAATTTTGTTGTTGGCTGGATGCGGATTCCGCCCAATGTTTTCGGATAACGATACAGATATTTATGTCGCACCAATCGCCAGTGGCGTAAACGGAATCGAATTGCGCAATGCACTGAATACTTATTTTGGTGGTCAACGTGATGCGTCCGCACGATATACACTGGATGTTACATTGGCAGAACCAACAACTAAATACAAGGCGTTGGAATCAACCGGTATTTCCACATGGCAGGAAATATTACTGGTCGCAACATACACATTGCGTGCGGGGGATACTGTAATCGCAACGGGACGCGAAAGTGCGTCTGAATCTTATTCGTTTGTGCGTTACTTGGTTGCGGCAAATGCGTCATACAATAATGCAGTGCAAAATACGATAACTGTTTTGGCGGAAAAAATTGGTAATCGCGCCATCGCAGAAACATATAAATATGCACACACGGACAATAAAAAATAATGAAATGGAAAGAATCTGATTTTAAAGGCGGTATAGATAAAATTCGCGCTGTATTGATATATGGACCCGATGCGGGTCAGATTGATGAATATTGCGACCGCGCCATTGAAAAGTTAGGTATCGAAAAAGATAATTTGTTTGCGCTGGATGCCGATGATTTGGTTGTTAAACAAGAAGCATTGTTTGCCGAAAGTTGCACACCATCGATGTTTGGCGGACAAAAAATGGTTATAATTTCCAATGCCGGCGACAGTGATATCGGAATTGTGTCTGAATTAGTTTCACATCCTGGGTTGTCCGCAACCGTCATTATTACAGCGGGTGAATTGCGTGCCGGTGGTGGGTTGCGTTCGTTATTTGAAAATGGTGATGATATCGCAGTGTTGGCGTGCTATAACGATGATGAACGAACATTGGAAACATTGATTCGTAAAGAATTGTCTGCGGAATCTGGTATAAAGCAAATAACACCCGATGCAATGGCGTATATGACAACACACCTTGGGGGGGACCGGGGAATTACTCGTGGATTCTTAAATAAAATAGCAATATATGTAAGCGATAAGCATATCGTAGAATTAGAAGATGTCGAAAAATGTTTGCCGGACACTGGTGCGGTTGATACAGATGATTATCTGTTTTCGTTAACGGCAGGGCATTTGACACAAACTATGATGGCGTTGGACAGGTTGTTGTACAGCGGTGCCGAACCAAATATGCTGATTCGTATGTTGAACAGCCATTTTAAAAAATTGTTGGTGGCGGTTGTCGATGGACAGTTACCGCGTTTGTTCTGGAAAGTCGAAGACAAATTTCGCCGGGCGCTGAAAATATGGTCTGAATCGGATATAACGCCTGTGTTAACCCGGTTAAGTGAGTTAGAAGGGCAATTACGCACAACCGGTATGCCGGCGGAAATATTATTACGCGATTTTTCATTAAAATTGGCGATGCGTGCATCTAAATTGGCGATTAAAAAAAGGAATTAAAAATGTTGGCATCTGTATATGCACCAAAAGATTTTAAACGGCTGCGCGTGTCCGGCGATTTGGTCGCGCGTTGTTTCGATTATATTTCGCCGTATATTCGGGCGGGCATATCAACCGGTGAAATAGACAGGATGGTCGCGGAATTTTTGAAAGAAAATGGTGCGCGGTCGTCTGATTTGGGGTACCAAGGGTATCCGAAAAGTATTTGCACATCGGTTAATGATGTTATTGTTCATGGTATCCCCAGTGATGATGTAATTTTAAAAGACGGCGATATTGTTAATGTCGATTTAACTGCGGAATACAAAGGATGGCACGGTGATGCATCGCGTATGTTTATGATTGGTAATGTGTCAGCAAAGGCGCGTGAATTGGTCCAGACGTGTCAAGATGCGTTGAATGCAGCCATTTCTATTTGTGCGCCAGGTGTGCCGTTGTCTGAAATCGGGAAAACAATCGAAGCGGTGGTAAAACCACACGGTTTTTCAATATCACGTGATTTTGTTGGACATGGTATTGGCAAAGTTATGCATGACGATCCGCAAATATATCATTTCTATGATAAAATGTGGGACAAAGTCAAAATGGTTCCTGGATTGGTGTTCACAATTGAACCAATGATTAATACAGGTCGTCCCGAATGCAAAATAGATCCCGATGGTTGGACTGCGCGCACTGTCGATGGTGGATTGTCAGCCCAGTGGGAACATACATTGGGAATTACCGAAGATGGTGTAATAATATTTACCGAACGTATGATGTAAAGCAGGGGAAAAACTTGCCGGACAATAACGAAAATTTTTATGCCGGTCATCGTGAAAGATTACGTGCCAAATTTTTGGACGGTAAATTAACAGATTATGAAAAATTAGAATTATTATTGGCATACGTTATCCCGCGGCGTGATGTACGACCTTTGGCACGCAGTTTGATAAAACAATTCGGTGGTGTACACCAAGTTTTTACTGCGTCTGTCAATGAATTGGTTGCGTGTAATGGTATTGGGAAAAATACCGCCATATTTATAAAATTGGTTCACGAAATGATGACGGTGAATTATAAATATAAATTACGTGAAACACCGATTTTTCATAATGAAACAATTTTACATAATTATTGCCGTATGGTTCTGGGCGGTAAACATATCGAAGAATTACATATATTATACCTGGATAAAAATTTGCAATTAATTGATGACGAAATACACAGCACGGGGACAATTGATGCAAGTTCGGTTTATCCACGCGAAATTGCACGGCGTGCGCTGGAATTAAATGCGCGTTCGGTTGTTATGGTGCATAATCATCCAAATTCGAATAATTCACATTCTATGATGGATATGGAAATAACAGAAAATTTGCAATCTGTGTTAAGGGGGCTGAACATAGAATTATATGACCATTTGGTTGTGACAAATGACACTGTGCATTCGGCGCGGCAATTGCATATGTTAGATTAATTATCAATTCTTACGGATTGAACCACACCGGAATCATAGATTTGAAAATCTTCGTATAAATCGCCTGTGCGTTTCGACATTTTTTTATGGCGCGCATCCAGTAATGTGTTTAGTTCACTTACTGAAACATTAATTGTTTTGCATCCAATGCCGAAAATATCATCGCCATAAATCACACCCAATATTGGTCCGACCAAAGATAACGCTACGAACATCAAAAATAAATTACGAATATTTGTTACAATGTCATTCTTTGCACCGCGTATCATCGATACCGCCCAGCCAAATAATAAAACGCCGGTTATTGCGGTTATGATAATCCACGCATATTCAATAAATGTTTCAAAGCCACGCAGAATACACGATGGATCTTCGATGTATACCGACATTGAATCCGCGCCCAAGACGCGAATGCCAGAATTTTCTAATAATCTGACTATTTCGGCTGTATTCATTTTTTACTTTTTTGTCGCGTTCGCAAAGAATCCTGGTATTGTGAAATCTTCGTCATTGGCAACACCCGCCCATCCAAAAAGATCGCCCATTATGCCGGAATCATCGCGTTTTGCCTTTTTGAACGGCAAAATATTTTTTAATTTGCCAATTTTGCCACGGGCTTCTGGTTTTGCTGGGACAACGATTTTATCCGCAGATTCGGCGAATTCCGTCGCCAATAATTCCAGTGTCGCATCAGTATCGTTTTCCGGGCTTTCCACCGATTCCGAATCATCTTCTGACTTTGTTGTCGCGACTGGTTGTACGGCTGGTTTTTCGTCTTCGCCCAGTGGTGTCATACTTTCCAGTAATTCTTCCAGTGTTTTTTCGCGTTCCATAACCGGCATATCATCATCAGCCAACATATCGACAATTGATACCTGTTGTGTTTCTGTATTTTGAATTTGTTCGTCTGTATTTGGTGCGATATCAACCGGTGTGACATCAATCGGTACAACATTGATATTTTGTGTTTCAATTGGTTCCGTTTCCGGTTCAGATTCCGGTACAGTTTCCGGTGCAATATCTGTTAATTTTGAATCTGATTTTGCGCCCAGCACAGACAAAATAGGAACCGTTGGTTTTTCGTCCACGATTTGTTCCGATTCCGGTTCAGGTACGGGTTCGGATTCAACAGGTTTAATCGGCACAACCCGCGCCCGCGATTGACGGGTCGTTTTTTTCGGTTTAACAGCGGGGGCTTCGGGTTCTGGTTTGACCGCAACGTCATCGGTTTTTATTTTTGGTACTGGTTCCACGATAACGGGTTCGGGTACGTTTTCCGCATTTTGTACACTCGTGGTATCAGATATGTTTTTTGATTCAAATGCATCATCGTTATCAACCGGAACCCCAAATAAAACAGTGTCGTTATCTAATGATAATGTGGCACGAACCGTATCAAAAGCAGCACGAATATCCGCTATGTCAAACAATTCATTGCCCGAAATATAAATGATTTTAGTTTTCATTATTACAATCCCTGGAACTTTATGCGCGTATTATATCACATTTTAGGGTTGAACGCATATAAAAAATATCTTAAAATGGTGATATGTCGGATATAAAACAACAAATTTTTCAAGAATTGTCAAATTTAGAAGATGCTGTGTCGCGTCTGCGTTCATCGGCGGTATTTGCCGGCCGGCAAACGGATTTAGAGGTGGCAATTTTAACCGAACAGGTTAAAACACTGCGCGATAAAAATAAACGCGCAACGGAAATGATTGATAAATCGGTGGATATATTAAAGAAGTTACAATGAGTGTCGTATCAATACCAATTGTTAATAAAAATTATGCAATGGGGTGCGAAGATGGCCAGGAAGCACGCCTGATTGAACTGGGGAAAATGGTGGATGCACGTGCGCGTGAAATTTTGGATAAAATAGGGCCCTTGCCGGAAAGTTCGTTGCTGGCGACACTTTGTATAGTTATGGCTGATGAAATCAGAAACCGGCCAACACCATCGGTAACCGATGCCGATTTGCGGGAAATTTTGGCACGAATTCGTGAAATAAAAAATAAAATAAATTAAAAACGCACCAAATGGCGCGTTTTTTCTGTTGCTATTTTTTTTGCAATTTTATAAGTTTTATGGGTAAAAAGTAAGATTGAAAAATGTCAAAAAACACTAATTTTGTCGAAAGAATCGATTCCCAGCAATTGTCCGAAGCCATTTCGGAACGTTATTTGTCGTATGCCGTGTCAACCATTGTGTCGCGTGCGTTGCCCGATGTTCGTGATGGGTTAAAGCCGGTGCATCGCCGTATTCTGTTCTCTATGTTGCGACAAAAATTGTCGCCCGCGGCGGCGTTTCGCAAATGTGCAACGGTTGTTGGCGATGTGTTGGGGCATTATCAT
>CAMVKK010000027.1 GCA_947168075.1 uncultured Alphaproteobacteria bacterium
GGTTCGAGTCCAGTTGCCCGAGCCAAGATTTCCGCGGGTTCCGCGGATTTTTTATAGGCAAAAAATACATACAAAACGATGTTCTTTTTTACCGTTCAAAATTTTATATGTTTTATGTATGTTTGATTCTGTATACCATATGTATGTCATTGCGTTTATATTGCCCTGGGGTTTCATCAGGACACATCAAAAAACGCAAAGCATCTTTGCCCAATATTCATCAAGTTTTGTGCGGAAATTTCAGATAAATCAAGAAATATCAAGACGCTTAAGTTTCAGTTAACAGTCCGTTGTTCTACCGACTGAACTATGCCCGAATAGCAAGGCGTATATTATACTTAAACTCCGCGCAAGTCAAGGACTTTATGAACATTTTATAAAGAAAATTTATATACCGCGAGAATCCGCCTTTTGGGGCAAATTTTGCCCCAGTGTATACAGGGGGAAGATGAGAAAAATCAGGTAAAAATGACGAATTTTCCAAAATTGTTGCAGAGAGATATTTACATATAGTTTTGCATAAAATGATGCTATTGGTATCGGAAATTAACCCTTTACGAACATTAACAAAAATGGACGCAACTGTGCATTTTATGAATCGTAATAAGTATATTTACGCGATCTCGGAGCATACTTTTGTTGTTAAATCCGGTTTCGGAAGTAGAAGTGGTACGTGGTCCGGAGCAGAACAGGCAATAAAGAAAAAAATAACCAAGGTGTATGTACGTGATATATCCTACGAAGGCAATTTAAAATTGATAGAATTAGGTGGAATTCCATACAAGTAACAGCAAAATTGGTTGCCGCGAGCAGAGAATATTATTTCAATGTTTTGCGGAAAAGGGTGGGTAGACGGGATATAGCAGAGTAGTCCTGTTTTTGGCGGCGAAAATTTAATCTTGGTTATTGATATGATTTGTTGTTGAAACTGATTGTGTTTGGTTTGTGTCGCAAAAACTATCAATAATAGGTTTGTTTTCTTATTTTAATAGAATACTTGATTTGATTCTTATTTTGTGCTAGTATTTAATCCTGTGCAATATCAACCAAGGAGGGAGGCACCATGACACATAATCAGATTTGGAATGCAATAGATATGTTCGCGCATGAACGCGGATTGTCTTGTTCGGGGTTGGCGCGCAAATGCGGGTTGGATCCAACGACTTTTAACAAAAGTAAACGACTGTCTGTATTTGGTCAGGAACGTTGGTCAACAATGTCGTCAATTGCAAAGGTTCTTAATGCAACGAATGCCCGTCCGAACGATTTATTCAAATTTGTGCAAAATGATGGTCGGGGCGATGGTAAATAAGTGTATGCTTTGATTCCTGTGCATTTTTGAATTTGTTTGATATAATATTTTGCCCATGAAATTGGGCAATTTACTTTTGAAATCCATACCATATGTGCTGTCGATTGCCGGTGGCGTGTTCGTTTTTGATTTTTCCCAGAAATATTTGCAAGACCCAAATTGGGTTGATTTAATGAATAATGTTGCGGCATCGTTATTGGCTATACCCTTGGTGTTTTTGTTCTATGATTATTCGAATTATTTGGTGACGCTGCGAATGAATAAGCACAATCACGCGAAATTGGTAAATATACTGGACGATTGTTTGCTTAAAATATTGGCGCAGATGAAAAACATAATCGGACTGAAACGTATCGAGGTTCCCATGCAGGATATCAACCTGAACTATAAAAAACTGGATTTAAATCCGAAATATCTGCGCGCAATAAGGAATCAATTAAACAACCTAGAAGATATACTGTATAAATCGGACAAAATTTCAGTGCTGGATCCGCAGCACACGCAAATTTTGTCGTTTATTGCCCAGGAATTAAATCAGATTCTGAACGAGTGCAAATATAATAATTCCCTGCGCGAAATTGCGCGTTATATTGAAACAACATTATCCATTATTGATGATTGGTTCTATGCCACCGGATACGCCACCCGCAAAAAAAGCCATACAAAATCGACAAAGAAATAGGTGCTTTATGACTTTTTTATTATCTTGCACCGGGGGCGTTGCGGTGCTATGATTTTATCGTACAGCCAAAAGGATTAAATTATGTTATTAAAAGGCAAAAAGATTTTAATTACTGGGGTCGCAAACGATTGGTCTATGGCGTGGGCAATTGCCCAGCGCGCACACGAAAACGGCGCAGAAATAGCCATGCCATATGGACATCCAAATGTTGAAAAACGCGTGCGTCCGTTGGCGGAAAAAATCGGGGCAAAGTTTGTCCAGGAATGTAATGTGCAAAACGATGAACAAATGGACGCGTTGTTTGATGCGATTAAGCGCGAATGGGGGCATTTGGACGGCGTTCTGCACGCGATTGCGTTTTCGGATAAAAATGAATTAACCGGGCGCTATGCCGACACAACGCGCGAAAACTTTAAAAATACGATGGACATTTCCGTCTATTCACTGGTCGATTTAACGCGTCGCGCGGCACCACTGATGACGGACGGCGGCTCGGTTGTCGCGTTGACATACTATGGCGGGGAAAAGTCCGTGCCGAATTACAATGTTATGGGGGTTGCGAAATCTGCGCTGGAAAGTTCCGTGCGGTATTTGGCGTCTGACCTGGGACGCGACAAGATTCGCGTTAATGCGATTTCCGCGGGTCCGATTTTAACGCTGGCATCAAGTGCGGTTGGCGGTATGAAGGGGTTGTTGCGCCTGAACGCGGAACAGACACCATTGCGTCGTAATATGACACTGGCCGATGTTTCCGGGGCGGCGCTGTATCTGTTCAGTGATTTGTCGTCCGGGGTTACCGGCGAAACGCATCACGTTGATTGCGGGTATAATTCAACCGGCATGATTCCAAACGAACTAAAAGAAATATTGCTTAAAAAACTGGACGAAGATAAATAGTCAATGGCAACGCGCGAACCTGATTTATTCATTATCGCGGAACACGCAGATTTGATGAAAAAACTGTCTGCGTGGGATATTGCGTATCATCAAAACGATGCGCCCGTTGTGGACGATGCGACATATGATGCCGCGAAAAAACGCGCACTGGAAATCGAGGAAATGTATCCGTCGCTGGCGCGGGGCGGGGCATCGGAATCGGTTGGTGCGGCGGTTTCTGATAAGTTTAAATCGTTCGCGCATACGGTGCCAATGCTGTCTATTTCCGATGTGTTTGATGAACGCGAGGTTGCCGATTGGTTCGAAAAATTGCCAACCAAAGATTTGTTTATTGAATTAAAGGTTGATGGGGTGTCATACGAAGCGCGATACGAACACGGCGTGCTGGTTCGTGGGCTTACGCGGGGCAGTGGTGTTGCCGGCGAAGATATAACGGCAAACCTGCTGACTATTCCAGATATTCCGAAAAAACTGTCCGGCATATTCCCCGATGTGATAGAGGTTCGCGGCGAAGTCTATATGTTGCGTTCCGATTTTATTGCGCTGAACGAAATTGCAGCGGCGCGTGGTGATAAAGTCTTTGCCAATCCGCGTAATGCGGCGGCGGGGTCGCTGCGGCAACTGGATGCGCGGGTAACTGCTTCGCGGCGGTTGTCTGCGTTCGGGTATACATATGGCGAATTGTCAGAACGCACATGGAAAACACAAAGCGAATATTTTGATAAACTGGAATCGTGGGGGTTCAAAACAACGCGCCCCTGGGCGCATCATGCACACACGATGGATGAAATCCAGGGTGTCTATAACGAAATTATGTTAAAACGCGCCGATATTCCGTTTGATATAGATGGCCTGGTGATAAAAGTAAATGATGTCGGTGTCCAGGAAAAAATGGGCGCGCGCGCCAACAGTCCACGATGGGAGGTTGCGTATAAATTCCCCGCACAACGCGCCGTCACAAAATTGCGTGATATCACGGTCCAGGTTGGGCGCACCGGCGTTTTAACCCCGGTTGCGGAACTGGAACCAATCAACATTGGTGGTGTGGTTGTGTCGCGCGCAACATTACACAATGCCGATGAAATAGGGCGACTTGATGTGCGTGTCGGCGATATGGTAACGGTTCAGCGCGCGGGCGATGTTATTCCGCAAATTGTTGGTGTTGCGTCGCGTGGCGAAAACACTGTGCCGTATGTGTTCCCCGACAAATGCCCCGTTTGTGGTGGCGCGGTGGTGCGCGAGTCCGGTGCGGTGGCGTGGCGGTGCGTGAATTCGTTGTCGTGTCCGGCGCAAAGAATTGGCGAACTGGAACACTTTGTTTCGCGCAAAGGGTTTGATATCGATGGGCTTGGCACGAAACAGTTGGAATTATTTGTATCGCGTGGTTGGATTGAAACGCCGGCGGATATATTTACACTTGTTGCGCAGCATGGTGACGAAATTCGCCGTCTGGATGGGTTTGGCGATAAATCGGTGGATAATCTGCGCAAGTCTATTGAAAACGCGCGTACGGTCGATTTACATCGTTTCTTGTATGCGATTGGCATTCCGGAAATTGGCGAAGTAACGGCAAAGATTTTGGCGCGCGCGTTTGGTTCGCTTTCTGCACTACGTGATGCGCCGGCGTGGAAATTGAAAACAATTGACGGTATTGGCGATGTTATGGCTGATGAAATAGTATCGTTCTTTGCAGACGAACATAATACGCGTGTGATTGATGCATTATTGGCGCAAATCACAATTCGTGAAACGGTGGCAAAAATCGCAGCCGATACACCGGTATCGGGAAAGAAAATCGTTTTAACCGGCACTTTGTCGAAATATACACGCGACGAAGCGCGCGATATTTTAGAACGCATGGGCGCAACTGTGTCGGGTTCGGTTTCGGCAAAAACAGACATCGTTCTGGCGGGCACGGACGCCGGCAGCAAGTTACAAAAAGCCACCGAACTTGGCATCACCATTTGGGACGAAAGCGATTTTGAAAAAGTGGTTAGTGTTAGTGGATAGTGTTTAGGAATTTTGGTCGTCCATTGAATAAAACCCGTCGCCATTGCGGCGGTTTGCCTAATTACTAACCACTAACACTAACCACTAAAACTGTGTTTCGAACGACAGCAAGAACCGGCGTTCGCGGTCGTATTTGTTCATCTTTAACGGCCAGCCCCATGAAAAGTTCATTGGACCCATCGGGGTATTCCAATAAACACCAAACCCCGCCGATGTGCGCCAATCATCGTCAATAAGATTTGGCTGACCTGCAAAAGTGTCTTCGATTGCGGGTGGTTTGCCCAATACGCCATAGTCCATAAATATAAAGCCTTTTACTTGATATTCATCTGGGATAAATACAGGGAAATTCAACTGGGTTGAACCGTTAACTTTCCACAGACCGCCCAATGCATACGAACGGTAATACCAATTGCGCGACCCAACACCCGCAATATCAAATCCACGCAGCGATTCCCCACCCAGGAAGTAACGATAAACGCGTGAAATATAATCGCCGTCCAGTGTGTGCATATATCCCGCGTCCAATGATGTTTTTAATTGCCACCGATCGTCAAAGAATTTTACCATCGCTGTAATATCGCCGGAATAGCGCATATATGTTTCTGTGCCACCAAATCCAGTATATGCGATACCCAAATTAGCGACAATACCAGTATGGGTATTTTGCTGGAAATTCGTGCGCAGATTATAATATTTGAAATTAGTTCCCAGTGTATAAAGGTTCGCATCACTCCACCCGCCAGATTGCAAATCATAATTCTGGTCGAACGATGCGGACAGACGAACAGTCTGGGACCAATGGTCGGTCAATTTCCACCCCATACGCCCAGCAATAGTCAAACTGTCGCGGTCATACCCGAACGAACCCAATGACGAATAATTATACATTGTATATGAAACATCAAACCCGGCGGACAATTGGCGACCAAACAGGAACGGCTCGGTAAAACTGAATAAAGCCTGTTTTTGATATTGTGCCAACGAAGCGCGCAATTGCACAACCTGGCCCCGGCCCATAAAGTTGCTCTCGGTTATACCGGCATCAACCATAAAACCGTTAATGTTCGACCAACCAAAACCGCCCGACAGTTCCCCGGTTGGCTGTTCCTCGACCCGGACATCCAAATTCATCATATTGGCGTCCGCAACGCGGGTTGGTGTCATTTGAACATCTTTGAAATAGCGCGTCCGCATAAGGTTTTGACGACCTTCTTCGATGGTCTGTAATGAAAATGGGTCGCCCTCGCGCATGGGCATCATTTGTTCAATAACAGAATCAAATGTACGCACATTACCCAAAATATTAATATTATTCAGGTAAATACGATTTGTTTTTTGAATCTTGTACACAATATCAATCGTGCGATTTTCATCGTTTTTAGTCGGCACTGGTTCGACATTTATAAATGCATATCCGTGGTCGGCAACCGCACCGCGCAGGGCGGAAATGGTTTCGTCAACCAATGACGCATTATATGTGTCGCGTGATTCTGTCTTTAATACCTTTTTTAATGCGCGATCTGGGACATCGGGAAAAGGATTGTCGATTGTAATATTACCAAATTTATATTTTTCGCCTTCGTCCACGGTAAATACAACAGAATAATACTGACGGTCAGGCGTAAAAGTGCCGGCGATGTTTTTTACATTAAAGTCGGCATAACCGTTGTTCAGGTAAAATTGTCGCAACATTTGACCGTCATATTGTATGCGGTCTTCGTCAAAGACATCAAATTGTGTCATAAAACGCCACCACGCATGCTCACGGGACAATATTGCCCCGCGCAGTACACGGTCGCTGAACTTCTTGTTACCTTCGAAATCGATGTCGGTGATGTATGTCGGATGGCCTTCGGTAATTTCATAGACGACATTAACACGATTGTCGGGCAATTCGATTTTTTTCGGGTCAATCTTGGTTCCGAAAAATCCCTTGCGCTGGTATATGGTCAGCATACGCTGGACATCGGCACCGATGGTTGATTCATCGTATGATGCGCGTTCTTTTAATCGAATTTCTTTTTTTAAATCATCGGTGGAAATTTCGTCATTACCTTCAACAGTTACCATATTTACAATCGGCGATTCATCCAGTGTGATTTTCAAAACATTGCCCGCCATTTTGACATCGACACGACCAAAGTATCCGCTTTCCTGTAACTTTTTTGCGATTTGGTTTGTGCGTTCCGTGGTAACATTTTCGCCAGTTTTGACCCCCGCCAAAATGCGAACCGATTCCGCATCCATACGCTGGTTCCCGGTAACATCAATACGCGAAACAGTCGCCGCGTTCAACACCGGCGACATAATCATTAATAACAAAGCAATCAAATACTTTTTCATCACTATAACCCAAACACCCGCGCAATATCATTCCACATAGTAAGCAAGAATATTGCCAAAATCAATACCCATCCCAACATTATGACAAATTCCATACCCTTACCGCCCAGTTTGCGTCCGATAATGGCTTCGATAATCAAAATCAGCAAATATCCGCCGTCCAGTACCGGTAACGGTAACAAATTGATAATTGCCAAATTGACCGAGAGCAGGGCAATAATCGATAACAGCGCAAAGAATCCCGCCGCCATGGCGTTGCCGGAAACCTGGGCAATTGTGATAAATGACCCCAGTTGCTTGGTCGAACGTTCGCCGGTTACGATTTGCTTTAATACAACCAACAAAGTTTTAGATTGATAATATGTTTCACGTGCACCGGAATAGATTGCGCCAAAGAATCCTTTTTTGCGGAATTCAGTTTTGCTGCCATCGGCAACCAACGTTCAGCGGGCGATAATTTAACCCGAACCAAATCTTCGCCACGAACGATTAACACATTTGCATCGCGTGCAGATGCTAATTCTTTGGCAATAATTAATTCGCCCCAGTTTGTGATGTTGGAATTATCAATACGCAAAATCACATCGCTCGGTTTGACACCGGCATTGAATGCGACGCTGTCGCGAATAACCTGACCAATTACGGGCAATTGCACTTCGCGCGGATGGAACATAAATGTCGCAGAATAAATCACCCACGCCAGCAGAAAGTTCATCGTAACCCCGGCGGCAATTATAATAAACTGTTTCCACGGACGCACAGAAAGGTAATGTCCTTTTTTCTTTTCTTTGGACAGTTCTGCGTATTTCTTACGGTCAAACATATCTTCTTGACCATAAATAGAAACATATCCGCCCAGTGGAATACACGCCAACTGCCACTGGGTGCCGTATTTGTCATGCCATTTGACGATTGCCGGCCCAAAACCAATTGAAAAGGTATTAACGCGAACACCTGCCCAGCGCGCCGCCAAAAAGTGCCCCAGTTCGTGGATAAACACCACAACCCCCAGAACAATTAACAACGCAACAATCGTCCAAATAATATGCATGATGATATCCTTTCCTTACATCATAATGAACCACAACAACGGTAATGCATAAATCCACCCATCAAAGCGGTCAATAAAACCCCCATGACCCGGCATTATGTTACCAAAATCCTTTAATTTTAAACGGCGCTTAATCCAACTGGATGTCAAATCGCCATATTGCGACAGTAACGAAACACTTATCCCAATCCATAATAATTGCGGTAAAAATGTGTCGGTCCCCAGCAATCCATAAAGAATCGATGCCGCGGTTCCGCATATTACGCCGGCGATTTGCCCCGCCCAGGTTTTGTTCGGGGACATCCGTTCCCACATTTTGTCGCCACCCAATAAATTACCGAATAACCACGCACCAATGTCGGCGGCACAGATTATCATTAACAGCAACAACATAATCCATTGGCGCACACCAACGAAATATGCAGATATCAACACGACAATTAACCAAATCAGAAAACCATAAAATACAATACGATTATTGTTTTTAGCCTTTAAATCAGCCGGTGCGCGTCTGATTGCCAATACCATTTCAACAATCATACCCAACGCCACAATAACCGCCGCCCAACGCGTTGCGTGGAAACCATGTTTTTCCAATTCAACGATGACAGCCAAAATCGCAAACATAACGATTCCGGTGATAATGCGTTTAACTGTATTTGTCATTTTTGCCCCCATTTATTTTTTTGCTTTGCCGGCATAGTTTGCCTTTTTACCACCGCCAAAACGGCGATTGCGCCGTGCGAATTCGTCCAGTGTGCGTTGCCAAATCTTTTCAGATTTAACCAAATCTGGCCAGTGTTCCGGCACAAACATCAATTCCGCATACGCCAATTTCCACAACAAGAAGTTAGAAATACGAATTTCATTACTGGTGCGAACCATTAAATCAACCGGCAACAAATCGCCCGTGTCCATAAATGTTTCAAATGTTTCGCGTGTAACGGGCTGACCCGCGGCAATTGCGGCATTGGCGGCATCAACAATTTCGTCCATTCCACCATAGTTCAGCGCAAATGCAACCGTTCCACCGGTGTTGTTTGCCGATGATTCTTCTAATTCATCGCACATCTTTGCCAAACGCGCAGGCAACCGGTCGCGCGATCCAATCACACGATAGCGCAAATTCTTTTCCAACGCGTGTTTTTTATTTTTTTTCAATTCGGTATAGAACAGTTCCATAAGGTAATCTACTTCCTCTTTGGAACGGTTCCAGTTTTCCGTGGAAAAAATAAAGAAAGTAATCGTGGTAACCCCGCGCGCGATATACCAATCGACCAAGTTTTCGAAATTTGCAATACCGGCCTTGTGCCCCATCAGTGGTGGCAATCCGCGTGCTTCGGCCCAGCGGCGATTTCCATCGCATATGAATGCAATGTGTTTCGGCACCGCGCGTGGCGCGGCGTTTTCTCTTTCCTTTCTTTTAAATAATTTCAACATTATTTGTTCCTTAGGATAAATTAAACCGACATAATGTCCGCTTCTTTTTGCTTTGCAGCCGCATCAACTTCGGCGGCGCGTGCATCAAAGACTTTTTGAATATCTTCTTCGAATTTATGCTGATCGTCTTCGGAAATTTCTTTATCGGCGACTGCGCGTTTGATTTTGTTCATCGCGTCTTGGCGAATATTACGAATAGAAATCTTGGCTTCTTCGGCGTATTTACCGGCAACCTTGGTCAATTCCTTGCGGCGTTCTTCGGTAAGCGGTGGCAGGTTCAGACGAATAACACCGCCCGCGGTCATCGGATTCAATCCCAAACCAGAATCACGAATAGCCTTTTCAACAATGCCTGCATTATTAATATCCCAAACGGTAACGGATAAAGTTTGGTTATCCGGCGTTGCAACAGTTGCCAACTGGGTAATCGGCATATCGGAACCATACGCCGGCACACGAACGCCGTCAAGTAAGTGAACCGATGCGCGCCCTGTGCGCAGACCCGCGAATTCATTGCGTAAAACTTCGATTGTTTGTGCCGTTTTTTGTTCAACTTCGGCCTTTAAAGCATTATAATCCATGACAAGACTCCTTATGTTACCCCAGGTTAGCAAATTAATTTGACATTTAGCAAGCAGAAATAAGCGGTGATATTTATTTTATTGTATCGTTTTTGGTGCATAAACGTAAAAACGGATCCGAAGATCCGTTTTTACGCTTAAATGGGGCGGGTGACCAGATTCGAACTGGCGACACCTGGTACCACAAACCAGTGCT
>CAMVKK010000028.1 GCA_947168075.1 uncultured Alphaproteobacteria bacterium
ATCAAGTGTAAAGAAGCCTAAGATAAACAATAACTAATGGGGGAAATTATGGCATTTCAAAATAAAAACTTGTCTGTAATCGCATATGCTAATGGTTTTACTTTGTGGCACTATGCCGCCAGTGAAACATTATCAGCAATTGCAACCGCCGGTTATTTCAACAGTGTTAAAACACTGATGAACATTGGCGACATTGTTATTGTTAACGGCTCCGATGGCACATCAATCAAAGTCGTTGGTGTATCTGGCGATAATGTAACACTAAGCGCGTTATCATAGGACAAACAAATGGTCGGCATTTTTGCCGACCATTTTTCATAACAGGGGGATACCATGCAAACAAAAGTAGATTTATGTTCAATGGCGTTACTGAAACTGGGGGAACGCCCAATACAATCATTAAATGATGACAGCGCGGCATCACAATTGGCACGCACAATGTTCGATCCGATAATGGACGCATTAATTGCATCGCACCCGTGGCGATTCGCAATGCGTACATACGAATTAACCGAAACAGTGGACGGCGATTTCGTTATTCCTTCGGACGTGTTGCGCGTGATAAAGACACCGGGAACAATATCAAATGGTCGCATAGTTGCACCAAATGACAAAATTACAATTACTGCGTTGGTTCGTGTAACACCGGAATCTTATCCTGCGTATTTCGTATCGCTGGCGGTAACTAAATTGGCAATGGAATTCTGTGTGCCGATGACCGGTGATCAATCTGTGTTCAGAATGTTGACGGCATTATACGAAACAGAATATGCATCCGCAAAATTTATAGACAGCACAACAACAACGGCTGCAAATATAGATAATTTTTCGTTAATAAATGCGCGTTTCTAAAACCCGGGGGTTCACATGGTTAATTTTATCAAGACACAAAATACTTTTTCAAATGGTGAAGTTTCGCCGGAATTTTATGCAAATGATAATTTGTCTGGATTGTCAGAATTAAAAAATATGGATATCTTGCCCGGCGGGGGATTAAGACGGCGACCAGGTCTGACCGAGGTATGCGCATTAACCAAGGTTGCAAAATTGGTGCCTTTTTCGGTGTCGGACGATGAGCAGTATATTTTGGCAATGGCAGATGAACGTCTTTGGGTTATTGCGCCGGATGGCACGTTGGCACAAAACATTATTTCGCCGTGGTCGTATGATGATGTTGCATCTGTCCAATACGCGCAACGATTCGGAACAATTATTTTTGTGCATCCTGATTATCAGCCGCGTGTATTACAAAAAACATCAGGCGGTTTTTCATTAAGCCTTTTCGAATTTTCGGTTAATGATAATATGACCGAGAATATGCCGTTTATGAAATTTGATGATGCAAATGGCATAACCATAACTGTTACGGCAAATGGCGGTGGCAACAATTATGCTAACTTTGCGACCAGTGCTGATTTTTGGACGGCAAACGATGTTGGCGGACGTATTTTATTAATGGGGCTTCAATGGCGAATCGATTCGTTTGTTGATGCACGCAATGTTGTCGCATATACAAATTCGACATATACATTACCACAATCGCCAATTACAGATTGGCGTGAGGCCGCATTTGGTAAACGCCGTGGTTGGCCACGCAGTATTACTTTTCACCAAGACCGTTTAGTGTTTGGTGGTTCGCGCGATTGGCCAAGTGGCGTTTGGATGTCCCAAGTTGGAAAACATACGAATTTTGATGTTGGAACAGGGTTAGATGACGAAGCAATTTTCATAACCCTTACATCGCAACAGCGCCAACAAATTTGTACAGTTGTCAGCAGTGATAATTTACAAATACTAACATCTGTTGGCGAATGGGCTATTTCAAACAAACCTTTGACACCGTCATCGGTTGATATCAAGCAGCATACATCGGTCGGCAGTGTCGCATCAAAATATTTACCACCACAAAAAATCGAAGGGCAAACAGTTTTCGTTTCACGCAATATGCGGGATATTCGCGAATTAAGCCTGGACGATTTGTGCCAAAATTATAATGCAAATGATTTATGTGCGATGTCTAAACATTTAATGTCAGAACCAGTTGATATGGCGTATAACCCGATGTCGCGCCAATTATTTGTGGTTATGGATGATGGTGTAATGGCGGTTCTTAATCAAAATTCTGGATTGGGAATTTCTGCGTGGGGCAAATATACTACATCTGGCAAATTTATATCCGTGGCAGTCGTTGACGATGAAACATATGTTGTTGTAAAACGGGGCAATGATATATCACTGGAAAAATTTGATGCTTCTGCGTTATCAGACGGCGACAACGATTTTGATTTTATTGCATCAGGATTGCCAATACGAACATCCGGACATAATGTATCACGATTACGCATACGAAAAATAACTGCACGTGTATTGAATACAAAGTCATTATTCATTAACGGATTGCGAGTTGCATTGCCAAATGAAATTTATGATGAAAATTCGGATGGTTTCAGTGGTGATGTGTCAGTGGAAATGCTTGGGACATCGCGCGATTGTATTGATGCACCGTGGCAAATACACGGAAACGAACAATTGCCAGCAACTGTATTGTCAGTGTCGTTGTTCGGAAATTACGGAATTTAATAAAGAAAACAAAAGGGGGAATATTATGGGACAAATTGTTTCGGATGTAACCGAAGTTTTAGATTATAAAAAATCGAAAAAAGAAGCGAATAACAAACGTCAGGAAATTTTACAACAAATGGCCGAAGACGAGGCTGAAAAAACGAACCTGGTTAAGAAAGCATTGGCCGCACAACGGGCAAAATATGGCGCGGGCGGTGTTGCGCGCGAAAATATGACAACGGGTGCGGTGCTTAAACGAATCCAGGACGAAGCAGAAAAGCCATATGACAATAAACGCCGCGCAAATTTAACTAAATTAGCATCTGTAAAGAGTGCAAAATCAACGAATTTGTTAAAGAAATTATTGTCGCATTTCGATAGTTTGGTCGGATAAACGGGGGGCATCATGTATAAAATTTCATATACAGGCGATGGTGTAACAACGGAATATGTATTTGCATTTCCGTTTTTTCAGGTTGCCGATGTTCATATTGCGTTGGATAATGCCGCAGTAACCACTGGTTTCACAGTCGTTCCAAATGATTCTTTTACTGGGGGGCGTGTAATATTCGGGGCTGCGCCAGCCAATGGGTTGGCAATCGATATATTTCGCCAAATATCGCTGTCGCGTGTGATTGATTATCAGCCAACCGATAAAATAGATCCCGAAGATTTGAACGATGATTTTAATTTCTTGTTGGCGGCATTCCAAGATTTGCGTGCGGTTGATATTGATTTGGCATCGTGGACAAATACTTATGACAATGTGACGAATTTTCTTAATTACACATTAAATGTCGTCCAAGATAAACTGTCTGGGGGCGGGGTGTTGGGTTTATACAATAATCTGGTATCTGTGTTAGCAAGCGCATTACCAACACTGATTAACGATTACGGTTCAATCACAGAATCCGCATCGGGCGAAAATAACGATGATTACGGCGTTTTATGATTTTATGGATACATGGAACCAATACATAAACAAAGAAACCCCAGAACATCATCGGCGTATGATGAACTTTTTGGTTGATGTTTGGTCTGGTGATGTGCGGCGCGGATTATTGATGGCTTTTCGACATTCGGGAAAATCAACAGTTGTTGGAATATTTGCAGCATGTGTTTTATACATGCGACCTGAAACACGAATCCTTATTTTATCCGCGGAATCAGGGTTGGCAGCGCGTATGGTGAATCATGTTCGTAATATCTTGGAAAACCATCCGTTGTGCGCCGAGATGGTGCCAAAAAATAAAAAAGAGTGGGCATCTGGGCGCATAACAATCAATCGACCCGTTGGTATTCGTGAACCGTCTGTTATTTGTCAGGGAATTCACGGAAATATCACTGGTGCGCGCGCTGATTTAATTATCTGTGATGATGTAGAGGTTCCAAATACCTGTAACACACCACAAAAACGCGATATGCTGCGTGAACGATTGCGGGAACTGGATTTTATACTGTCGCCCGGCGGCACAATGATTTACATCGGCACACCACATACGATGGATACAATATATCGCACCACAGATGATGATTAATTATTGCTGTTCGGGGATATGTTTTACACTGCTGATAAAATTACGCAGTTTGGACAACAACTCTTTGCCTTCGTCACCAAACATTGGCAAATAGGTTTCGTATTCAAACATATCAGCCTGGATTTCCGCACGGGTACGGTCGTTAATGGACTGTGACATTATATCCCGTGCCATATTCCAACGCTTGTATGCGTTATAGGTTTGGTCGATAACCGCCCACTGTTGCAAAAATTCGGGATGCTTGTTGGCCAAAGCGGCACGGACAATATTTAACCATTCGTCACCAAAAGATTTTATGATTTTAAGGTCGGTAATCCGTTTCAGACCATCCTGATCCGGGGTAAACGCAGATATTGCAGAAAGTAATTCGTTCCAATCGCGTTCAGGTATTTGCAGGTTTGATGCAGATTCTGCCATCATACCACCATACGGCAATAAATCGCGTTCAATCGAATTCATTGGGGTTTTGCCAGACTTTAAATTTTCAATATGGCGTATTAACATTTTTCCCGTTGGTAATTCAGCCAACGCGGTCAGAACGTCTGGGGTGGCTTCGTCAACAAAAATTGTATTTAATGCCGACCACCCGCCAATAATGACATGCGATTGACGATAAAGGTTTAACAGTTTCTGGGCGACTACGCTGGCTCTGGGTTTCATGGCTCTCTCCGCGGGGTTATGGTTATTCCATTACAATCATAATAACCTTGTGCATGGTTTTACCGATGATTTTTTCGGATGCGGTTGCACCTTGACCATAAATTTTGCCTTTGGCATCTTGGCGTACGGCAACAATCTGGGCGGTGGCAACATCGTCAGATTTTAACTTGTCGAATTCTGTATCAATGCAAATCGCCATATCACCAACAGCAACCTTTGCGTTTATATCGGCAAACAAATAAGACTTTTCAGGTAAAAATCCGCCAATATGTTTTGTGTTTGGAACAACGGCGTATATGCCTTTGCGACCTTCAAGTTCAACCGGGGCGACAATCATTGTTTCATCGGATTTTTTAAACTTAATAGTCTTGCCCGCAGGTGTGCCGAACACAGGAACCAATTTTTTGCGTGCGCTGTCGTACAATTTGGCACCATAAAGCCCGTCATGCATATCAATACCCGATACCGGATTGCCCGGAATCAAAACGGATTTTACGCGTTCTTTGACCTTGCTTATCTGATTGTTTAATTCGCCGGATTTATACAGATTGGCGATTTTATCGAACATACCACTGACACTAAGAGTAAATGATTTTGCCAATGGTTCGATTTCGTTTTCATAGATTTCGCGTTGACCAACCTCTATCTTATGATACACAGACAGGGTCATTCCGGCATCTTTGGCGGCCTGGGCAATGGTTTTGCCGCGTTGCTGACGAATCTTACGCAGACCAGAACCAAAAATTTTTAAACCGCTGTCTTCGTTATCATTAAGACGGCGCTTAATTTCGCTTTGCCATTGGGTTGCGACTTCGTCAGATTCCTTGATAAATATGTCGGACAATTTACAGCCCAAAATATTACATATATTCAGCAATTGCTTTTGATTTAAACGGCGGACACCTTTTTCGATTTTGGACACCGCCGACAAAGACAAATTTGCACGCCGCGACAATTCGGTCATCTTCATACCGCGTTTAAGGCGAATATTGCGAATATTATTTGGAAAAATGATTTCTTCTTGGGCCATTACAGAACTCCTTGGAATACTTGACAAAATTTTAGTCAATTTTTACAAAATACGCAAGAAAAAATTACAGTGGCATATCGTCCGATATCGCGTTTGCATCAACTTCGTCTGTGGATGCCGCGGTGGCGGACATTTGGTGTTCCGGTTCCATCGGTATAAATGCGTTCGCCGCACGTGCCGCAGCATCGTCTAAATTATCGAACAAACTGTATTCGCCAAAGAACGCAGTGTGAACGGTTTCAGTGCGTCCGTGACGGTTTTTGCCGATGATAATTTCCGCCTTGTTCCGGGCGTTTTCGCGGCGGCGTTCGTAATTTTCCTGGGTCTTTTCTGATGGTGTGCCGGAAAATCTGTTCGATGGATCGCGATTTTCAAGGTAATATTCTTCGCGGTATGTGAACATAACAATATCGGCATCTTGCTCAATAGACCCAGATTCACGCAAATCAGACAGCATAGGATGTTTATCATCGCGCGATTCAACCGTACGTGATAACTGCGACAGGGCAATAACAGGAACATCCAGTTCCTTGGCCAGCATTTTTAATCCACGGGTGATTTCAGACAGTTCCTGGACACGATTATCGTTTTTGCGACCACCCGGCGAAGTCATTAATTGCAGGTAATCGATAACAATAAGTGCGATACCGCCAATCGGCGTGCGCGTGTGCGCATCATCGGCACAGACATACCCGGTGTGTCGTCAATGCACAATGGAACACGACCAATCGCCGCTGCATACTGGGATAATTTCATAAAGTCTTCGTCAGTCAGTGAACCTTCGCGCATTGCGGATACAGGAACCTTGGACTGGGATGCCAAAACGCGCGCCGCCAACTGGGCTGATGACATTTCAAGGCTGAAAAACACAACGGCGCCATTGTATTTTTTGTTTGCACGCCCCGCCAAAATAGCATTTGCCGCATTGAACGCAATGTTCATTGCCAATGTGGTTTTACCCATACCGGGACGACCGGCAATGATTATCAAATCAGAATGGTGCAGACCACTTATGGATTTATCCAATGCTGTTAATCCAGTCGTCAAACCAGACAGACCGCCATCGGCCTTGTACGCGATTTCTGCTTCGCTTAATGCGTCTTTTAATGCCGTGGCGATTGGCGTGATTTCGTGTTCAGTGGTCCCAGTAGTTGCCATTTCGAATAATTTTTGTTCGGCAACTTCTATTTGCCGCGCAACGGGGTTGTCCAGGTCTTCGATAAATGCGTCTTCGGTAATTTCCTGACCCAATGTAATAAGTTTGCGGCGCATCGCATTATCGTAAATAATACGAGCATATTGTTCAATACTGACCACTGTGGCACCGGCACCCGCCAATTGAGTTAAATAATCAACACCACCAACTGATTCCAGAACACCCTGTTGATCCAAATAATTTTTAATTGTGATAATGTCGAAATCATTACCGGACGCAGCCTGGCGCAACGCCAATTTATAAATTTCTGCATGCGCAGGGTGTGAAAAATGTTCGGGCAGTAAAAAATCCGATACGCGTTCAATTGCGCGCGGGTTCATCAAAACCGCCGCCAAAACAGCCTGTTCGGCTTCTAAATTAGTTGGTAAAGTTTTCGGGGTAAAGTCCATGTTTGATATAGTAAAGAAAAAAATCGGTTTTTCAACGCCTTTTTTACGTGGGTATAAAACCCTTAAAATCCCTATTGTTGATGCAGATGGTATGCCGGCATGGCCGGAAATGTTCCCTGTGGCGGCGATTGACGATATGCGAACCACGGTTGGCGCGAATCATTTCGCGTCCCAGATGATGTTGATGCCGATTTCAATGGAACGAATTCGACTGGATCCGGGCGCGATTCATTTTTATACGGACGAATTTAATCCGCAAAATGCGCATATCGGCGACAATATAATCACCGGTGCCGCCGTGTATTGGGATCCTTCGATGGGGCGCACAAAGTCAGACGGCAGCGTTTGCGTTATAATATATCGCGATGATAAATTACACCGAATATTTATTCATGATGTAATGTATTTAACCGTTGCAGATGGTGATGAACATCCGATGGCGACCCAGTGTGAACGTGTTTTGGATTTTTTGTCGCATCATAATATACGCAGAATATGCGTTGAAACAAACGGAATAGGTAATGCGTTGCCGGAAATACTGCGCGAATGTGCAGCCAAACGAGCAATGGATATCGTGGTTCAAAATATAATTAATAACAAGCGCAAATCAGACCGCATTATCGATACATTGGAACCAATTTTATCAACGGGACGATTATATTGTGCATCACGCGTACAATCAACACCACTGTTGTCTGAAATGATTGGTTGGTCGCCATTGGGGGGCGCAACGCACGATGACGGAATTGATGCGGTTGCGGGTGCTATTTCTGTAATTCCGATACCTGTTCGACCAAATGGACGGGCGGGGCGGATATATTCCGCAAATACAAATTTCAAAATTTCTTAAACCATAACAAAAAAGGAACAAAAATGTTACAAGACACAAAACAATTACAACAAATGTATCGCCGTGCAATTGATGCGCGCGCACCGTGGATAAATCGGTGGGATACCGCGCGGCGTTATACAATGCCATCAACGGACGATGATATTGCGACACTGTTTGATTCAACTGCGGCGGATGCAGTCGATAATTTGGCGGCATCGTTATATTCACTGATTACGCCACCTGAATCGCTTTGGATGGATTTAGTGCCGGAAAGTGATGAATCACCAAATGCAGAAATTGCAACATCTGTTTTTCGGGCACATTTGAACGATTCTAATTTTTATACGACAATTCATCAATGCTATATGGATTTGGTCGTGTGTGGAACGGCGTGTCTGTTTATGGCGGAAAATCCGATTGGTGCATCATCTGCATTTTCTTTTACGGCGATTCCGATGTACGATATTGCGATTTTGCCGAATGCAGTATTTCATACCACATCAATTCGCGCGTGTGATATAGCAACGCGTTTTCCAACATGGACACCGCCACGGGATATTCGTGATAAAATGAAACGCGACCCAGAAATGCCACTTAAAATGGTGCAAAGTCTGGTCGGTACAGATTTTGTTGCTTGGTTGGATGTTGGCGGTGATATTGAAAACAATATCGTATCAACCGGAACATTTGAAACAAACCCATACATTATTTTCCGGTGGTCGTTGGCATCTGGGGAAATGTATGGTCGCAGTCCTGTTATGCGTGCATTGCCCGATATTAAAACTGCGAACAAAGTTGTGGAATTGGTTCTTAAAAATGCAACGATTGCCGTTTCTGGTATATGGCAAGCCGATGATGATGGTGTAATTAACCTTAATAATATCAACCTGACGCCGGGCGCAATTATACCAAAGGCTGTCGGTTCATCGGGATTAACCCCGTTGGCATCGGGCGCAGATTTTGATGTGTCGCAATTGGTATTAAAAGACTTGCGCGAACGCATTCGTCATGCATTACTGGCGGACAGACTGGGGCT
>CAMVKK010000029.1 GCA_947168075.1 uncultured Alphaproteobacteria bacterium
TTCCATTTGCCGCAAACCAACCAGAAACGATTCGCCATTACTGGAAAACAGGCACATCGTCATCATATCGCGATGCGTGGACGGCGGGCATATTTGGCGACTATGTTTTAATTGTGTGGGTTGGTAACTTTGACGGCACACCGAATAACGCGTTCAGTGGTGCGCGCGCCGCCGCCCCAATATACTTTGCATTGGCACAAACTGTCGTTGACTATTACGCGCACACAGACACCCCGGTTAAAAACAATAATTTTATGCGCGATGATTTGAATATTTCAGAAATTGAAATGTGCGATGGGGTCGGCGGACTGGCTGGCGTGCATTGTCCGAAAACGGTTATGGCATATTTTATTCCAGGCAAATCGCCAATCACAGAATCGTCCGTATATCGCGCAATTCCGATTGATAACGCAACCGGTCGCCGCGCCTGCAACACCAATCCAAAAACGACCCATATGGCTGTCTATGAATTTTGGGATGCGGAATACCTGGATATGTTCAAACGCGCGGGGATAAAGCGCAACACCCCGCCTCCATACATGGACGGCTGCGATTTGAACAGTGTTACGGAAAATGAAGTGGCACCAATAATAACATCGCCGGCGGATAATACGCGCATAGTCATTACCGACAACCGCGATATTGCGACTGTATCGTTCAGCGCGATTTCAGATACCCCAGACAACAAAATATTCTTTTTTGTTGACGATGCAATGATTGGCACGATTACGCCGGGCGAAACAATTACATATGACGTTCCAATGGGCAATCACACTGTCCGTGCAATCGGCGAAACCGGCACAGGCGCATCAAACAATTTCAGTGTGATTAAATAGGCAACAACCTATTCATCCGATTTCATAAAATCGTATTTCATAATGTAATTAAACGATATGCCGATTTGGAAATTGCTGCCGTACACATCGGCGGAACGCGACTTTGCCCGGCGATATTGGACATATGGCCCCATTGTAAAACTGTTCCACAGATTAGTATCCAACCGCAAATCCGCACTGAAATCGCGTTTTAAATCAGTATCTTCGTATGCGGAATATGTTAAATATTCACGATAATACCCATTGGTCGAAAATTTAACCCCTTCGCGAACATCGTATTCCAAACGCCAACCTGTTTCAACCGCGCCCTTGTTCACCGGGTTATTTTTATATGTGAAATCGTATTCATACAGACCGGTCAAATACAGACTTTTTATAATCGGATGATCAAACAGCGCCAACCCGGCATTAACACGAACAATATTTTGCCGTGGTGCACCCGGATTTGGTCTGAATTCAGTTTGATACGATGCGCGTGCCATTGGTCCGAATTTCAAATCGCCCCATTTCCAACGCGCCCACGCCAAATCGGACATCAATAAAATTTTATCCGCATTTTCATTTACAACCGCATCTTTGTTGTACGGTTTAAGTTTTGTGCGACCATATTCCATAAACAAACTGTTATTCCAATTTAAATCGCTAACAGTATATTCCAATGCGGTATCCCATACACCTTTGATAAATTCCTGGTCATCGGCGCGCAGTGCCGCAACCGGCGAATCCTGGTACGCGTATGCGTGCCGAACATCTGTTTTAGACAAATCCAATCCAATGCGCCGCACATCCAACACCAACGAACGATCGTCCGCCGCATTTGCCGCAAACGGCATTAAAATTGCCAACACTAATAATGATATTTTTTTCATTTTCCGCCTTTTTATAATTGATTATTTCCAAACGCGCATAAAGCCATCATCGGCGGCGGTTTTCCACCCCGCCCCACGCAGCGCGATTGTAAAACTTGTCCGCGCAGATGTCGGTATTTCCACAGTTACGACCCCCCCAGAAATGTATTTCGTAGCAAAATCTACACGTTCCGAACGCGCAATCGATTTTAGCTGCGCCCAGTCAGCAATCGGATCGCGCAGCGTAATCCGCATTGTGAACATATCGACATTTTTACCATCCGACAGCCAATTTTGAATATTATTATCGTTCATCCATTTGCGCGCGGCATTTTTATCCACCGTCATTGTAATATTAGCAGAATAAGTGGTGTCCGATATCTTTTCACCATCAATACTGGTTTCGGAAATTAAATCGGTTAATTCAGCACTTTTGGCATTACGAATTGCCGGCACCAATTGGTCAGCCATCGCATAAGGCTTTAACTTATCCATCAATATCTGACGGCGCGCATCATTTATTGCCATTGTTTTGGCGGTTGCGGACGTATCACTGGTCATACGAACAGATGCAGTTCCGACTAAATCGGCGGCACCCGCAGCGCATACTGCAAACATTCCGAAAATTGTGCACAGTAATTTCTTCATAATTCACACAGCGTTTAGTTAGAATCGCGCATTCAGCCCAATACGAACGCCCAACGACCGATAGAAAGAATCGATTTCTTTATTAACCTTGCACGTCCATCCGGCACAACTTCTTTCGATATTTTTTATACTGATTGCGGTCGGATCCCCGGTTTCCGGGTTAAGCATATCAGTTTCGGTTTTACCTGCGGCTTCCCACTTGTCCAGTAACTCGTTGTAATAATTAATGTAATATGCACTGTTCAAATATGTTTCTGCATCTGCGCCATTAACATTATAATAATCGTATGTAACCCCAAGTGTCATTGATACAGAATCCGATATCGCGGTCATCCAGTTGGCACCCAAACCCAAATGAAACGCGGAAAACATACCCGATGTATCCTTTACGCTTTTCGGATGTTGCCAATCGAATCGATATGGCTGATCACCTTCGGCTGTATAGCCCGGGAACCCAAGTTCCACACGTGCATCAACGGAATTATTGTCATTTATGTCATAAACCATATCCATCGCGATATATGGTCCGGACCATGCAACCTTGTACGAATGGCTGATTCCAGGCTGTTGATAATAATATGTTCCGGCAGTATCGATATAGTCAACACCATCAGCAATATCGACATGTCCATCAATACTGTCGCGCCAAACAATTTGATTTGTACCATTATCATAATGAACGATAACAGCAGGATCACATTGAACTTCATCACTGCCAGGGACGGTAAAACACGCAGCCGTATCAACCGACAAACCATAATTTTTCTTGGTCTCTAATTTATATTTCAGGTAACGATACCCAACCGACGGTGTCATTTTTAAATTACCAATACGGAACGCAGACGGCAACCCAACACCGACATTGAATCCCATCATATTGCCCCCTTCGCTGGTGCCGACCGACAATGCATGCCCGATTTGTTCACCAATGACGTTATGTCCCGAATCAATCCATTGAGTAATAAAATACCCCCCTTTGGTAATATCATCGTCAACCATGGTTGATTCGCCCCACTGCATACCGTATTTAAATCCGGCTTCGACCTGGGCATATGTATTACCCAAACCAAACACATATTTCCCGTTTAAATCCAAAACATTCCACGAAACGTTATCATAGTGCAACATGGATGCAGATTCCTTCATCTCCATCTTCCACATGGCGTTTTCGTGTGTGATACCACCACCAAAACTGAATCCTTCGCGCACATCGCCGGACTTTTTAGTCCCAGCGCCGGTAGATTTTTGATTTTGTGATTGTGTTTGAACCTGACGCTGTTGATTACCAACGACAACATTGTTATAGCCGTTATAGCCATTATATCCATTGTAACGCGTACTGGCATATCCATTTGTGCTGTATCCAATTGGACGAACATAATTTGTCGTCGTATTATTGTTGGTGTACGATGCACTTTGACCATAACGCGACTGGGCGGACTGATAATTTGCGCCGGTATAATACGTCCCCGCAGCATGCGCCAAAAATGGTATCATTGCGAAAATCGAACAGTTCATCAGAAATCGTGTGGTATTTCTCATTTGGAATCCTTCTATTCAATATTTATAATTATTCTATCACAAAATAGTTGAAAAACAAACATGTTTTGTAACAATATGTTTCTGGACGTGCGACCATGGCGGAACTGGTATACGCGCAGCACTAAGGATGCTGTGGAGAAATCCTTGGGGGTTCGATTCCCCCTGGTCGCACCAAGAATGATTTGAACGGCTATATTTTATGCTTGCCCGGCGTTTTACAATTTTGCTAACATTCAATTGCAGAGAATGAAAAAGATTGTTTCGATTTTGATTGGGTGCCTTGGATTTATTGGTCTGTACGGCGCCCATGCTGACGACATTGTCGACGCAGTTCGCGCCGCGGTGCGCCGTGATGCGTCTGATACGGTGATGCCGGGGCGTATGCGTTCAGATTCTACCCCCGCCACAACTACGCGCGCCACCACGAACAAATCAACGGCAACATCCGCGCGCGGTGTCACAAACAACCGAAATTCCAATATTGTTAATCGTTCATCTGTGCCTGCTGAAACAACGCCTGTAAATGTTGTTGCACGCACGGCGGCAACACCGGTTGCTCGCACCACTGGAACGAATACACTGTCCCCGCGTTCATCGCGTGGCACGGCCGCCCGCACCGCGGTACGCGCGACATCGACCCGCGATATAATCCGCGCCACGACAACCACTGCCACCCGCGAAGACATCTTGAATCGCAGTTATTCAAAATGTAAAACAGTATTTACCGAATGCATGGACGAATTCTGTGCAAACAAAGATGCCCAATTAAAGCGCTGTGCGTGTTCCGCCCGCATTAACGATTTTAATAAAATCAAGCGGCAATTAGACCAAGTTGACGAAAAAATGTTGGATTTTAACCAACGTTTACTGACGGTCGGCATGGATGCAAAAGATGTCGCGGCGCTTAACATCGCGACCGAGGGCGAAAAGGCTTTTTATGACACCAAAGATATATCGGAATCAAAAAAGACACTGGATTCGATTGCGAAAAAATTAAATACAAATTTTGAAACTGATAATTTTTCGCCCAGTATCGGTCGTGTTTTAACCTGGTCGTTGGATACCGACAGCGCGTTTGACGACATTGATTACATTAGCGGCACTGCCACGGCGGCGAAATCTGGAACAGCACTGTATTCGGCGGCACTGCCTGTTTGTCGTGAAATGGCGGTCGAGGTTTGTTCAGAAGAAGACTTATCACTGGCAGAAAGCGGGTATCAAATTTTAATCGGCCAGGCATGTGACACCGTTGAAAAAACATATCGCACCGCCATGGAACAAGCCCGGACTAAGGTTATGGAAAGTTCGGCGTTACTGGATATGTCCCGGTTGGACGCATACCAAAAAGACAATGCCGATGATACTTTGACGTGCAAGCGGAAAATGCTAACCATGCTGACCGATTCGACTGTGTGCGGCACGGATTTGGGCAAATGTTTGGATATAACGGGGCAATATATCAATCCGGCAACTGGCGAAGCGTTCCTTACCACGGGTCTGGCACAGTTAGGTAAATTAATTACCCGTCCAAACAGTACCGAACAAAGTTGGGCAAAATTACCTGAAAACATCACATTTGTTAAGTTCCTTAATTCCAAGAAGAAATTCTTGGAACCCGCAATGGAAAATTGCAAATCGATATCAGACAAAGTTTGGAACGATTTTATGGAAGATGCACTGGCGAAAATAAAGATTGCCCAGATTCGCAAATTGGACGATGTCCGTCAGTCTTGTACGACACTGGTTGCCCAATGTTTATCGGATACGAACGAATCGATTACGAACTTTGATGCGCGCGCGCTGTCCACATTTGGGGTTGTGGCGAACGAAACAGCAACCGCGATGTGTGATGATATTTTATCGTCTTGTGAAAACCTGTTAAGCACGTACGAATTTGATGGTCAATTGGTCACTGACAATGAATGGGCGGTTGGCATGACAAACATTCAAAACGACATCACATACGAAACAATCAAAGAAACCTGTAAGCAGGTTGGCCGTGCCTGTATAATCCAGGTTTGCACATCAACATCGGGTAATTTTGGACTTTGTGAAAATATTGACACATCAATTAACCGCAAATCTATTATCAATCATACCGCATGCTGGGACGAGGTTAAAGCCTGTGTCGCCAGTGCTGGCACCGACACAATCGGTGCGATATTCAACAAACACGGTCTGGATAACAGTTATCAACTGTATTCCAACATTTATAGTATTTCATCGCCAACAATATCAAATTATGACACTGAAAAAACATGCGTTACCGCGACAGGGACTTCCAATTGCATATATGATTTATGTATCGATGAATGTGCATCGGGCGATTTGAACCAATGCCGTGTGTGCCGTTTGGCGGAAAGCATTTGGGGTAATTGTGAAGCCGCCCCAACTACCCAGTTGCCAAAAGATTCACACAACAAAATACTTACTGGCGATACTCTGTTGTACTGGTTCGCGCAAAATACCAATACAGATTCTGCGGATGACAGTTGCCGCGACACAACATGTGCACCAGGGTTCAGAGCCAAATTAGACGAAACCACAAATACAGTTATGTGTGTGGATACCAGTAACGATGATTCTCTGGGGAATTCTTGTCCAAATAATAAAGTTTCAATTACAGACAGTGGTATTACCAATTGTTGCGATTCTGGTAAGAAGGATAATGCCGGGAATTGTTGTGTCAACGGCGACAATAACGGTGGCGTATGTTTACCATCGGGCGCGGCATTGGTTGCAACATTTAACATATTATCATCGGATTCGTATTACCCAGCGGGCAGTTACTCGCTGTATTGCAGCAGTGGTGCCGTTTCTGATGGTGCCGATGGGCCATATTGCAGTGGTAATTATTTCATTGTAAAAACTGGTTCGACAATACAATATATGAATCCAAATGGTACAGATTCGAACTATGTCAGCGAGTTTTTTAAAACGGACACGGCTACCACGTATACCCGCACAACCCCAACTGGGGGATGGTATAACGGCACCCAATCATTTAGTGGTGGCAATATCCAAAAATGGATGGTAAAATTCGGGCAATAAAAAACAAAAGGATAACAAAATGAAGTTTCATAAAGTAATACCATATAAAATACGCCGCGCGATTTCCATGGCGGCAATTATCGGCGCACCAATATTACCCATCGCCGCGTCATGCAACGAAATCGAACCCGAACCCACCCCAACCCGCGATGTAGAGATTAAGTTTAATAATGAAAATGCTGATAAAGTTCTTACTTTTGATGTATTACGAAATTACGCAAATGACGCAACAATTCGCACAATATATTTGGTTCCAATTGAACATTGGGACGGAATGGTGGCAGGAAATATTACATTTATGCGAAAGAATTTTTTACAACCACGATTAAATATATCGCCAAAAATTCGTGGTCGTGGCGATTTTGACTTTGTATTGGGTGAAGCATCGAAAGTCCCCACCGACAGTTTGTGGTTTGTACAACAGGGTTGGACAATAAATAAAAAATATCAACGATAAAGACATATTATGTTAAAACGAGTTTTATTTATTTTTTATTTGTGTTTAATGAATATTGGCGCAAATGCTGTGCCAAATTGCCCAACGGCGGATGGAACAACACAGACAGAATGTGAACAAGTTGTAGGTTGTGAATGGAAACTGCTCTCTGGGTGCTCTTATTGTGGTACAAATAAGTATTACGACTCTTCCTCCACAACATGCAAATCATGTCCGTCGGGGCATCCGAATTCTGTTGCTGGGTCGATTGGTGGCATTTCCGATTGTTATAAACCATGTGAAACAATCACAATAACCGGCGGAAAAAGGGTTCCGTCATCCGACAAGGCATATTATAACACCCAATGCGCATACACAATCCAGTGTGATAACGACGGCGGCGATTGCGACATGGGTTTCCATCCTGACGGCGACAATTGCGTTCCGAATGTTCAGGAATGCAATGGTGGTAATGGGTTCCAATTTTATAACGATGGTACTTTTTCCACATGTTATGTTTCATCGTCATCGTGCGGTTCAAACGAAACTCTGATTGGTCGGGGATACTCTTGCAACGGCACACCGTATGGCGAATGCATGACTAATGGTGTACCATGTACAAGCAAATTAAATACAACAACATGTAACGGCGATGGCACCATATCAGGCAACGCAACGCTAAATAATGACGGAACATATAACCTGTCGGCATGTGAATGCAACCGAAACGCGACCATCACCAACGGACAAGCCGGCGAAAGATGCCTTTTTAACACAACAACCAACGATTTTTCTCGCGATTGCACATATAATATAACGTCTTGCAATTCTGGTTATTGTCTTCAAAATGGCGAATGCAAAACAATTCCCGACAATTACTATAAAAACAACACAAATAATAAGGATTGTGTACAATGTCCCGCCGGTTCATTTCGTTCGGGCAGTGAAACCGACTGCACCTGGGACAGCCGAACAAAATTTTATTATGGCAACGGCGGAGGATATTTCACAATCCCCGCATCCGGTAAAATCACTGCAAAATAATCTTAAAATAACTTAATTTCGCCGATTACCGACATAATTGTTGCCAATTGTTCATCGTCAAATCGCGCCAGCACCCAATCCGCAGGATCCATTTTCAATTCAAAATCACGCGGGTGCCCAATGCCAATGCGAATTCGCCGATATTCCGGACCAACCGCCGCATCAATCGATTTAATGCCGTTGTGCCCTGCACTGGAACCGCCGACTTTTTCCTTCATTTTGCCCAACTTAATATCCATATCGTCGTGAATAACAACTATATTTTCCACTGGAATTTTATAGAACCGCGACAGCGCACCAACCGCAATCCCGGAATTGTTCATAAAAGTCATCGGTTTTACAAAAATAACATCGTGTCCATCAATCTTTGTCCGGCATGTTAACGCTTCGTGTTCGTTTTTCCATGTCGCGTCCGCCCCCGCCAGATATTCCACCGCGATAAATCCGACATTGTGACGAATCCGCACATACTGTGGTCCGGGGTTCCCCAGTCCGATAACTAAAATGGGTTTATTTTCTTGCATAGTAACGCCTCTTTTTCTACTATATTAT
>CAMVKK010000030.1 GCA_947168075.1 uncultured Alphaproteobacteria bacterium
CGGAATGTCATGGAAGTCTACCGTGCTGCCTTTGACGAAGCAGTTGCGCACCACTATACCACGACGACGCAGTTCACGAATTGCGCGACCCGCACCACCCAGTCGCACGATTAAATCTGGATTCAATTTCGGGTCAACAAAGTTTTTTAACCCGACAATATACACATCCCACCCCGCGCGGCGTAGCGCATCGCGCGTAAAGAACGGTAATTGTAATGCGCCGGCGATAAGTGCTATTTTTTTATCGGGGCATTTGATTTGTCTTTTCATAATGTATCAGGGTACGAATAAATCGCACTGGAATCAAGTCGCAATTTATGATAATATTAATGTAAGTTAAAATTTGGGTGTGAAATATGAAAAAAATATCTTGCTTTATAATTGCGGTGTTGATGACAATGCCTGCGTATGCACGGTACAGCGACAGCCTTTTCAGATCCGAAGTTTCCCGTGGGCTGGACATTGTCGGCGCGGAATATAATGTCGATGTTGTTGCGGACGATGCACCTGGGGAACTGGGGTTAGAGGTATATGAAAAAGTCGGCGTTGTTGATAATTCTGATATAACTATGTTTATCCCGACAACAATGTATGTACGCGCGGGTGGCGGATTCAATTTGGGGTTTGCAACGGATCGTGCCGGATTTAATGGTAAAGAATATGAATCCAGTGGTTCATACACATCGCAAATTGGTTTGGGATGGAATCTGTCGTCTTATGTGCGGACGGAAATAGATGCCCAAATGTCAACATTTACGTTTTCTGACCTGAAAAATCGCCAGGCGAATTACCAGACATTAGGTGCAATGTTGTATTTTGATTTTGCACGGCGCTATGTTCAAACGGGTGATGTTACGCGGATGCGCCACTTTGTGCCGTTTATGGGTGTGGGGGTCGGTTTGGGACATTACGAGTTCGAAGGTGCAAACGGTTCAGACGGTTTCGTCATTGCGGCACCGCGCGCGACATTGGGATTCAATATAATGTTAACGGATTTAATCGGTATTGATATCGCATATCAGTATCAAATGATGATTGGTAACGGTTTCGGTTGGGGCGTGCGCCATGGTGGTGTTGATAATGTCAGCAATATTATCGCGTCGTTCCGTGTAAATTTCTGATGGGGTGAAGAATATGAAAACAAAATTATTAATTGGTGCATTATGTTTAATCGCAACATCTGCGAACGCGGCGATTCCCTATCGCGTGCGTCAGGTTGTAACCCCGCCTGCGGAAATTCCTGATGGTAATGATGATGAGGCTTTGGCCCGTGTTCATCGGTTCTATGTTGGTGGAATGTATGATTTTTCAATGTGGCAATCATATACAGATAAAAATGATGTTCGCGTTGGTGGTAAAAATACTTCTTCGTTTGATATCGTTGCTGGGTTGCGTGTGTATGATACTTTTCGAATTGAGGCAAATTATACGCGCACAAACGCAAAGTGGGAAGGTATATCGTTACATGGTAATACATTATTTTTGAACGCTGTTATTGATGCGCGTATGGACAGTATGTATCGTCTGTTCCGTTCGCAGCATTTAGTTCCCTATGTTGGTGCCGGTGTGGGCCTTAGCGGTAACAAGGTTGATGGCGCAAAGATTGACGATAAAATCAGTCCGGCGGTTGCAGTAATGGCAGGGTTGGGCATCGAACTGGGCGAACATTTTGCGATTGATGCAGGATATCGCTATATGTACATGTTCACACCGAAATTCGATGTCGTGAAAAATTTAGCACCAACCGCACATCAGTTCCGTATCGGTGCGCGTATTAATTTTTAATATAAAATGAAAAGTTGTCCGTTCTTTGGCATTTGTGGCGGGTGCAAATATGATTTTGCATCCAGTCATTATCGCAAACAAAAATTATTAGAACTGGGTGATTTACCACTGACGGGTGATGCGCGATGGGTTGATGCGGGAAACCGCCGCCGTGGGGATTTTTGTTTTGCAGGCAATCAATTTGGTTTATTTGAATTGCGGTCTAAAAATATAGTACCTGTGCGGAATTGTCCAAATATGTCGCCGAAAATAAATGCAATATTACCGCGTGTTGCGGCGCTGCCATGGGGCGGGGCGGGATCGTGTATGATAACGGCATGTGAAAATGGAATTGATATTGTAATAAATGCCGATGTGCCGTACTTTACGCCCGAATTCAAATCGGCGGCGGAACGCGTTGGCGCAATTCGCGTTGTGTGGAACGATAAAGTTGTGGTTCGAACGGCCACGCCGATAATAAAGTTCGGCAATGTGGCGGTTGAATATCCCGCAAACGCGTTTCTTCAGCCGGGAAAAATGGGCGAAGATATATTGCGCGATATGGTTGTTACGGTGGTGGGCGATTCGCGGCGGGTTGCAGATTTGTTCTGTGGGCTTGGTAATTTTACATTTGCAACACACGCCGATGGATTTGATATTGTTGGCACGGGCGCAAAGCGCGATTTATTTAAGAATCCTTTGACGGCGGGAATGTTGAAAACATACGATTGCGTGATAATGGATCCGCCACGCGCGGGCGCGTTGGCCCAGTGTCGCGAATTGGCAAAAAGCAATGTGCCACGCGTGATATATGTTTCGTGCAACCCGCAAACATTCCGACGCGATATGGATGTTCTGACGCGGGGCGGATATAAACTGCGCGAATTAATCCCCGTTGACCAGTTTGTGGGCAGCGCGCATTGGGAACTATTTTCCATATTTGAAAAATAAAAAAACGCCGCCGTTACCGGCGGTGTTTTCCGAATGCTCTTGAAAGGAAGGAAAGGAGAAAAAGAAATAGAGCATTCTTAACTGTTTGGGGCCCAGAGTCCAGAGGAGAGAGAATGTAGGAGGGAGTCTGAATCCCTGAACCCCGTGTCATCGGATTTTACCCCTTTGACGATAGATAATATAAGACAATAAAACATATTTGTCAAGTATTTTGTCAAAAATATTTTTTAGTCAAGGTATTTTTTGCGCTTTTTTGCAAAAAAACAAGAAAAATCAATATGTTCCTAGGAAATAGTGCCTGTTGTGAAAGCGGAAAAAAAGAATAAAATTTTGCTTGTATCAGAAAAATATTTCAGCAAGGGGGGAAAAATGACTCATGATGAAGTATGGCACGCCATAGAACGATTCGCAACAGATCACGGGATGTCTTGTTCGGGGCTTGCAAAGTGCAGCGGTTTGGACCCAACAACTTTTAATCGCAGTAAACGGTGATCGCGCGAAGGGCAACCCAGGTGGCCATCAACAAACAGTATTTCAAAAATTCTGGCATCCACCGGCGCGTCTATCCAAGATTTTACTAAATACATTGATACGCCATCCAATGAACGCGAATAAATTGTTGGTGTGTTTGTTGTAAATGCCACAGGTTTTTCCCGTGTGGCATTTTTTATAGACAATATAAAAAATATACTTTATTCTGATTGTTATGCTAAAAGGAATCAGAGTCTATTCCGCCGATACAGTGTGGCGTGACATATTGCGCGATTTGGGCGCAACTGTGTTGGACGCGCCAACGGTGGGCGATATAAACTTTGATTCGTTAAATATTTTGATGCCTGTGTCGGCACTGGAATTAAAGGCGGCATTAATAGATGCCACCGACAGTTCAAAAATTATACGCAAATTATTCGGGACAAATGTGCGTATGTCTGCTTTGCACACGCGGATAGTTGTGCAACTTTACAAATCTGGCGGAATGAGTTCGGGCGAATTAAAAACCGCACTGGGGTACAGCGCGGATGCCGCAACGCATACTGTCGATACTGCTATATATCAATTGCGTAAGTTATATGGTCACGAATTTATCGTAAATGAAAATGGGGTTTATCGAATTGGCAAATTATAAGGTGATTTCTTTTGATAAAATCCCAAGTACGCAAAAATATGCGCATGATATGATTGCAGATGGTCGCGGCGCAGATCATATTGCTGTGTTGGCGGATGCGCAATCGGCGGGACGCGGGCGGTATAAACGCACATGGGTTTCGCATCACGGTAACCTGTATGTCAGTTTTATATATAAATGTGAAGAACGCGATGCGCGGTTGGCGTATTCGGTTGGTGTGGCAATTGCCGAAACACTTATCGCATTTGGTGTTATGCCTACAATCAAGTGGCCAAATGATATTTTAATAGATGGTAAAAAAGTTTCTGGAACATTAATAGAATATTCGGGACGATTCGTTATTGTCGGTGTTGGCATAAATATAAAATCAAATCCAACAGTAAATGCGACATATAAAACGACTAAGTTAGATAATTATGTGTCGGTGACGCGTGATGAATTATTAAATAAGTTGATGCGGAACCTGGACAAATGGCGTGGTGCTGATTTTTCAGTGGTGCGGGCGCGGTGGACTGATTTGGCAGCGGGTTTAAATCGCAGCGTTAAATATCGTGGCGAAACAGCGGAACTGATTGGTATTAATGAAAATGGTGCACTGGTGCTGCGGCGGGAAAGCCACTATTTCTTGGTGTATGGTGACGAAATAACAATGCAATAAAATATATTTCTTGACTTTTGATGCGATTTTTGATATTATATGTGGCATCAAGAGTAGAGATTCTGTCCACACGCACGTGTGGTTTTTTTTACTTTTGCGACCCAATTTTCGGGTCGCTTTTTTGTTTCATAAACACAGGGGAAAATAAATGCAACTGGAATTAATACATAATCCGGACGAAACACAAATTGATGTGTATAAAATTGCACGTGTCGTGTATGCAGAAACATTTATGCCAACACTGGCATCGGTCGAAGCACTGACTTCGATGATAAATAATATCGCAAAACAATTAAATCGAAGTGTGATTGATATTGTAGCTGATAAAGATATCTTTCATTCACTGGATGAAAATTCATTGCGGCATAAATATTTATCAGTTGATGCAAATAATCGCGCGCTTCAAATGTGCGTGCGTGTCGCGAATCGGATGATGCATGGTAATTTGCCCGACAGTTGTTTTGGCGCAACACGTTTTCATCGCGCTGATGAATTACCTGACTGGGCGGTTGCACGTGGATATATCGCCGATGTCGATGGATTACTTTTTTACAATATGGGGGAATGATGAAAGGCAATTTAGTTCACGGTGGAATATTGGCTGATAAAAAAACATACATAATGTCCGGCGTTGGTATATTGTCCGCAATTGCATCTTACTTGGTCGGAGATGCCGACATATTCGTTATGTTACAGGCAATTTTCACGGTTGGTGGAATATATTTCATAAGAAAATCTGATAATAAAACCAAAGGAAAATAATATGGATAATAAAATCCCGGAAAAATTCTTGAACGAAGACGGTTCGCTTAATACAGATTCGTTATTAAAATCATATAATGAACTGGAAAAGAAAATCGGAACAATGGTGTCTGTGCCAAATTCCGAATCAGATAACGCAACACGTGAACGTTTCAATCGCGCAATTGGTGTGCCAGACGATGCATCACAATATCCAACTGATGAAATGTTCAATGACGAATCGGTTCGACAAAAATTTCGCGAAATTGGTTTAACATGTAACCAAGTTGAACAGATTTACAAAATCGCAAATGAATTTTTATCACCAGTGTTATCAGAATTATTTGATATAAAAAATGAAACAAATGCGATTGCTGAATTAAAAAATTTTTTCGGTGGTGATGAAAAAATGAAAGATGCATTACACGCAATCGAAACATTTGGAAATAAGTTTTTACCACATGATGCATTTGATGCATTGTGCGCTACACCCGCCGGAATCCAAGGGGTGTACAAGATGATGCAATCAATGGAACCGGTTGTTGAAACACAAAAAAATGAAAACGAAACATTAACTGATAGTGATTTACGTCGTATGATGCAGGATCCAAAATATTGGCGTGATAGTGATCCAGAGTATGTTCGTAAAATTGAAAACGGTTTTAAAAAATTATATTCATAAAATAAAAAAATTTGCACTTTCTTCTTTACTAATTTTTTTCTTTCGTATAAAATGAAAGCAAGAACAAAAAAAATTTGTTCTATCCAAAAACAATAAAGGAGAGAAGAATGGCATTCACATTCTTGAAACCAGCTGCAAAAAAACCAGCTGCAAAAAAACCGGTTGCTAAAAAGCCAGCCGCAAAAAAACCAGCTGCGAAAAAACCAGCTGCAAAAAAACCAGTTGCTAAAAAAGTAGCTGCTAAAAAACCAGTTGCAAAGAAAGTCGTTGCAAAAAAGCCAGCTGCAAAAAAGCCGGTTGCAAAGAAAGTCGTTGCAAAAAAACCAGCTGCAAAAAAGCCGGTTGCAAAAAAAGCCGCGGCAAAAAAGCCAGTTGCTAAAAAGCCATGTGCAAAATGCGCAAAAAGAAAATAATAATAAATAATCATTTATTATAATTTTGGGGTCGGTTCATCCGACCCTTTTTATTTGAAATAATATCAGTCAGATTTGCGCAAGTCTGACTGATACTGTTGTTGGATAATCCCCCACACGGGGACCCGTTTAATTATTTTGTTTGTGGCGCGGTTTTCCGCATAACCAAAAATAAAATGTAATTAACCGTGCGATTTTTATCGCACTTTTTCATATTAAAAAATAAAAAGGGGTATATCTATGTCAACAAGCATAGACCAAGTCTTCATAAAACAATTTGAAGCAGATGTTCATTTGGCTTATCAGCAAATGGGCACAAAACTGCGCGGTTCCGTGCGCAGCAAATCCGGTGTTGTCGGTGCATCCACAACTTTCCAAAAAGTGGGCAAAGGTATCGCCAGCACGAAATCACGTCATGGCATTGTTCCGGTTATGAACCTTAATCATACACCTGTGGAATGCACTTTGGCGGATTATTATGCAGGCGATTGGGTTGATGCATTGGATGAATTGAAAACCAATGTCGATGAACGTCGTGTCGTTGCCGCCGCTGGCGCATATGCGTTGGGTCGTAAAACCGATGAATTGATTGTTACGGCTATGAGTGCAACAACAAGCAATACCGGTAATTATTCAAACGCATTTTCTAAAACAATGGTTTTAGATGCGATTGAAGCACTGAATGCAAATGATGTGCCGGATGACGGGCGTCGTTTTGCAGTTGTTGGTGTAAAACAATGGAATGTGTTGCTGGGGTTGGACGAATTCGTTCGTGCAGACTATGTGGGTGATACGCCATTGACCACTGGTTTCGAAACGAAAAAGTGGATGGGTATTACTTGGTTGCTGTATAACGATTTGCCGTTGTCGGGAACACAACGTGATTGCTTTATGTATCACGCGTCCAGCATCGGTCATGCGTGCGGTCAAGAAGTCAAAACAGATATTTCTTGGCACGGTGAACGTGCTGCGCACTTTATCAGCAACAGTATGTCCCAAGGCGCAGTGTTGATTGATAACGACGGCATCGTTCGTATCAAGTGTAAAGAACAATAAACAATAACCAATGGGGGAAAATTATGGCATTTCAAAATAAAAACTTGTCTGTAATCGCATACGCAAATGGTTTCACATTGTGGCACTATGCCGCGAATGAAACGTTGGAAGCAATTACAACCGCTGGTTATTTCAACAATGTGAAAACATTGATGAATGTTGGCGATATTGTTCTGGTGAACGCATCTGATTACACATCAATCAAAGTTGTTGGTGTGTCGAGCGATAATATCACACTGGGTTCATTATCCTAAAACTAATCACAAATGGTCGGCAAACGCCGACCATTTGGATATATGGGGGAAAATATGTTCACGAAAATAGACCTTTGTTCGATGGCATTGTTAAAACTTGGCGAAAAGCCGATACAATCGCTTGTCGAAGACAGTGCCGGCGCCCAGTTGGCGCGCACTTTGTTTGATCCAATCACAGACGCATTGTTGGCATCGTACCCATGGCGGTTTGCAACGCGTACATACGAATTGACCAAGACCGATGATGACGATTTTGTTATCCCAAGTGATGTGTTACGCATACTGCAATGTCCAGGCAAAATAGAATCGGGGCGCATAATCGCCGAGCCCGACAAAATACAAATTGTGGCATTAGTGCGCGTGTCGCCAGAATCATCTCCGT
>CAMVKK010000031.1 GCA_947168075.1 uncultured Alphaproteobacteria bacterium
ATCTTTGTTTGGACAGATTTTAGCTGCCCATACTGCCGCCGTGTTCATGGCGAAATCGATCGTGTATTGAAAGAACGTGATGATGTTCGCGTTGTTATCAAGAACTTCTCTATCCATGGTCCATTGTCCGATGGTCCGGCACGTGCGGCGATTGCTGCGAAAATGCAGGATGCAGACAAAGCAGCGGCTTTTGTTGATATGATGATGACACGTGATTATTACAAACCAGAAGACAGAAACAGCGAAAAAATCGCCGACATTATCGAAGGTAATATCATGAAAATGGCGAAAGAAGCCGGTTTGGATACAGAAAAATTAAAAGCCGATATGAACAACGAAGTTGTTTCCCGTGAATTGTCGAATGTTCGTGAATTGGCACAACGTTTCGAAATCAACGGAACACCGTTCTTGATCATTGGTGAACAGGCTTTCCCGGGTGCGATTCCATACAACCAAATCGTAACCGCGTTGGATAAATAGTATTTATTCAGCATAGAAATTAAGACCGCCCAATCGGGCGGTTTTTATATTGTCGTCCCTGGGTTGACGGCTCTGATGACAACAAATTGCATTTGCGATTTATTTTTACTTTGCTTTGTTCGTAAAAATCGTCCGACCAGGCAGAAAAAAAACACCCAAAAGGGTGCTCTTATTTTTGGTGGCCCTGATCGGACTTGAACCGATACTCCTTGCAGAACTTGATTTTGAGTCAAGCGCGTCTACCAATTCCGCCACAGGGCCAGAACCCAACCATCGGTCGCGATTATTTCGCGGCTGCCTTTTTGGATTCAACCTTTTTCACCAAGCGTGCGCTGCGGTTTGCTTTGTGCACTGGTTTCTTTGCAGGCTTTTCAGCCGCACCAGTTTTTTTAGCAATCGCTTTCTTAATCGCCGCCATTTCAGGTGTCAAACGCGATACAGGTTTCGCCATAACATAGGCGTCCAAACCGCCGTGCTTTGTCAAAGTGCGCAAACCCGCAGTCGACAAACGCAACGAAAAATCACGATTTAAAATATCGCTGTGAAACTTTAATTTTTGCAAATTCGGCAAGAATGTGCGCTTTGTATGGCGCATAGAGTGGGAAACATTCATCCCAACTTCTGTTTTCTTACCAGTAACATTACATACACGTGGCATATCTTTATCCTTTAATAACTGCGCGGCACAATTTATAACAAAAATCGCCAAAAGTCAAGAATTCTTTTTATTTTTATGGCTTTATTTTGTTCGGTATTGATACCCATATCTTGAAACAGCGAAATGTGAAACTATATATACAAACGACAAAAAAGTATCGGAGGCATATAAAATGAATCCAGAAGAAATGCAAGAAACGCCACAACAGGCAATTGAAAAATATACGACAGACTTTACAAAACTGGCGGCGGACGGGAAATTGGACCCCGTTATCGGTCGTGACGAAGAAATCCGCAGAACTATCCAGGTTCTGTCGCGCCGTACCAAAAATAACCCGGTTTTAATCGGTAATCCGGGGGTGGGTAAAACCGCAATTGTCGAAGGATTGGCGGAACGCATTATTTCACGCGATATTCCGGAAAACCTTATGAACAAAAAACTGCTGTCATTGGATTTGGGCGCGATGATGGCGGGTGCAATGTTCCGTGGGCAATTCGAAGGGCGCCTGAAAGCCATATTAAAGGCGGTCAAAGATGCCAACGGCGAAATCATATTATTCATTGATGAATTGCACAATATGGTTGGCGCAGGCAAAGGCGAAGGATCGATGGATGCCGGCAACCTGTTGAAGCCTATGTTGGCGCGTGGCGAATTGCACTGTTTGGGGGCAACGACACTGGACGAATATCGTCAATATATTGAAAAAGACCCCGCGTTGGCGCGCCGTTTTCAACCAGTTTATATCGAAGAACCATCGGTTGATGACACAATTTCAATTCTGCGCGGGTTAAAGGAAAAATACGAAGGGCATCATGGCGTTCGTATCGCGGATGCCGCGCTAGTTTCGGCGGTGAAATTGTCCGACCGGTATATTACCGACCGATTCTTGCCCGATAAAGCAATCGATTTAATTGACGAAGCCGCCGCGCGTGTGCGGATAGAGGTTTCGTCAAAGCCAGATGCACTGGACGAAATCGACCACCGTTTGATGCAGATGAAGATTGAACAACAGGCATTAAAGAAAGAAAAAGACGAAGATTCCAAAAAGCGCCTTGCGATACTGGAAAAGCAAATCGCCGAAGTTACCGCGGAATCGGAAAAAATGACCGCCGAATGGCGCGCAGAACAGGAAAAGATGCACGGGTTGTCCGATGCGATGGCGGCGTTGGATGCAGCCAAAGCCGAAGTTGCGTCCGCTATGCGTGCCGGCGACTATGAAAAGGCATCCGCATTGCAATATGGCAAGATTCCAGAATTGGAAGAAAAAATCAAAAAGATGAACGCGGAATCCAAGGAATACAAGACTGTTCTGCCCGAACATATCGCGGCGGTGGTCAGTAAATGGACCGGCGTTCCCGCGGAACGATTGACAATGGAAGAACAATCAAAATTGTTAAATATCGAAGATGAATTACGCAAACGCGTTGTTGGTCAAGATACCGCGTTGTCCATTGTCGCGCGTGCAATTCGTCGATCGCGCGCGGGGCTGTCGGACCCGCATCGTCCGATGGGTTCGTTTATGTTCCTGGGGCCGACGGGTGTGGGAAAGACCGAGGTCGCGAAAGCCCTGGCGGAATACCTGTTCAACGACGATACAGCGATGACACGTATTGACATGAGTGAATTTATGGAACCGCATTCGGTTGCGCGCCTTATTGGTGCGCCCCCGGGGTATGTCGGCTATGATGCCGGTGGTGTTTTGACCGAAAGTGTTCGCCGCCGTCCGTACCAGGTGTTGCTGTTTGATGAAATCGAAAAGGCGCATCCGGATGTGTTTAATGTGTTCCTGCAAATACTGGACGATGGGCGGCTTACCGATGGCCAGGGGCATGTTGTGAACTTTACGAACACCATTATTATAATGACCAGTAATTTGCCGAATATGGATGCGGTGCGGAAACATTTCCGTCCTGAATTTATAAACCGTATTGATGAAATTGTGTTCTTTAATGCGCTGGGGCGTGATGTGATGACGGACATTGTTAAAATCCAGTTGCGTAATTTGGAAAAGCGGCTGGGCGAGCGTCGTATCACATTGGATGTCAGTGATAATGCAATCAAATGGCTGGCGGATAATGGATACGATTCCGTGTTTGGCGCGCGACCGTTAAAGCGTTTGATTATGTCGGCTGTCGAAGATAAAATTGCCGATATGATTTTGTCAGGCGCAGTTACCGATGGTGGAACGGTTGTCGTTGATACACACGGAAAGCAATTAACTGTAAAATAAAAACGGGGCAAATGCCCCGTTCTTATTTTTTTGTTTTAGATTTAAACTGAATATCACGCAGGTGTTTATATTCACCGCCCAATGCACAAAGTTCCGCATCGGTACCTTGTTCAACAATTTCGCCATCTTTGATGACACAAATCATATCGGCATCCAAAATAGTGGACAATCGATGCGCAATAACAAAAGTCGTACGACCGCGCATCAAATCCTTTAACGCGGACTGAATCAGTTTTTCGCTTTGTGTGTCCAGTGCGGATGTTGCTTCGTCCAGCAATAATATTGGCGCGCCTTTTAATACCGCACGCGCGATGGCAATACGTTGCTTTTGTCCACCGGACAGTAATCCGCCACCTTCACCAACAGACGAATTATATCCGTCCGGAAATTCCATAATAAAATCGTGCGCATTTGCGGCGCGCGCAGCGGCAACAACTTCGTCATGCGTGGCATTTGGATTGCCGTATTTAATGTTTGCTTCGATAGTGTCGTTGAAAAGGAACACATCTTGGGACACTTCGGATATATTTTCACGCAGCGATTTTAATGTGTATTTTTTTATGTCTGTGCGATTGATAGAAATCTTTCCAAATTGCGGGTCGTAAAATCGTTCTATTAAATTGAACATGGTGGTTTTTCCGCCGCCCGATTCGCCAACCAAAGCACACACGGTTCCCGCGGGAACGTGCAGGTTGATATCGCGCAAAACGGGTTCGTTCGGATTGTATTCAAAAGAGACATGGTCAAAGTCAACCGACATGGTTTTGCCGGTTAATTTTTTCGCGTTTGGTGCATCGGTGATGTCTGGCTTGCTGTCAAGAAACGCGAACAAAACTTCGGCCGCCAAAATGCCGTGTTGTATTGATTCGCCTGTGCCGGTAATGCTTTTTGCGGGTCTGTATGCCGCGGTTAACGCCAACAAGAAAGCCGTGAAATCACCGGTTGAGATTGCACCACTGGTAATAAAGTGACCACCCATAATCATCGCAATACACAAACCAATGGAAATCATAAATTCCATCAGTGGGGAACGCAGGGCGCTGGCCTGGGTGTTTTTGTACGCGTTGGAATTAGACTTGTCCAGCACACGGGTAAAATTTGCCATTTCGCGATTTTCGGTTGCAAACGATTGGATTGTTTTTATCCCGCGTAATGTCTGGTTCAGACACTGGGAGACATCATTCGCGATTTTAAACGACTGACGTGATAATTTACGTTTGCGACGCATAATTAACGCCATCGGTATCAATAACGCCGGAACCAAGAACAGCAACACCACGCACATTTGTGGCGCATAGTAAACCATTAATGCGAACGTCATTGCCAATGTTGCGACATTTTGTATAAATTGGACAACGGCGGTGGTCACCAATGATAAAACGGCACCACATTGAACCGAAAAATAATTAAGGTTTTTACCAATTCCATCACAATAAAAACGCGCCAGATTCATATGAATCATATGTTTATAAATGCGCTTTTGCAGTCGGGCATAGGCGATAAGCCCACCCTTGGACATAATCAATGCCTTGGCATAGGTGAAAACGCCCTTTAATCCGTATGCAATGATAATTTGCACGGCCAGGAAATAAATCGCCGCCATTGATTTTTCAATAAATGCTTTATCAACCACCTGTTGAACCAAGGTTATTGTATACCCCTCGGCCCCGGCGGCCAGAATTGTTGCGACAACACCGGCAATTAACCACTTCAATTGTGGAATACCGATTTCGCGCCAAACGCGCCAGTAAAGCGACCATTTGACACGACCCGCATCGACATCGGATTTATCAATCGAAAATATCTTTTTTATTTTTTCAATTATTTTTGCCATTTTTTCACTTCTTGTTATGCCCAGCGTTTATGTAACCACAGGTATTCATCGGGTTTTTGACGAATAATGCGACCCATTGCATCGTTTACCATTTTCATACCGTTAATTTCATCGGATTCAGCATCCTCAGTGTGCGGTACATCGACGAATTCATCAAATACAACTTCGTGCTTTGCGCCACTTGTGCGTTCCACATGCGCAACCAAAATCGGCAAATTGAATTTGCGTGCCAATTGTGTCAAACCCGTTGAAGTTTGTGCCAGAATACCCATAAAGTCAATATATGGTGCACCACGAAAACGTTGATCGGAATTAATATTCAATATTTCGCCATTGCGTAATGCGCGAACCATCGGGATTGCATTGCCGACGGGTATGAATCTTTCCTCGGCCACATAACCATTACCATAATTTTGTAACAATATATCGTTGGTCAGCGGATTATTTGAGTGTCTGTATGTAACATTTAAAATATAACCACTGTTGACAAATGACAGCGCCATTACGCCCATATATCCATAATGTGGCGATGTTAATATAAATTGAGGATATTTAAACAACAGCCCGTGATTGCGAATCGTTACGTATTTATCCATATGATGGCGATATGTGGCGAACTTTAACCCCTCGACAAAAGAACGCCCCCAGTTATTCCATACGCGGCGCATAAAATCGCGATTAGCACATTCTGGTATCGTCATGCGCAGATTTTCATACATTATTTTTTGGCGCTTTTTTACCAACGGTCCAACCAATTCCAATGTTTTGCCACCAATCCACGACAGCATCGATACAGGAAACGGGTACAATAAAATATTCATAATGCGATACCCCAACAATTCGCGCGGATGTTTCCACCAACGCTTGATCGTTTTGCGGGGTTTTTCAATTTCCAACGCAGACCATGGACGCATTGCGGCAACAATCGCGCACAGTGCATAAACAACCGCAACCGGCAAAAGGTACACCGAATCAATCGGGAAAACCGCCGTTAAAACAAGAAACAACAAAAAAGCATACGTCAAAACCGCGGATGTTTTCATCAATCCTTTGGCTGTGCAGATCCATACGCACGCGAACAAAAATAATGTTATCATTAAAATCCTTTTATAGGCTGGAAAAATAGTAGCCCATCGGGCATATAAAATCAAGTAACAAAATAATTGACATTTTTTGCAATTACATATAAGATATGTGGGCTTTTAAAGAGTTTTAAGGCAAAGTTTTGGGGTTGTAGCTCAGTTGGTAGAGCACCTGCTTTGCAAGCAGGGGGTCGTCAGTTCGAGTCTGATCAGCTCCACCAAAACATTATGTATAATACAAGTATTCGCCAAAAGGGGGTGAATTATATATGGTAAAAGTTCTGGTTCGCGACAATAATGTTGAACAGGCATTGCGTGTTGCAAAACGTAAGTCGCAAAAAGAAGGTCTGTACCGCGAAATGAAGGAACGTCAGCGTTATGAAAAACCAACAACAAAACGCAAACGTTTAAAAGAAGAAGCCGTTCGCAACGAAAAGAAACGTCAATCAAAACAGCGTATGGTTTTCGGATTCTAAAATTATACCGCCCAATCGGGCGGTTTTTTGTTTTGTTGAAAATCTTTTTATGATATAATCGTGGCGACAAAGGGAGAAAATAAAATGGCAAATGTAAAAACAAAAAAATCAGTTAAATCGGCAAAATCAGTAAAAAAAGTCGTGGCAAAACGGGTCGAACATATATGCGAATGCTGTGCCAATGACAGTGTTAAATATACGCGTGTATGGGCGGCATGGCGCGCGTTTTGGCGTCGTGGTTTTTGCGAATGGTCGGGTACATCGTCGCGTTCTGAATATTGGTTGTCGTGGATTGGTAATTTAATCATATTTGCGTTGGGCGGGTTAATCGTTGGTGCGGCTGCTTTGGCGGAAATGCAGTCGATGGGACATCCGGGATTCTTTACCATATTGTTTGGAACGATTTTGGTATTCTATGGAATCGCGTGCATTATTCCGGCGATTTCCATGATGACGCGCCGTATGCATGACGCGGGTTTGTCGGCGTGGTTATGGTTGGTTTACGCACTTAGTATTGCGCCGGTGTGGACGGGCGAAGAATGGGTGTATGGCACAGGTATCGGATTGGTTGTTGCACTGTTGCCGACCCAGATGCACGGAAACCCGTATCATAAGAATAACAGATAAAAAACGCGCCACTGGCGCGTTTTTTTAATCAAATATTCCGAACCTGTATGCGGCACCAATGTATATTTCGGTTGCGTCGATGTGTGTTGTGGCATGGTCGTGTTTGATTTTGCCATAGTCCACATACCGCAGCCCCAAATTCAAATCGACATATTTATTTAACGTAAAATTAATACCCGCCATTGCCGCGAAA
>CAMVKK010000032.1 GCA_947168075.1 uncultured Alphaproteobacteria bacterium
CTCGTTGGTGTTCGGTGAATCCGCGGCGGCTAAAAAGTCATCGCGCGCATCGGGGTTAAGTTTTGCCGAATGGTTAAACAGTGGCAGTATCACCGATGATGAAGCGTTGGGTGCCGACAGCGATATTGGAAACAATTTGTATGCAATGGCATCGGATTATTGTGCGTATAATTTGAAATCTTGTGCAACCACCGCAGAAATGGAAGAAGCCCTTTATTCACGTCAAATTGTTGCCGATTGTAAATTCTTTGAATCATATTTGGCTGACCAAAAACGAAACGCCGAATCGAATAAGCGTGTAGCCGAAGCGGCTGTACGCAAAGCACGTTTGGAAATGCTGGACACGACAAACAAGTATAATCGTGGTGAATGCTTGTTGGCGTATCGTTCGTGCATCGCGGACAAGGGTGGCTGTGGCGTGAATTTTGAAAACTGTTTGGATGTAGATTTATTGGGTCGTCGTGCGAACGCATGTGAAAACGTGTTGGATCAATGTATGGCTGTTCGTTCGCTGGTATTGGATGATTGGAATGACGAAGCCCAGGCGATTTTGGTTGATGCATCAAAATATGCGGATAAATACGCACGTCAAACTTGCTTGGCGCGGATTCAGGCGTGTTTAGAGGATAATTGTTCAACCGCCACAAACAGTGCGTGTTTAACCAATGTTAATGTTGCGGCGGGTATTTGTCCCGTTATCACCGAATGCGAAGATATGATTCCGGGTATTCGTTCCGCTGTTAATGATAAACTGGGGTATTTGCGGACACAATTCTGTCAAAACGATGTTGATAAATGTTTGCGCGATAAGTGTGGCCAAAACTTTACTGCGCCGGAATGTGTCGGCAAAAAAGCAACAGAAATTGCCGCGTTCTGTCCACAATCTATGTTCCCATCGTGCAAAAATGAAACTCAGTTTGATATTATTTTAAGTGCTGTATTGATGCAGATGGATTATCGGTTGTTACAAGGGTGTGTAAATTATTTTGGTGAGCAACTGGGGCGTGTTTGCGGAACTGATATGTCTTGCTTACCAACGGATGAAACAGTTGCAACTTTGATGACCATACCAGATACCGAAAGTGATTTGGCGGAATTGCGTGCAACCGTTCGTAATAATGCAGCAACCGCGGTTGATAATTTCTTTGTCCAGTTTGAACAGGATAAAACCGTTGCGGCTTGTAAAGACAGCCAAAAACCGGCGGGGCGTAAACAATTGGGTGATGCCGTGTTTAACAGTGCGAAATTAATTGCCAATATAAGTGCGGAAAATCGTGCGTTGCGTGCGTTGGAATCGCGTATCGCGGAATTGTCGCGCGAACAGGATACAGAAGCCGCACGTCAAAACTGTTACAATACTTATGCAGTTGAAACCCCGTCCGAGGATTCTAAGAATTACAGTTATATTCGTTCGGTAACTTTTGAACCAGCATTGCGTAATTGCCATGTGTGCCGTATGCAACAGGTTTGCGAAACAGGCGGTGAAAATAAATGGACTTCCGCAACCAAAGCGGCTGCGGGTGCATCGGCGGCGGGTGCGGCTGCGGGAACAATGGTGACCCCAGGGTGGGGAACCGCAATTGGTGGAACCGTTGGTTTGCTGGGTGGCGGTGTCTTGGGATTCATGTCTGGTGATGAAAAAGAATATTGCCAGGAAATCGAATCTTGTGAAGATATAAATATGTAGTTTTGGGTCCAGGGGAGAGAGCATGATAGCAAAAAGCATTTTTAAATTGTTTCTGTGTATGACACCAATTGCATTGGCTTTTGATGCCGATGCTGCGGTTGTTGCACGGAAACAGTCCGCGATTCAAACCGGAACAACGGTTCGTGCGCGGGTTGCTGCGACCGGTGTTTATGCCCAAGAATGTTATGATGCTTATTATGGCTGTATGGACCAGTTCTGTATAATGGACAATGTCAATGGCGGTTCGTGTGCGTGCAGTAACCAAAATGCCGAATTGGAAAAACAATTTGCATCAATCCAGGATACTTTGACCGAAGCAGAACGTATTCGCACGGTCGAAGTCGAACGCGTCAAAGCAGGGGCCAAGGCTGATATTATTTTTAATGGTTCACGTAAATATGACGCAAACGGCAATGTAATTTATGATACCCCGGAACAATCCAAAGAACAAAAACGTGAAAATTTATTGGCATTGTGGGATAACGCATCTTTTGATTTTGACGAAGATGTTTTCGAAGATTCTATGGAAAATATCGCCAGTAAAACAGGGGATGATTTATTTAACGCCGCTGATGAACTGTGTCGGGCGCAAATGCCACAATCGTGTGACCGGGATTTAAATTTCTTGCGTCAATTATATGCGCGTCAAATCGTGTCTGATTGTAAAGCGTTTGAAAACAGTATTTCCCAAAATACGGCACGAGCAAATAATGAACTGGCGGCGGCAAATGCCGATGTGCGCGCGGCGTTGATGGAAAGTTTTAACGAAGCGAATAAATACGATCTGGGGCAATGTATGGTTGAATTTCGCAAATGTATGCAGGGCGAAGATGCTTGTGGCGCGGGTTGGATAAATTGTGTTTCAACAATTGCATCTGAAAATATGCAAAACAATGCGGCAAAAAGTACAGCCCGCAGCAAGGTTAAAACGGTTGATGTATATGATATAACCGCATCAACAATGGAAATGCTGGATGCAAAACGCAACATTTGTGAAAACGTTTTGAACAGTTGTGTTGCGGTGCGTGATATGGTGTGGCCGGCGTTTCTGCGCGAAGTGGCACCTACAATAAAAATTGCGGAATTAAATGCGGAATCTAATTTCCGGCAATCGTGTTTAACGAATATTTCCAATTGTATACATAAGGCGTGTATGGACGATATCGCGGGACGCGGTGTTGCAACGATGGACGCGTGTTTGTCGCGGCCCGATATGGCGCGCAGTTTTTGCAAGGTTGAAATAGACCCCTGTGAACGTATGGAACCATTGATTTGGGGTTATGTGGTTGATAAGTTGGCGGCAATGCGTGTCGATGCTTGTACGATGGAAGTCAAAGAATGCTTTACCGATGAAACACGTTGTGGCGCGGATTTTTCGCAGTGTATCGGTATGGACTATAATTACATCCACGATATTTGCCCGTTGGACAAATTGGTCGTGTGCAAGGCAAACAATCCTAACTTTTCAATGAAAGATATAGATTCTATGTTGATGGGATTATATCTGAATATCGATAATGCCGCGCTAAGTCAGTGTCAGAACTTGGTTAATACGAAAATGGTCGAAGTATGTGGCAGTACCACCGATTGCAATAAATTCGCCGCCGATGATACAATCGGCACCGGCAGTTTGCGTTCGGTCAAGGACGGTAATAAATATCGTATTACTGGTATGATTTCGTTCGGGTCGATAAAGGTTGGCGATGGTTATGGTAATGTTATGGATGGCGATAATAAATTAGGTGCTGGTAAAATAGGGGTTCAAGATTACTTGGCACATGTTCGTGCAAATAACAACGGTGTAAATAATCGTGATGAAATTATTTTCTCTATCGAAGAAGAATTGAACAATATTGCCGGAACGATTAATCGTACAATCGATTTAATCGAACAAGATCCCGAAATTCAGTTCTGTGTCAGTGGACGTAATTTGAATCAGATTACAGGGCGGGCGGAAAGAACAACCGCGCGTTTCCCGCACTTGTTGGACCAGGTGAAAACCCAAGTTGCCGCATCCGCTTTGCGCGCAGCCCAAAATAATTATAACGAAAAGTATAATAAAATGGTTGCGGATGCGACCAAGAATGCATCAACTGATATCGCGCAATATATGTGTCAAATGTTGCCTGTAACCGGTGGAACGGTACCGGGCGCTATTTCTGCACCAGATACAACATTGGCACCGCCATATGCGATAAGTTATGAAATTGGATCTGGATTGGATAACAGTATGTTGACCCAGGGCGGACGCGGTTCTTCTGCGACTGGTGGTGTGGGTTCTATGGAATATAATTATGATAACAAAACACAAATGTCCAGTGGTGCCCAGGTGTTTGATTCTGCGGTATTTGGCAGCGCGGGTACAATGATATCCAGTACGAACAATATGTTAAGTGGCGGCAGTGGTCATTATAAAACAGAATTACCATCCGGAACACGCGAAATGTGGTCGCTGTTTGATCGTGAATCGCGTGTGTGCCATTTGTGTACATCAACGGTAACAAAAGATTGTAAAAGCAAAGGTGCAAAGGTTTTGTTCTTTGATAATCGCAAGATGGAATGTGATGAATCTGAACCAGTTGAAAAGTGCGAAGATATTCAAATGTAATAATGGTGTGAAAAATGAATCCTGAAAATGTCGGTGTACACGAAGTATTAGAAAACGCAACAGAAATATTGCAGAATCCCACTGAAATACTAAATATCGAAACGTCCAGTATTGATGCTGCGGTGGAATCGCTGATCCAGGCGGCGGTGCGTTTCGGCACAAAATTGCTGGTTGCGGTTTTAATTTTGGTCTTTGGTATTTGGTTATCAAATAAAATCGTGCGTTCTTTAAAAAGATGATGCAGTTGCGCGAATTTGATCCATCGTTACAGTCTTTTTTAGGCTCGTTCGTTAATATATTGTTAAAGATTTTCGTTTTTATAATCGTCCTTACTACCGTTGGGGTCCAGATGACATCCATTGTCGCCGTGTTGGGGGCGGCGTCACTGGCAGTTGGCTTGGCGCTTCAGGGAACATTACAGAACTTTGCCGGCGGAATAATCATATTGTTGCTTAAACCGTTTCGGGTTGACGACATTATTGAAACCGCCAGTGGCAAGGTCGGTGTCGTTAAAAAAATTATGATATTTACAACCGAATTACATACTTTTGATAACCAGGTTGTATTTTTGCCAAATGGCGCGTTGGCGAACGGAATTATTACCAATATGTCAAACGGGAAAAATCGCCGCACAGATTTGACGGTCAGTATTTCGTATGGTGATAATGTCGATACCGCACGCAAAGCAATTTTGGAAATACTTAAAAAAGATAAACGGATTTTGAAATCGCCGGCACCAACGGTCTTTGTATCATCGCTGGCGGACAGTGCGGTTATTCTGACTGTGCGTTTTTGGTCGCATTATGGTGATATGTTTGCAGTTGCAGCGGATGTTAACGAACAATTGTATATGGCATTACCGAAAAAGAAAATTCACTTTCCGTTCCCGCAAATGGATGTGCATGTTGTGAAATAGTGGCTAGTGTTAGTGAACAGTTAAACGCACCGTTTGGTGCGTTTTGTTATTTCGTTCCTATGATAAAAACATATATGTTTTGGTAAAATGTGTTTGGCGGATGTAACAATAACCAATGGGGGAAAAAATGAAAAAAATATCTTTGTTTGCAATTGCGTGCGCGACCGTAATTGGTGGCGCAAATGCGGCGATGACCGAAACTATGATGGTTCAAAGCGGTGGCCCGGGCGGATTTAACGGTGGTGAAAATGTTATTCTGACTGTGGACCAGGTAAAGGGTATGGGCGACAATTCCAAAGTCTGGGTCGAAGGCGCAATCATACAAAAGAACGGTGATGAAAAATACCTGTTCCAGGATTCGACCGGTTCCATTGTTGTTGAAATAGACGATGATGCATGGCACGGATTGGTAATTGGTCCAACCGACATTGTTCGTATCTATGGCGAAGTCGACCATGGTATGTTCAACACCGAAATAGATATTGATTATATTGAAAAAGTTAATTAAAAAATCGCCCGTTTGGGCGATTTTTTTTATTATTCATATTTATCTGTTTGTCAGTTGTAATTCTATGCGGCGGTTCCGCTGTAAATCTGCGGGGGAATTACCCAATTCCACCGGATACATATCGCCAAAGCCACTGGGCAATAATCTGCGCTTTGAAACGCCATCGGCAACCAATTCATTTGTTACCGCGGTCGCGCGCAGGAACGACAGTTGCATATTGTTCCGATATGCGCGTGTGCCCGGAATAACCATCTTTTTATCCGTATGACCGTCAACGCGGACAATCCAATCAACATCAGATGGTATTATTTCTTCAAAATCTTTTATAACATTTGCAATTAACTGTAATTGTTTTTTCCCGTCCGCGGACAGTTTATATGAACCACTGGCGAACAAAATGTCGCTGGATATTATAAACCGGTCACCGTCCGCACGAACAGTGCTGCGGTCGCCAACCGCTTCCTTGATCGCGCGATAGAACGCCGATTGATATTGTGTCATCTGATTTAATTCGGCGACTTTATCAGCCAGTGCTTTGTTCAGACGATTTGACATTTCCAAATATTCGATTTCCTGGGCGCGGGATTTTTCTTCGGCTGCGTCCAGTGCCGATTGCAACTTTGCCATTTGCTCCGCCAATTCCGCGCGCTGGGCGGACATTTCGTCCGTTAATTTTGCACGTTCCTGTTCCAGTTCGGCAATTTGTTGTTTGTCCAGGTTCGCCTGGTTCAATTGCTGGGTTAATTCAGCAATTTTTTCTTCGTACGCGGTGGCCAAATCCGTAAGGCTTAAATCTGTTTCGTTTAATTCATTGATTAATTCAGCGCGGTCGCTGTCCAGTGTAATCAATTCATTGCGCGCCGCGATTAGTAATCGGCGGGCCTCTTGTTCATCGGCACGCATCTGTTCGATTGTTTGCTCGTTTTCAGCGGCGGCGGCACGCAATTCAGCAACAGTTTTCGCACCGCTTTGTTTGTTAAATACACTGGTGGTGGTCCACAAAAATACAAACATTATTAATAAGAATATTAATATGATAACCAGGTTCGAAAACAAATCCACGAACCCGGGCCATGTGTTTGTATTTTCACGATAACGAATATTCAGCATTTTATTTTTCTCCCTCGTGATAAATCTTAACTTAACCGCGCGACTGTGCGGTCGAAATGTTGCACCGTTTTGTTCAATGCGCGCGCCGCAGACCCGATTTGCGCCATTGTAACGTCCGGGGTCGCCGTGTGCGTGTGCGCGGCAAAGTATTCTTCGATTTCATTAAACATCGTGTTTTGAACGATTTGGATTTGCAGCCCCAGGAATCCTACAATCAAACTGCCGCCAAGTCCCAGTATGGAACTTGTAAACGCGGTTGCCATACCCGCCATCGGGCGCGCCAGACCAAACTGCATCGATTCCAAAACCGATTCGTCCGCCATGTCCAGACCGCTAATCAGTTCTGCAAAACCACCAACCGCCATCAACAGCCCCCAAAATGTCCCCAGCAGCCCCAGCAATATTAATATATTTGTAATGTAACGAATCGATTCACGACTAT
>CAMVKK010000033.1 GCA_947168075.1 uncultured Alphaproteobacteria bacterium
ACCAGCGACCTCTACGTCCCGAACGTAGCGCTCTACCAGGCTGAGCTACACTCCGAAAACTTGGAACACCGCCGATTATGAACCTAATTATCCAAAAAAGCAACCTTTTTATTTAACCTTTCTACTTGTAAATCTTGATTTATGTGCCATATTTATATGGTAACCAAAACAAAGGCAAACTTATGTTCGCATTACAGTTTTTAAAAAAACAACAATTCGACAGTTATGCAGATTATTTGGAAAACGCAATTCCAAATGTTCCTGAACATTTTAATTTTGCATACGATGTTGTTGATGCACTGGCGATTCAGTCGCCAGATTCTGTTGCGATTTTATGGGTTAACGATTCAGGCGAACGAAAGCAGATTACTTTTCGCGATTTGTCGTTAATGTCGGGATCGGTTGCAAACTTTTTGCGTGCACGCGGAATTAATCGTGGGGATACGGTATTACTGTTTATGCGCCGCCGTTGGGAATATTGGATATTGATGATGGCAATGCATAAATTGGGCGCGATTCCAATTCCATCAACAAATCAATTAAAGGCCGAAGATATTCGTTTTCGTATAAACGCGGCAGAATGCAAACACATTATATCTTTTGATGACGGACATATTGTTGGTGAAATAAAATCTGCTGTTGGCGAACGCGATGATATTCAATTAATTGACTGTATGGAAATCGACGAAGCAATTGAAAAATATCCCGCCACATTCGAACGTGTCCCGAATGAAAATGATGACACTATGGTTGTATACTTTACATCGGGAACAACCGATATGCCGAAAATGGTCGCGCATAATTACGCGTATCCATTGGGGCATATAAACACAGCACTGTTTTGGCAACGTCTGCACGATGGCGATATTCATTTTACACTTTCTGAATCGGGTTGGGCAAAGTGTTCATGGGGCAAAATGTATGGTCAATGGTTGGCGGGTGCGACTGTATTTATTTTTGATTTTGCGAACAACGCAACCGCACACGATTTATTAACGGCTATTTCTGAAAATCATGTAACATCGTTCTGTGCGCCACCGACTGCATATAAAATGATGTTACACGCAGATATGTCTAAATACGATTTATCCGCATTGGTAAAGGCGGATGTTGCCGGCGAAGCATTAAATCCCGAAGTGTACGAACGCTTTATGGAATATACGGGTGTCAAAATGCGCGAAGGCTTTGGCCAAACCGAAACATGCATTATGTTATTTAACAATCCGTGGATTGAACCGAAACCTGGTTCAATGGGGATGCCGGCGGCGGGCTGGGATGTCCAGTTATTGGACGAACGCGGTCGCCCTGTTCCGGACGGTACAGTCGGCGAAATATGCGTTAATATTGCAAAGGGAAAACCCGTCGGTATGTTTGGCGGATATTATAAAAATGAAAAATTAACCAATTCTGTATATCGCGATGGGTATTATCATACAGGCGATGTTGCGTATCGCGACAGTGATGGATATTTTTGGTTTGTTGGTCGCAATGATGATTTGATTAAAACAACTGGTTACCGCGTCAGCCCGTTCGAAGTTGAAAGTGTTTTACTGGAACATCCGGCTGTGGCAGAGGTTGCAGTTACCGGAATCCCGGACCCCGCCCGTGGTCAGGCGATTAAGGCAACCGTTGTTCTGAACAAATACTTTGTTGGTTCGGATATTTTGGTGCGCCAATTACAGGACCACGTCCGTTCGCGTACTGCGATTTATAAATGTCCGCGCGTAATCGAATTTGTGGACAGTTTACCAATGACGATATCGGGTAAAATCCGCCGCGCACTTATCCGCGCATTCGACAGCACGAAAAGTGTAATCGGACTGGACGATAAAGAAAATAAAAAAGTGTAAAAAACGCGGGATAACCCCGCGTTTTTTATTTTTGTTTTCGTTTATTTAACACGCCGTATTACCAGCGATGCATTGGTTCCACCGAATCCAAACGAATTGCTGATTGCGACATTAACATCACGTTTTTGTGCAACATTTGGCACCAGATTGAATCCGTCTGCTTCGTCCACAGGGTCGGTCAAATTGATTGTTGGTGGCACAACACCATCACGAATCGCCAGTGTACAGAAAATCGCCTCTACTGCACCAGCCGCGCCAAGTAAGTGTCCCGTGGTTGATTTTGTCGATGACATACACGCCTTTGTGCCACCAAACATATTTTTAACCGCTGTCAGTTCCGCCATATCACCCAACCCGGTTGATGTTCCGTGCGCATTGATATAGTCAACATCCGCCGGTGTCAATCCAGCATCTTTCAGCGCCGCCATCATTGCACGCGCACCACCGTTACCATCAGCGGCAGGCGCAGTAATATGATACGCATCACCCGACAAACCGTAACCAGCAACTTCGGCATAAATTTTTGCGCCACGCGCAACTGCGTGTTCGTATTCTTCCAGAACTAAAATTCCAGCACCTTCGGACATAACGAAACCATCGCGATTTTTATCCCACGGACGCGATGCACCCGCCGGGTCGTCATTACGCGTTGATAACGCGCGCATAGATGTAAATCCCGCAACACCGATTTTACATACTGCACCTTCGGCACCACCGGCAATCATAATATCCGCATCACCATGCTGAATTAAACGTACTGCTTCACCGATTGAATGTGCCGATGTCGCACACGCCGTAACCACCGCCAGATTCGGTCCACGGAATCCATATTTAATAGAAACGTTTCCCGCGGTCATATTTATAATCCCCTTTGGGATAAAGAACGGACTGACATGACGTGGCCCGTTTTCGTGTAATTCCACACAAGTCTCATAAATTGTTTCCATTCCGCCGATACCGCTGCCGATTGATACACCGATTCTATCTTTATCGCCATCATAATCAACTAATCCCGCATCACGTACTGCTTCATCGGCTGCAACCATACCATAAATCATAGATTTATCCATTTTTCGCTGTTCGCGCACATCAACAATCGCATCCGGGTTATACTGCCCGGTTTCAGTTCCACGAATTGGCACACCCGCAATTTGGCACGGCAAATCAGACGCATCAAAATTATCAATTTTGCGAACACCGGAAACACCGTTCACAACATTTTTCCATGCATATTCCACACCCGTTCCATTTGGTGCAACTATGCCCATACCTGTAATAACGACTCTTTTCATAGTAAATATTCCTTTGTTGTATTTGATGCCGACATAATAGCCAATTTATACCTAAAAATCCAATAAAAAAATCCGCCACCATAAAACAGTAGTGGCGAATTTAATTACAAAACATATTGATACTAAACTTATGCTTTCTTGTGTGCATCAATATATTTAACTGCATCACCAACTTTTTCTAATTTAGCGGCTTCTTCATCTGGAATTGTGATATCAAATTCTTTTTCAACTTCCATAACGAATTCAACCACGTCCAACGAATCCGCGCCCAAATCGTTAACAAATGCGGCTTCTTCGGTTACCTTGGCCTCTGGCACGCCCAATTTTTCCGCTACTATTTTTTTCACTTTTTCAAAAGTTGTCATTTCATATCCTTTGTTTAAGTTAATTTTTTGGTTCAATCATGAACGTCATTCCATAAAACTATCATTTTCCGCGATAAGTGTCAAGAAATTATAACAAACCATAACAAACTTGACAAAAAACGCTTTTAATATTCAGACAGCATTTCGTCCAATAAGTTATTCATATTTGCGCGAATATTTTCGCGATCAGCCGCCCATTCTAAACGCCGCATAAGGAATTTATGCACGTCATCCATGGTCAAATTCGGCACCCCCGCCGCACGTGTTACCCGCCGCCATGCCGTCCGCGGATCCGCCAAATGCGAACCACCACGTCCCGGGAAAAGCCAAAAACTATCCTGGGGCAAATCTTGTAATAAAACAACAGCACGGTCAGATAACGGCCATTCGCGCCACATATATTGATTAAAATCTAAATCTTCCCATTGAATTGAAAACACACGAGACCGTGGTGCGAATCCATACACCAGCATTAAAAACGCAGCACGAACAAATTCATCTTGTTCCTGATTAATCGCGGCAACCAACCGTTGCAATCCTGTTTTAGTTAATGGGCGCACACGCCGTTTTTGTTCGATTTTTGGTAAATCGACCGCGACATTTTGTTTAACATACCCCTGCTCTATTGCATACTTAAATATACTCTGCAATAAATCCTGCATACGCGCAGCAATCGCACGACCATTAATATTTGCAATTACATCGGTAACATCTTCACGCGTAATTTCATTGATATTTTTTTTCATCAATGATTGCAAATGCAAATTCACAGACCGCAACAATTTCATCTGAGAATCTTCACTGCGGCGAATTTTATTTGCGACATATAAATCAAAGAACTCTTTGAATGTTATTTGTTTTCTGCGTGTAATTGGTTTTTTAGAAGCATTATCCAACACATTTTGAACAGAACTGCGCGCATCTTCTATATCCATATCTGGATAATTACCAATTATGATTCTTTTATCATTACCATGAACACGTTTGCGAACGAAAAAAGTTTTTACGCCACGACTGGTAATATACATACGCAACCGCGGTTCAGATATATCCTGGACAACATCAAAACCCTTTACCGGCGTGGGCAAATTATCCAATATGTACGGATTAAAGAAAAATTGATGCGCCATGACACCCCCCCTTTTTATTATTTTATTCGTCCAAATATCCGATAAAAAGATTCACGTTTAACCGCGTTTTCTTTTCGCAATACCGCTTTCAAATCGTTATATTTCATATTTTTGTAACGACACGAACAACCGTACTTCATTTGGCAACTTTCATCTTTATGAAACCACGGACAATATCTTGTAATAATATGTATATCGCCAGTATCCATAACACCACCATACTTTACAAATGTATAATATGTTTTTATACACGCCATTTTTCTGTCGTTGTCCGTTGGGCCAATATATGCCGTGATATTTTTTTCATATTCCATAAGTTTCTGGGCGGCGGCATCACAACGCGAAATACACTGCTTATATTCCCGAATACGTTTTAATCTGATATTAAATCTTTCCTTTATTGTCATATCACTTACCTTTTGTTGACCTTATCAGATTTCATCGATTTACATCTATTTATATACCGCATATATTTTGCATACATTGGACACGATGTATCCGCACATAGAAAATCCACAGGATTTTTTTCATTAAAATTTTCACAATAAGAAATTCTTGGTCCAACAGTTCGATATGTTTTTTCTGGCTTTGTCCCAAACGTCCATGGATTAATTATGGCGCATTCCACGGTATATTCCAACCTTATACACCCACACCTTCTTTTCAAAATTTTTTCATCAGACATAACAATCAAATCATTTCGTGCATCAAAGCATTCTTTGCGTACTTGATTTAATCTTTTTTTTCTTTCGATCATTTCTTTAATAATCATTTGTACCTCTTTTCCGTTATGAAACCTTTAACGCATTGATAAACGCAGATTGTGGTATTTCGACATTACCAAATGTGCGCATTCGTTTTTTCCCTTCTTTCTGCTTCTCCAACAACTTTCTTTTACGCGTGATATCGCCACCATAGCATTTTGCGGTAACATCCTTGCGATATGCTGCGATTGTTTCACGTGCAATAATTTTGCCACCGATTGCGGCCTGGATTGGAATTTTGAACTGATGCCGCGGTATAAGGTCTTTTAATTTTTCGACAATCTGACGGCCACGTTTTTCTGCAAACGAACGATGACATATAAACGACAATGGTTCCACATTTTCATCATTTACCAAAATCGAAACCTTCACCAAATCCGCCGGCTGATAACCATAGACCGCATAGTCAAACGATGCATACCCCGATGAAATAGATTTCACACGATCATAAAAATCAAACACGATTTCAGACAGCGGCAATTGATAAACCAACACCGCACGATTCCCAACATAGGAAATATTTTCCTGAACCCCGCGCCGTTCGGTACAAAGCGACATAATTCCACCCATATATTTATCGGGCATCATAATCGTTGCGCGCACCCATGGTTCTTCGATTGATTCAATGCGCGTAACATCGGGCATATCGGCGGGGTTTTCCAAATCCATATCGCCACCGCCACGCAAATGCACTTTATAAAGCACGCTTGGCACCGTGTTTATCAGGTTCAAATTAAATTCGCGCGCCAATCGTTCGCTTATAATTTCCATGTGCAACAAACCCAAAAATCCGCACCGCAACCCAAACCCCAGCGCAGATGATTTTTCGGTTGTGAACATAAACGACGCATCATTTAACGCTAACTTTTCTGCACTTTCGCGTAATGCCGGATAATCATCGGCGGATACCGGAAAGAACGATGAAAACACAACCGGCACCGATGGTTTAAATCCTGGTAATGCATCAACAACATATTTGGCATCACAGATTGTATCACCCACGCGACAATCATGAATCGTTTTCATTCCGGTAATAATAAACCCGATTTCACCGGTGTTAAGCGAATCAGCATATTCCATTTTCGGTGTAAAGAATCCGATTTTGTCGATTACATATTCTGCACCGGTTGCGATAAATCTTATCTTTTGTCCGCGCGATAATTTGCCATCAACAACGCGCACCAAAATCACAACCCCCAGGTAAGAATCATACCATGAATCGACCAGCAACGCACGGCTTGGCGCGTTTTCATCACCACTGGGCGCGGGTAATTTATGAACAATTTCTTCCAATAATTCCGGCACGCCGGCACCTGTTTTTCCAGACACCGCCAACGCGTCTTTTGCGTCCAGCCCGATAACATCTGCAATCTGTTCACGCGTTCCCGCAACATCAGATGACGGCAAATCAATTTTATTCAACACCGGCAACATTTCCAAATCGTTGTCCAATGCCAAATACGCGTTTGCCAGTGTTTGCGCCTGGACACCCTGGGTTGCATCGACCAGGACCAGCGCGCCTTCGCACGCCGCCAGCGACCGCGATACCTCGTACGAAAAGTCCACATGTCCCGGCGTATCCATCAAATTCAGTTGATACATTTCGCCATTTTTCGCGCGATAGTTCAACCGCACAGTTTGTGCCTTAATCGTGATTCCGCGTTCGCGTTCAATATCCATTGAATCCAAAACTTGCGCCTTCATTTCGCGCGATTCCAGTCCCCCGGTATATTCAATCAACCGGTCTGACAGTGTTGATTTGCCATGATCAATATGTGCGACAATTGAAAAGTTTCGAATATGACTCTGTTTCATT
>CAMVKK010000034.1 GCA_947168075.1 uncultured Alphaproteobacteria bacterium
CAGTGGACCGGTCAACGGTTGTTGGACACAAAACCGCATACTTATTCGCACAGCCCAGACACCACCATATTCCGGCGTATATGGAAAAACATTTGTCGGTTAATGCCCGAAAAATATGTCTAGGTTAATGGTGGGCAATCACGTGTAAAATCACACTGACAATAAATAAAATCGTTATACACGCCAAAATTATTTTTGAAGTATGATGACTGTGCGACCCATGACAATGGTCACATTCACATCTGCATTCACGCACAACCATTACCCACGACAGTCCCAACATACCCGCGGAAAACACAAAAATCCACGGTTCCAACCATTCCGGCAAAAAATGTGCGTGCGCAAATTCTGGTGCAAAAAGCCCAACAACCGATAATACAATCGGCAAAACGCAACAAAAAAGATGCGGCAAAATTGACGCAATTATTCCGATACTTACTGCTTTTTTAGACATACTGACACCTTTCTTTTTGGTATCCCCAGCGGGAATCGAACCCACATCAGGGGTTTAGGAAACCCCTGTTCTATCCAGTTGAACTATGGGGACAGATTTTTATATTTTATTATCCGATTTTAATATTGCAAGTTATATTCACACGGGGTATAATAATCAAACAATATCAAAACATAAAGAGGAAAAGAAAATGGCTACTATTACCCGTGTAGATTTTGCAAACAGATTGCGTGAACGTTTCGGTTTAACAACAACAGACGCAAGTAAATTGGTTGATGTAATATTTGATGAAATTCGCGAAGCATTAATTAATGACGAAGAAGTTAAATTTGCAGGTCTGGGAACTTTTAAAATTTTAACCAAATCTGCGCGTATGGGTCGCAATCCTAAAACGGGTGCCCCGGCGGTTATTTCTGCGCGGCGTGTTGCCACATTTCGCCCCAGTGCCGAATTTCGTGAACGTGTTGCAAAGGGAAAATAAAAACAAATAACAAAAAAGCACTGGTGTTTACCGGTGTTTTTTTATATTTTTTAACCTATTCTTTTGGTTGTAATTCTGCACGAACATCGGCAATATCTGATGCCCGTTGCGCAATCAAATTATTCAAATCAGCATGTGTTAAATCCGCCGCATATTTGATTGCATTTGCAAACGCTAACGCATCACTGTTCCCATGTGTTTTAAATGAAAATCCGTTAAGCCCTAAAAATGTCGCACCTGCGTATGAACGCGGATCGATTTTATGTTTTAACCGTTTAAACACATGAACCAAGAAAAACGCACCAATTATTGCTAAAACTGATTTTTTAAAATTCTCTACGATAACGCGCTTAATTAACTTTGCTGTTCCTTCGACAGTCTTTAAAACAACATTACCGGTAAAACCATCGGTAACAACAACCTGGACAATACCGGCGGAAATATCGTTTGGTTCAACAAAACCGATATATTCGTACGGCAATTTATCCTTGTTTTCTGTTAACACATGATTAAGGTGTTGCAGTGTTTCATTTCCCTTGGTTTCCTCTTCGCCAATATTCAAAACGCCCAATTTTGGTCGTGGCATTTTTCCTATAACTTCGGCATAGACACTGCCCAGCACTGCGAAATCAAACAAATTTTCCGCGGTGCATTGAACATTAGCCCCCAAATCCAACATAACAACACGTTTGTCGCCCGCACCACTGGGCAACATTGTTGTAATTGCTGGGCGTGAAATACCATCGATTGTTTTCAATGCCAATTTAGACAACGACATTAATACCCCGGTGTTACCCGCACTGATAATTGCGGCGCTGTTACCTTCGCGTACATCTTTTATCGCCATATACATAGAAGTATTTTGTGCGTGACGCAAAACATCGCGAATTTTGTCAGTTCCACGAATTACATCGGGCGCATCAATTATTTCACAATTACGCGCGACCCGCGGATACTTTGCGGTCAATTTGCGCAAAGCGCGCTTATCACCAAAAACACGGAATAATATTTTATCTTCGCCATTTTGATACAAATATTGATTCATACCGCCAAAGACCGCCGCGGGACCTTTGTCGCCACTCATTGCATCAATTGCTATAATTTTTTTGTCGTTTTCTTGCATGGTTATAAATAAAAAAGCAGAACCGGCACACATGCGCCCATTCTGCTACTAAATGTGTTTATTTATTATTTTGCACCGCATGCAGGGCAAATGTGATGTGGGCGTTTCTTTTCGCCACATTTTTTGCAAACACCGCATGGCATGACCGACAATGCGTCATGGCTGCGACGTTGTGCGCTGCGTGCTTTACTTGTTTTACTTTTTGGCGTTGCCATTTTTCTATCCTTTTTTTATCGATTTGTATTTTATAAGAATATTCTTGTTTTGCAAGGAAAAGTTTAATTTGATATTACCTGGGCCACGAACATACCGTGATTATGCAACAAACCCACCACTGGGGTAAAGTCGTCAAAACCGATATAGAACTTGAAACCATCAGCCTCTAAATTCTTAACCGTTTCCAATTTATATTCTGCGGTTGTTCCCGGGTATGTATGCGGTTTACAAAAGACGCGTTTTTTTATATTTGGCAATATACCATTTATAAAATCCTCGACCTTTTGTTGTCCCATCGCCCAACGCCCAGTAATAAATACTATTGTGAAATCGCGTCCCAGTGTTTTCAAAACACGCACCATATTTTCATTTGGTTCACCGAAACGATCGTAATCTGCGATTGCCCATTTATGCGCAACCACACCATCAATATCGCAAAAAATAGCAGGTATTTCTTTCATAATTCTCTCACAAAATATGCCCGACCGATATTGGTCGGGCACCATTTATTGTTTCAGACTTAAATATCCAACAACTGTTGTTTTCCACCTTCGCGGGCCAGTTTTTCAGCTTTTTCTTCTTCTTTGGCAATTTCACGGACACGGCGAACGTATGCACCTGTTCCAATTGGAATCAAACGACCCACAATCAGGTTTTCATTAATACCGACCAATTTATCGGTTGCACCAGAAATGGCGGCATCCACCAAAACCTTGGTCGTCTGTTGGAACGATGCGTTGGAAATGAACGAGCGCGATGTCAACGACGCACGGGTCAAACCGACCAAAACTTGGGAAGCCTCGGCAATACGACCACCATCACGTGCAACACGTGCGTTTTCTTCTTCGAAATCAACACGGTCAACAACCTGCCCCATCAAGAATCCTGTATCACCTGGATTTGTGATTTCAACACGACGTGTCATTTCACGAATCAGAATTTCGATATGCTTGTCATTGATGGACACGCCCTGCAAACGATAAACCTGCTGCACCTGTTCGACCATAAATTGCGCCAATTCTTTTTGACCCAATATGCGCAAGATGTCCTGGGGTACCGGATCACCATCGACCAATTTTTCCGCCTTGCGCACTGTATCGCCGCTGCGCACCAAAAGGTTTGTTCCCTTTGGCACAGCATATTCAACTGGTGCGGTTCCATCGGTTGGCTCGATACGGATAATGATTTTCGATTTAGAATCTTCTAATTCAACCGTACCATCAATTTCCGCCAACAACGCTGGGTTGGACGGACGGCGAACTTCCAACAATTCTTCAACACGTGGCAGACCGCCGGTAATATCGCTTGTCTTTTTCGTTTGAACCGGAATACGTGCCAGAACATCACCTGCAACAACCTTATCGCCACTTGCCACATTCAGCACAGAATATGTCGGCAACATATATTCGGCGATTTTCTTGCCACCCAACGAAATCACATTACCCTTTTCATCAACCAATGTGATTGCCGGGCTTAATGGTTTCTTGGTGTTGGCTTTCCAGTTAATAACCTTGTGCGAAACGATACCGGTCATGGAATCAACTTCTTCCTGAACAGACACATTTTCAATAAGGTCTTTGAACTGAACAATACCGTCTTTTTCAGCGATGATTGTGTTGGAATATGGATCCCATTCAGCAACTTTTTCGCCTTTTTCGACCTTGTCCCCATCGTTCTTAATCAACATAGATGCATATGGTAAAGCACAACTGAACAATTCTTTACCCTTGGCGTCCACAACCGCAACTTCGCCGTTACGGCTAAGCACCACGACACGACCATTTGAATTTGTAATCGTGTTAACACCGGACAATTTCAAAGTCCCTGCAACCGGCATTTCAATAAAGTGATTTTCCGCACCACCAGATGCAATACCACCAATGTGGAACGTACGCAACGTCAACTGGGTACCTGGTTCACCAATGGATTGACCGGCGATAACACCGACTGCTTCGCCAACATGAACCAGCGCACTGCGCGACAAATCCATACCATAGCATTTAGCGCACAAACCATCACTGTGGCATGTCAAAACCGAACGCACATCAACAGATGGCAAACCGGATTCGTTAATCTGACGTGCGGCAACTTTGGTAATCAATTCGCCGGCCGGGACGATAACTTCTTTGGTAATTGGATGAATAATGTCATGTGCCGCTGTACGACCCAAAACAACATCCCCCAATGGCACAGACAATGTTGAACCCTGGTACACAGGTTTTGCGGTGATAAAGTCATCTGTACCGCAATCATGTTCGGTAATAACGGTGTTTTGCGCCAATTCAACCAAACGACGTGTCAGGTAACCTGCCTCGGCCGTTTTCAACGCGGTGTCGGACATACCCTTACGTGCACCGTGGGTTGATGTAAAGTATTCCGCCATTGTCAAACCTTCTTTAAAGTTCGAAATAATTGGAACTTCGATAATAGAACCGTCTGGTTTCTGCATCATACCACGCATACCGGCAACCTGCTGAATCTGACCCTTGGAACCACGCGCCTTGGACACAGCCATCATATAAATACTGTTCCAATTTTCGCCCGTTGTTTTACCCAGTGCTTCATATGCCTTGTCACCCAATTCATCGGTTGTTTTCTGCCACAAATCAATCAATTTATTGTGACGTTCACCACCCGACAGCAAACCGTTTTGATATTGTTTTTCGATTTCAGCTGCGGCCTTGTTTGCATTTGCAATCATTTCCGTCTTTTCCTTTGGAATAACGATATCGTCAAATCCAATGGAAATACCCGAACGCGCCGCCTGTTCAAATCCGGTATTTTTCAATGCGTCCGCCAACATAATCATTGCCTTGTCGCCACAACGTTCATATGTGGTCGCCAACAATTTTTTGATTTCGCCGGACGGCATAACTTTGTTCACTAAATCGAACGGCATTTTGTCAGACTTTGGCAACAATTCACCCAAAATCATACGACCCGCCGTTGTTTCATAACGTTTGCCGTTAATACGCGCAACAATTGGCGTATGCAATGTGATGGTTTTATTTTCCAAAGCCATTTTAACTTCGTCCATATTGACAAAGCGTGGTGACTTTTCATCGACATTTCCGTTCATCAACGAGATATAGTACACACCCAAAACCATGTCCTGGGACGGCACAATCATTGGTTCACCATTTGCCGGCGACAAAACGTTATTGGACGATAACATCAATGTACGCGCTTCCAATTGTGCTTCCAGCGAAATTGGCACGTGCACGGACATCTGGTCACCATCAAAGTCGGCGTTAAACCCTTTACACACCAACGGGTGCAAACGAATTGCCTTACCTTCGATTAACACTGGTTCAAATGCCAACAATGACAATCTGTGCAAAGTTGGTGCACGGTTCAACAACACTGGGTGTTCATAAATAACCTTTTCCAGGATTTCCCAAACAATGTCTTCGCCGTTTTCAACCATTTTACGTGCGGTTTTTAATGTGTTTGCATAATCACCCGCCAGCAAACGCGCAAATACAAATGGTTTAAACAATTCCAATGCCATTGCTTTTGGCAAACCAACCTGGTGCAATTTTAATGTTGGTCCCGACACAATAACAGAACGACCGGAATAGTCCACACGTTTACCCAACATGTTCATACGGAAACGACCCGATTTACCACGCAAAGAATCAGACAACGATTTCAACGGTCTGCGATTCTGTGAAACCATCGGACGTGCTTTGTGTCCATTATCGAACAGCGAATCAACCGCTTCCTGTAACATACGTTTTTCGTTACGAACGATGATTTCAGGTGCGTGCATTTCCATAAACCGTTTCAGACGGTTATTACGAATAATTACACGACGATACAAATCGTTCAGGTCCGATGCCGCAACATGTCCGGCATCCAATGTGACCAATGGACGCATATCTGGTGGAATAACCGGCAAAACATCTGGCAACATCCACGCTGGATCTGTTTTGGATTCCAAGAATGCTTCGACCAATTTCAATTGCTTGATAATAGATTTGCGTTTTGCTTCGGATTTTGTTTCAGCCAATTCCGCGCGCAAACGTGTGCGTTCGTCACCCATATCCAAATTTGCGATAATGGAACGAACACCTTCGGCACCAATACCAACATGGAACGCATCTGCACCGAATTCTTCGACGGCGGCCTGGTATTCATCTTCGCTGATAACATCGTATTGTTTAAGGTTTGTTAAACCCGGTTCAATAACAATATATGCATCGTATGAAATAACCTGTTCCAATTTCTTTTGCGGCAAATTGTTCAGCAAAGTGGCAATTTTGCCTTCGCGTAAAAACCATGTGTGCGCAACAGGCATCGCCAATTTAATATGTCCCATACGTTCACGACGAACGGACGATGGTCCAACCTCAACCCCACAACGTTCGCAGACAACGCCACGGAATTTAATTCTTTTATACTTACCGCATGCACATTCGTAATCTTTGACCGGACCAAAAATCTGTTGGCAGAACAACCCTTCGGCTTCTGGTTTCAACGAATGGTAATTGATTGTTTCCGGTTTTTTAACCTCGCCATGGGACCATGACAAGATTTCTTCGGGCGACGCGATTGTAATGCGCAATGCGTCAAATTGTTCCTTGGTTTCGATTTGTCCAAATATTTTCTGCAACATATTTGTCATATTAAGTAGCTCCTTTTCGTCGCTTTTATTGTTGTTAGTCGATAGTTGTTAGTTGTTAGAAAACCTAACAACTATAACTAATCAATTTTTTTCGGTGTCATCGCCAAACCTAACCCGCGCAGTTCACGCACAAACACGTTGAACGCTTCGGGGGTTCCGGTCTGGATATCGGTTGAACCAGAAATGATGGATTCATACATCTTGTTACGTCCAACGATATCGTC
>CAMVKK010000035.1 GCA_947168075.1 uncultured Alphaproteobacteria bacterium
GACTCGAACCCTGGACCCAATGATTAAAAGTCATTTGCTCTACCAACTGAGCTATGGTCCCATGGACCCCGAAACGCGATTTTATTCGTCAACTTTCGGCGGTTCAGGCGCAATTTTGCCACAATAAAAATGAAAATGCAAGAAAAAATGCAAAAAATCGACAGTTTCCCCCACCCCGCCCCCCATAAACCTTGAAAACCCCACCAAAATGGGTTATAATTACGGGGATATAAATAACGGAATTGTTCAATGGCTGTAAAAATGAATGATTTTTTACTGGAATTTTACAAACGGCTTATTTTCCGTGATATGCCTGTTGAACAATTTTCCAAATTCTGTGATCAGGTAAAAACCAACGATTTCAATGGTCATATGAAAAAATGGGCCACTGAATTACTGGAACCAGACACAGCACACCCCGGCCATCCGTTAATAGATGCTGTCACTGGTCAATATGTAAGGAAAGATTTACCAAACCCGAATATTGTTGGGGGTGAATGGGAATTAACCGATGCCGAATGGACCAAATTATTTAACGCGTTCCAAACTGCTTTTCGCAATATGGCCGCAAACAGTTCTGAATTCAAAGACAATCGGGACGCAACAGGGTTTTTGAACAACTATTTTGGCATCGACAACACTGTTGTGCCGCCGGTTAAACGCTTGTTTAATTATGCAACCGCCAACAATGCCGCCGAAAACAAGATTCAAGGACAATTAAAAACCTTTTTAACAAATTATCAATCTGCACTTGAATTCCATTTCAAAGATTGGGGCATAACCGACGACAATACATCATATGGCGATATTTTAAGTGGTATTACCGGCCACAAATACAATTCCGATCCAAAGTTTCAGAAAAAAATTCGTGAAATTGCACGATATATTGAATATTACTCGTCCGACCCAACATTTATGCGTTCGTTGCGTTTGCGCCCGGGCGACAGTATTCCAGATTTAACAGATGTCAAGAACGGTTTTGAAAACACTAGTGTAAGCGCATATGATTTGAACGCATTTAAATTAAATTACGACGATTTATTGCGCAAGGTTCATACTGTTCCAAACATCAACAAAGTTTTCAAAGATTATGACGAAGGAAAAATAACAGGCCAGTTAGATAAAGCCCGTGACTTCCTTAACTATAATGATCCGAACAGTGATGATTTTATTCGTCCAAAACGCAACGACGAATTGACATTATCACAAAGATTGTCAGACTGGTGGGGAAAAACTTATTCTGATTGTTTTGAAAAATATATCAAGTTTACCGGCGACAGATTATATTTTTCCAACGAAGCCAAATTGATTGTTGGTGCGCTTAACAAAGAAAAAATAAAACCCACGGATGGATTATCCGCAGTCACCAAAGTCGGCAAAAAAATCCAAGATAATTTAAAGGCAAATGGTAATTTTACCGCATCAAAACATATGAAATGGTTTATCGAAACTATTTCAGATTTTGAAAATGACAAAAATATGAAACATATTTTTGCGGGGGCTTTGCAAAACGCATCTCAGATGAAGGCTTTAATTCGCGAACTTATTATCAAAGCCATTCGCGATGGCAAAAAAGCCGAAGCAAAAACAGCGATGGAAGTATTATCTGTTATCAAATACGGATACACAACCAGCAAAACCATGGATGCTCTTAAGAAAGAAAAGGTGACAATTTTTTCCGATAGCAAATTGTCATGGAATAAAAACGAAGGCGTAAAATTCGTTTCAAACGCACTGGATCATACAATCGGTTTTGCGATGAAAACCATTGGATATGGAATAACCATTGGCACAAACGCAATAAGATTATCAAACAGTAAAATACACAAAACCACCGGTGATATTAATGCTGAACGCATCAGAAAACGTAACGAATTAAATCGTGCAAAAACAGCATTAAATAATCAGATTATCAATGAAGAAAACGCACGTGATGATGTTCAGACACACATTGACACAATGAATCGACGCGGACTGACACCAAGCAATCTTCAATCTAATATCGCAACACGACAAACCGCCGTTGCAACACTTCGGACGGAAATTGCCAGCCTTAGTCAAACGATTGAAGCATGGGTCGCGACAAATCCAACCGACCCAAATGCCGATAGCGCCAATACATTTTTGGAAGAACTGGCATACGGCTTGTCCCCAACACCATTGGCAACGGGCATTGCTGCTATTGACACACCAGCAAGTGAAATTGTCACTAAATTACGCCAAATCAAAAAACATTCCACCAGAATTCAGGCCCATCAAGTATCGCTTGACGATTTTAACAATGCGACAAATACGGTTGCATCATATAATGCCCAAATCACCAAACATCGCGATGAAGTCGCCCATTGGGACGACAACCATGTTGATGAATTCGAAGAACTTTTGAATTATTGGAATATGCTGGAATCTGGTCGTGATTCTCATACCGGAAAAATGTATTCGTGGATTGGCCGAAAAAGTGACAGACAGAAACATTTTACGCGTAATGTTGCCCCAAACACGATTGCGCGGGCGTTATCCAACAGTATTGCATACGGATAACTTGATTTTTACCTTAATTTATGATATAATATAACTCAACTTGGCACCGGTGAATCGGCGCCGTTTTTTATTTTCCAAACATTTTCTTTTTAACTAAATAACCAAAGGATAAAATATGTCACGAGTTTTACAAATTCGCCGCGGAACAACCGCACAAAATGATAACTTTACAGGAATGGCCGGGGAAATCACATTTGATACAACCGCCAAGACAATTCGCGTTCACGATGGCACGACACTGGGTGGATTCGCATTGGCGCGCGCAGACGAAATTCCCGCGCCGGGCGCCGAATTTGATATTGATACTGTTCCGGACACCAAATGGACGGAAATTGTCGCGCGTGTTGCGCCCGCACCGTTTACAACACACACCAGCACAAATTTAACTATTTCGGGTTCGACATACATTGAATATGTGTTCAGTGGTGTTACAACCGCCCCGACCATTGTCCGCGCAAGCCTGGTATGCCAAACAGCGGCGGCAGGATATACCGCCAGCGATGAAACAACCGCATTTGGCATTGGTGATTATTGCACTGCCCCGACATACACTTTTGTTGACGGCAACGGTGTTCATGTTCGCACTTTGATTGGCGGCGGGGCTTTTTGGGTCGCGCACAAATCTACGGGTGTCAAAACGAACATATCTAACGATGAATGGAAATTAAAAATTCGCATTTATTGTTGAAATATAAAATAAAATTATGCTAATATCCGCGCAGTGAACATAAATCTAAACAAAGGATAAATAAATGTACATACTTGCGCTGAATTGTGGGTCTTCGTCCCTTAAATATCAGGTTTTTGATGCCGACACTAAAAAGCCTATTATTGGCGGAAACGTGGAAAAAATTGGATTACCGGATTCTTTTATTACACAAAAATATCCAGACGGCACAAAACAAAAGAAAGAAACATTTATGAAGAACCATAACGAAGCGTTAAATGTCGTTATGTTCATGCTGCGCGAAGCGTCTATTGATACCAACAAAATCGCGGGGGTTGGTCATCGTGTTGTTATGGGTGGCGCGAATTTTGCATCTTCGGTTGAAATCACAGACGAAGTTATGCGTGCCATTAACGAATGGGCAGATTTGATGCCGTTGCATATACCTGCATCATTGATGGGTATTGAAAGTGCGCGTCAAATTATGCCGAACGCGACCCAGGTTGCTGTGTTCGACACTGCGTTTTTACAGACAATGCCGGAATATGCATATCGCTATGCTGTGCCGGATGCGTGGTATCGCGAACTGGGCGTGCGCCGTTATGGTTTCCATGGGACATCGCACCTTTATGTTTCCAAACGTGCGGCGGCGATTTTGGGCAAGCCTGCGTCAGAATGCAATTTAATCACAATGCACATTGGTTCGGGCGCGTCCGGTGTTGCGATTAAAAACGGCCGTGCGATTGATACTTCGCTGGGCATGACACCGACCGCAGGATTGGTTATGGGCACTCGTCCGGGCGACGTTGATGCCGGCGCATTAATGTACGTCATGGGTAAATTAAAATTAAGTGTCGATCAAATGACCAAGCACATGAACAAAGATTCCGGGTTAATGGGAATTACCAAGTGCTTTGCTGATCGCCGCGATGTCGAAGAACACAAAAACACGGATCCATTATGCCAATTGGCAATTGAAATGGAAGTCCACAATGTAAAAAAATACATTGGCGCATTTATGGCGGAACTGGGGCGCGTTGATGCATTGGTATTTACGGCAGGTGTTGGTGAAAATGACGATTACCTGCGGGCAAGATACTGCGAAGGGCTGGAAAACCTGGGCATCAAATTGGATCCGAAAAAGAACGCCGCGGCATTGGCACGCAAAGGCGTATCCGAGGCCATCATCAGTACCGACGACAGCCCTGTAAAGGTTATCATGATTGCCACCAACGAAGAATTGGTTATTGTCGAAGATACAATGGCGATTATGAATGGCACATATAACGCCGACCATTTGAAAATGGACTATTCATTCGCGAAATAATTATTAACATACTGTAAACCACCGTGCCAAATGGCACGGTGGTTTCTTTTTAAATTGCATTGACACAGCGCGCGGAATTTTTTTATAATCAAGAAGATTAAGGGGGAAAGCATTATGAAAAAAGTATTTTTAGGGCTTTTTGTCGCGTTGGCATTGGCTGGCTGTGGTCAGGTGTATGACCGCGAACCAGTTGGTGTTGGATACGATAATAACGAATTAAAACTTAGTCCGTGCGCATGCATCATGGTGTTCCAAGCATAATGCGCGGATTCGGTTGCCGGGGGGACAACATTGAATTATCCAGACGATTTTAATACGCGGACTTTTCCAGCCGGTAAAAGCATTGCGATTTCACGCGCAATGGGTATCGGTATTGTCGCCACTTTTTTAATAATCGTGTGTTTATGCGGGCTGTTGATTTGGACAATTCGTTCGGCGCGCGTTGAACCATACATTATCGCCACAGGCGGCATTAACGACCAATGGCGCGTTATAATGGCGGGTGGTGAAATTCCAACAAAAAATATGACCGATGCCCAGGTGTTTCAACAATCTATGCTTTGGCGATTTACACAAAATTGGTTTCGCATATCGAAAAACACTGAAACAAATGCCGCCGTATGGAATACAGAATGCAAACGCGAAGATTGTTTGTCCAATGATGCCGATGCGCGCAATTGCGCCCTTTACTGTGCGATTGGCGATGAATTATTTTATCGGTTTTCAAAAAATGTTTTGCCACAATACGAATCTTTGGAATCGGCGGGCGCAACCTGGATGGTTGTTCCTGAATCAATGCGAATCGACCCGGTTGGCGATATATCTGTGCGGGGCGGAACGTGGCGCATAATGGCAACCGTTTTAACCGGCGGGGCGGGTGCGATGGACATTGTCGCATACGCAACGGTTGCACGTAATGAAAAATACTTTCCTGCGGCACGCGGATACTATGTTTCGGAATTTAACGCATATCGGGTAAGCCAATGATAAGAAAAATAATTATGTTCTTTTTTGGATTAGCGTTGTTGGCACTGACCGTGGCGATGCTTTTTATGGCATCGGCTGTCTATGATACAGGCGTTCAGGAAACAGTAAGTCCGTACTTTTTCCAAACAAACGAATTATCAACCCAGCGACCCGGCGCGCCAGTGCTTGAATCAGAAATGGGCGAAACCGCAATGCGCGAAATGCTGATTAAAAAATATGTAACAGAATATTTTTATGCTATCCCCGACCCCGATAATATTAATCAGCGCATGGGAAACTATTCGATAATAAGACAGATGTCCACACCAAAAGTCTTTGACCAATGGAAAAATGGCGAAGCGGTTGGAATCCAAAGTATGTCGGAAAACCTTATGATGCGCACTGTTGAAATCGCCGGCGAAATATACAAACCCGCAGACAGTGATTATTGGGTCGTGCCGTATGTCCTTAGAACCTGGACGGTGCCAAACGATATGTCAGCCGAACCACAAATAACAAATGGAACTTTATTAATGAATATTCTGTACGAACCGGGGATACGTGAAACAACACTTGATATTGGAAAATATTTAAAGAATAGTTATAATAAATTCGGAACCGAATATGATCCTGCGATTATTTTCCGGTTTCGGGTATTGGATGTCGAACGACAATGATAAAAAAATGGACGATTTTAATGGGGCTGATTTTCGCGTGCAACGCAGGTGTCGCATTTGCCGCCGCGGATGATGACCCATTTGATTTTGATAATTTCGCAATCGCGGACAGTGTGGATGCCGATATAACAACTACACCAAACACTATTAACGCAGGGGCGATGCCTGTGGCGGTTTCGGCGTTTGATATAGCCGGCGTTATGTTGGGTATGTCATTTGATGATGTGTACACACTGTTTTCGAACGGTGGGCTGTATGCGCCACGCGCAACAAATGCAATTGTTTATACTATTGCCCCCGATTGGCGGTATAATCTGGACTATGAATGCCGGCAACAGAATATTTTCGTTCCAGACCAATTAGAACAGTGTATTCGCACACTGGCGCAAAATCGCGGGTTAATGTATGCATCGGAATATCACTTGGTGCGCGATGCAACGGGTGAAACAATCGATGTGTATTTTACCAGTAACGCAACCGACAATCGCGTTTGGCGCGTTGAATATAATAATGATGTTAACGAAGTCGAAGGCACCGCTGAAAAGTTCGAAAATCAGCGCCAAAAAAAGATTTTAACATTCTGGTCGGGTGTTATTGATAAATATGGTACGCCTAATTCCGGCACGGATAAATGGCTGTCATCGAATAATTCATATGACCCGATGATGACGGCGTATTATGGCGCACTGGAATTAATTGATAACGGATTGTACGCCGGGGACGCGGCTGTAAATGTTCGTGATGCCCGCGAACAATTCCCATCAAAATCCTATGCTTTTTAGGTTTAATAATATGA
>CAMVKK010000036.1 GCA_947168075.1 uncultured Alphaproteobacteria bacterium
GCCATATATCTCAAAGTATACATCTTTGATTTTTTGGATCGTGTCCGCTAAATGCATTTGGGTATTGCTCGGTCTGATATTATATTCTGGCGATTGAATTATTGCTTTGCATCGTGCTTGCCTGGTACTGCGTTTTTCACCGCCAGTTTTAGCGTTCTTACCATTAATACACACTGTTGATAAATCGTCGGTAATTCCGCGTAATGTATCAGTGCGCATAAACAGCAATCTTTTGTCCTTGGGTAATTTTAATTGGTCGGGGGCGGTCATTTGTTGCCATATCTGGTCAATCAAAACAAAGACTTCGCCAATAAGGAACAGTTTATTTTCTTTACTTGATTTGACACCTGCGGTTCGCCACAGTTCTTTTTCATAATCAGGTTGAATATATAATTTTCGATTTCCAGGGGTTAAAAAGCCGACTAAATCACGACCATATTTTTGGGCGGTATTTGCCATCAAATCATGAATATCTGCGGTTAAAACATCATATTGTTTATGTTTTAATTTTTCAGCAATATCTGGGCGTATAATTCCCCAAGCGGTGAGCGCAATGCTTAAGTGGGGTTGAAATAAAGATTGGAATTTAAAATTATCAGTAAAAAAATCGGTCATCTAAATCTCCTTAATTTTATGCCAAATGTTACCTGACGGAACATGTGAAATACAGCAAAAACGACAATTGCGTAAAATCAAAGGGTTGTCCGCTAAAAATCGCTGATATTTAAAATAAATTCCCTGTTATTATTCTGATGTTGGGGCATAGCATGTTGGAATATCGGGGGGGGTATGCAAAAACTTCGTTTTTGATGCGAAAAATTTCCCTGTAAATCCCTGTATTTTTCATATATAATACCGTTGAATAATACAACACCGCCAGAAAATTATAAAACCGCCCATTTGGGCGGATTATTTTTTGCCATGAAACAACCGGCACAGTAAATATATTATCAACACAACACCACCAACAATAACAAACCATTTGAAATCATTGGCACCAACGGTGTTGTCATATTTATCAACATAGGCATATACCGATGCAGGAACGATAAATAATGTAAATATTAATTTTGACATTGCAAAGTTCCCAATATCACGTCCAGTAATCGAACCATTGCCAGTGTGTCTTGGCCACAATATTCGTGCAGACTTTGCATCAATTGCAGTGCTTCGTCAGATGTTAATTTACCCGACATAAAATCCAGAAATTGCGTGCTGGCTTCGTTGCCATTGTGTATATCCAAATTCTCATAAGACATTTCCGGCACAAAAGCGGGCAATGTTTTTTTGATGGACGCACTGCCATTTTGGCATGGACGATATAAGCCGTGATTTTTAAAGGGAATTTCTAAATCCAATATACGGTCATTTATCGACAATAATTTTTCAGCGTATTCTGGAAAATCGCACGCCATTTCGCTGTTACGAGTGCATTCAAATGTTTTGTGATAAACTATGACAGAACCAGCATCACCAATTGTTTCACAAAGTTTTTTTAACAAACCAGGTCTGGGGTCTGTGCCCGCTTCGTTATGCAGGTATTCATAGTGTTCCAATTCGCCGCCCGGTGTGCGTTGAACATGCAATGAAAATTGAAAACAAATCTGTTGATACGGGCGCGAATCATCAAACATCGGAACCGCCGGCATAATTGTTTCATAGTCCAAGAAATACAACGGCCAACGCAATCTGTTTGTGAAATCGCGCAGAATATCTTTGTTCACCACATCCGTATTATCCAGGAATGATTCTATATTGCCGGCGTGCAATTGCTTTGCACGTAACTCGGCGGGGACATTGCATAAATCCGCACCATATTTTGAATATATTTCATCCGCCAACGCACCACGAAACGCATCAAATACGGAATAGGGCGGAACGTCTTTCCAGCAATGGCATTTATATCCGCATTCATAGAATTTATCACATTTAGTCTTGGATATCGCGATGCCAAGTTCCGGACCATCCAGAATCGCACGCAGACGGGCGACTTCACGTTGGACAGTGTCAAAATCTTGTGCTTTATCGGTTACATCGTGCAATTCAAATAATTTATCCAATTCGATATCGCCGTGACGCACATAGTTTGGATTAAATGTCATGATAAAACATTTATTAACCTTTATACCACATTGGGTTAACACGTAACGTTGGAACGATGCGTCCAGTATGTGGTAATCGTGCGTGGAACGGGTGGATTTAACCTCTATAATATCCCATGTTCCATCGTTGTTATTGCGCAAAATATCAACCGCACAATATTCGCCCGTGTCGGTGCAAAAAGTAGCCTCGTAAATAAAGGGCGTATTATTATTGATAGCGGTTTGGGTTTGTGTAATGGCTTCGTCTTCCCATGGTTTGGCGGTAATGCGGACACCACCCGGAAAACGATTGCACGCCAATTCGCCGACAGCAGTGCCGTTGTCCAAAACAGCCTGATTCATTTCAGGTTGAATGTCGTGGCGATATTTTTTGAACCACAATGCATTTGGACATTTGATTCCCAATACATAATCTGATTTTGATATTTTAAACATATTTTTCCCTTTTGGGTTATAATGACTTTTATTTGATTTCAAGTTGAATTCCAGTTATTCCTTTGTGGTCCCAATTCCTTAAATATCCGCTATGCAGATTCCCGCTTAAACTGGACTTTGGTGAAAATTTATCTGCGTACCATACGTGCTGGCTTTGTGTTTTGTCCGTGTAAAATAATGTAACATAAACGGTACAAGGTCCAGACCGTAAAAAAGACTCAAATTCTTTACCTGAATATGCTTTACCATGTACAATGTATTCTTTGTTTAATTTGGCTGATGGCGCAACAACCGTCCGTTTTCTTTCAGATTTTTGGCGTTTCTGTTTGATGCTTTCTGATATGTGTTTAAAATCAGTTTCGTTTAATTCTGCATTATCGTATTTTGAATGGCAATCATGACAAAGAAAATAAAAATTCGAAAGATCACGAGTAAAATTTTTAAACAACTCATTAAATTTATCCACATTGATATGGCAAACAGAGTTTTCTTTTTTTAAGATAGACTCTTTTATCCATTGCTTTACCAAATCTGATCGTTCACAACCGCGCTTGTGTGCTGATTCTATTTCTTTGCCTTTGGCGCCACAACAAGCACACACACCAGATTTATATTTTGTTGTAATATCTCTTGTTGTATTGCGTGCATATCCGCTAATAAGTTGATAAAAAAATGTTTCATCGCCTATAAATGTATTCATCTTTTGTCCTTTATATAATACTAATTTCCCACTTGCCCTGTTTCATTATCGTATGATACTACACGACCAAAGCTTGCACAATTGCTTTCTTCTAGTTTGTGTAATTGTTCTTTGGCTGCGTCGTATGAAAAATAAATTTCAGGTAATACACAGTTGTTAAATATAATTTTCCATGCCGTACATGTTGCCATTTTATACTCCTTTGGGTTTAATATGTTATTTTGTCTTTTGTTTTACAGTGAATAATATAAACACTGTTTCGGACAAAATTGGTCCAGTTGTGTTAAAAGCCTATTTTTACCTTGTTTTTGGGTAAATCTTTAACTTGTTGTTCCTGACGTAATCTGGATAACAGCTCGGATTTATCTGTAATCCCAAGTAAATCGGCCTGTTTCTTTACCACAGCAAAATCACCAGGAGCCAAGTTCGTTAAATCAGCAATCTCTTCCTTGGAAATTTGTTCATTAAAGAAATCGTTGAAAGCCATAATAACTTGGTCGGGTTTCAAAAAGTCGTATTTGACTTTGAAAGAAAATCTACGCAGGGCTGCTTTATCTATGTTATCCATCAAATTGGTTGTGCAAACAAACGGATATTCCGCACTTTCCATTTGTGTCAACATTTCATTAACGAAACTTATTTCCCACGAATGATGCGCGTTTGCGCGATCACCTAAAAATGTGTCGGCTTCGTCAAAGACCAACATTGCTTTTTTTGCGTGCGCTTCGGCAAACGCGCGTGCAATACGTTTTTCTGTTTCGCCGACATAGGCACTCATTATATCACTGGCGCGCTTTTTTATAATATTTATCCCTAATAAGTCCGCCAGATATTCACAAAATGCCGTTTTCCCAGTGCCAGGCGCACCATAAAGGCACAATGAAAACGCGTTCTGTTTTTTGTCGCGAATTTTTTGTGCCAATTTTTCCAAATCTGTATCTGTATTTAATAATTTAGTGTCAAATTCCACACCGTTTTGTTTCGCTGCTTTTGCCATTTTGCCGGTCATGGCGCGCATCAAATTGTCAATGGTATAATCGATAATACTGCAATTATCCACCATTTTTGCGTTTTTTACAGCGGTGTCGATGATGGACATTGGAACTTGATACTTTTTGACGATGCGTTTTAATTCAGTATCAGATATTTCCAATTCGTATTTTTCAAATACGCGTTTCCATGCATTGATTTTTGCGCGTTCATCCGGGTCATCCATTTCCAGTGCCATCGTAAATCGGCGCAGATATGCACGATCCATATTGTTTATATTGTTTGTTATCCATATTACTGGCCGGGTGTTATTTTCCAGTACGCGATTTACATACAATTTGCTGGGGCTGTGTTTGCTGAAAGGTAAAAGTTCAAAGACGTCTTCGGCTTCGTCAAACAAAATTACCGAATTGTTGTCTTTTTTAAGCACTGTTTGCAGGTGTGCCAGGTTTGATAAGCGGTATTCTTTGTCTTCTTGTTTTTCGGATGTTGTGTAAAGCCGCATTCCGATTGTGTTGCATATTGATTTGGCTATTTCGGTTTTGCCAGTTCCTGGACGACCATACAGTAAAATATTTATGCCCGATTTTTGATTCTTGATGCCGCCAGATAAAATGTCCGATATTTTATCAAAGTCGTCTGCAATATAATCAAAATTTTCACGCGTCAGTGTTGTTGATAATGGTGCGCCGATTAATACATCACGGACAGCGGTACAACTGTCAAAACTCATTGTTAATAAATTAAGGAACATCGGGCTTAGCGTGTTATCGCCATATCGATTTTTCAATATGCCTGATTCAACCAATTGCCCCGCCTGGGATGTTGCAATTTTGATTTCTTCGGGTGAAACTTTACAAATTGCGGCGACAAAGTCCGAATTAATTTCATCCATAAAATCATTGTTGATTCCGTCATTAAAATATCCCATTAATCGGCGCAATTGCATATTCTTTTTCATATAGACCCAAAATTGTAATAATACCCGGTTTTTGTCGGTCAAATCAAAGGTGTCGCATATTAATGTGAAATCTTTGTCAAAATCGCGGCGAGTAATATCGACATTATAATCCGATTGGTGCGAATTAAAAATATTCGAAATGCGTTCATATAAATCATCGTTCGCCAGTATCGAATTGCGGCATAATTTGCCGTTTAATAAATTAAGTAAAAAATCGGTTTTATCGTTTGTGGGAATATTAACTTCGCTGGCGACCAATAAATCGCGCAGGCAAAATCCAAACAGATCTGATGAATACCGGGACAGTTGATGGAAAAACATATCCATATCTTCGGGTTCGTATTCGCTGTTTACCGCGTTTTTAAGATAGTATAAAATAATTTGTCTGTCTTTTGATTTCATTTGTTTTGCCCCTGGGTTGGTTCGTGTTCGTATATAATGTATGGTGCGGTGTGGACAAAAATGGTCCATTTTGTCCTTTACTTATGAAAAAAATGCTGTATTATTATAAATAGTTGGTTTACAGGAGGTAAAAATGCCCGAAAAACGCGAAAGTTATAAAAAGTCAGATATTCGTATGGCGTTAATTAACGCGTTGCGGTCGCGAGAGATGACCCGCAAAGATATTCGTGAATTTCTGTCCGAAGAATACAAGGCGCGGGGTAAAGTTCCCGCAAATTGTTACAATTACGATAATTACAAGGTCTGTGAACGAACCGTTAAACGCGCCATTGAATACATCAAGAAACAGTATGGCAAACAATTGGACATAAATTATGAATATGGAACATATAAATTGGATCTTTATGATTTCCCAGATACCGTTGATGATACAGAAATCCAGGCATTAGATGTCGCCATACAACGCGCGAACAATAATTTGCATGTTCGGCATTTGTTGGAAAATCTTAAATCCAAATTGACATCTCGTTTGTACAAAAAAATTGAAAATATGGAAAACCGCCAACGGGCGACGCGCAGAATAAACGAAATTGATCAAAAAATAAATTCAGATTATGCGTTTGTTGGGCCGCATCCGATCATAGATTTTGATCCAGAAATAAAAAATAAATTGGATTCCGCCATATATAACCAGCACGAGGTTAATTTTAAATATCGTGGCAAAGATGGTAAGTTAAAAGATGTTCATATGCGTCCGTTGGGAATTATGTACAGCCCGACAAATGTTTACCTGATTGCTAATGCGTTTTTGGGGGCGAATCCAATACACTATATTTTGTCGAACATTACGGATTTGGTTGAAACAGATACCAGATTCGAACCAGATAACAATTTTTCAATTAAAGAATATGCAAATTCTATGTTTGGAACATATAACGATGGCAAAGTGTATGATATAGAATGGTTAATCCGTGACCCCGATGCGATAAAGGCAGCAGAAAAATATAAATTTCATACAACACAAAACTTTGTGCCACATGATGACGGCAGTGTGTCTGTAACAATGCGTACCGGTGGCTTGCGCGCGATAAGTTTATATTTAACACAATGGGGTGGCAATATCATACCGATAAAGCCCAAAGAATTGATAGACGAATACAGGGCTTTACTGACACGGTGTCTGGATTCAATTTCAACCAAACCAGAAAAAAAGAAAAAATAAAAAACGCCCGTTTGGGCGTTTCTTATTCCCGCCAGATAGTGTTGGGAACCATGGCGGAAATCTCGGTACGTAGTGCGGGGTCATTAAAAAACTGTTCCCGCATTTCTGGTGTTGTTCTGTGCGCGTCATCTTCA
>CAMVKK010000037.1 GCA_947168075.1 uncultured Alphaproteobacteria bacterium
GTCCGTTTTCGACCACATCTGCGGTACTTTGAAGATGCGCAATTCGTAATACAATACGCGTTTGCCGCCATCAAAGATAATTATCGGTACATATTACGCCCGACAGACGCATCGGCATTGTATCTGTACCGCAGCCGCCCGCATTCCGCCATGCACAAATTGTCACGACATTCTGAAAGCGATATGCGCAGATTAGACCGCACCAAAGCACGATTGGAATATTACGCGTACTTGATGGAACAAAGCGAAAAACAATTCAGCAACGCATCGCGCATATACAATATTGCCGCACACCGCTATGCCAATAAAACCGCCAAAGATATCGAAGAAAATTTTAAACCAATGTACGAAGCAGAATATAATGCCCTGTTGGACTATTTGCCGTACGAATGTCGGCATGACTGTAACAACAACAATTGCAGTTGTTGCCCATATCACTATAAATTGGAATATAAGCGCCGCCAGATATCTGAACGCACCAGATAAAATTTACCGAGTCCGCGCAATGAAATTATTCAAAATCGGACGTATATAATCGAAAACCTGATCTGGATTCATACGCGTACCATCGGATTTCATTTCATCAACCACAGTCCAATTTTTCGCATCGCGCGCCGCTATTGTTTTATAAACATCCGAAACATCAGTCAACAGTTTCAAATCGCTTTCGTGAATATCGGGTTTTCCGTTTTGATATTCTTTTAATCCCTGGTTCCGCATAGAATACGAAATTTGCGCCGGCAAATACAGATAGATATTATGATTTGGACGAATTATACCCATTTGATTGAATTCCATATCTTCCAAATGGTCTATTTTCCCGTTCCATTGTTCGCGCGGCAATTTCGCAATAGAAAACGCATTACTGTAAGTATATCGGTCAAAAACAACCCATTTCCCCATATCAACCCACAGCTTAATCTGGGGCGTATGCGCCAACCGATCCAAGGCATACGGCAACATTGTATATTCCGCCGGCAAATTACGCGTTGCACCAAATTCGCCATTAAGATAGCGCTTTATAAAGCGACCCCAATATGCATTGTATTGTGGAAAATCAAGTGTTTCTGTGGCAATTCCATGTCCATTTAAATATTCAACAATCCGCATTACCTGGGTATGTTTTCCGGCTTTATCTGCGCCTTCGACCGCTATTATCATTTTCTTTCCTTTTTACATAAAAGCCCGCGCACGGCGGGCGGTTATTAATTAATCTTCCAAGAAACTGCGCAATTTACGCGCGCGCGTTGGATGTTTCAATTTATTCAACGCCTTTTGTTCAATCTGGCGGATACGTTCACGGGTAACGCCAATGTATTCACCAACCTCTTCCAAAGTGCTGGTCTTGTTCGTGCTCATCCCGAAACGCTGACGCAGGACGGTTTCTTCCTTGGGATCCAATTCGGACAAAATCTGGGTAACAATCTTTCGCAGATTCTTTTGCGCAGCGGATGTGAATGGATTTTTCGCCGTTTCGTCCGCGATGATTTCAATACGGCTGCTGTCGTCTTCGGTACCGACGGGCGCCTCTAATGAAATTGGTTTAAGGTTGACCTTCATCGCCTTGTGAATCTTGTCCACCGGCAGATATATAATCTTGGACAATTCTTCGGCAGTTGGGTTACGCCCATATTTATGCATAAACTGACGCGATGCACGTTGAATCTTGTGTATATTATCAATCATATGAACCGGGATACGAATTGTACGCGCCTGGTCAGCAATACTGCGGGAAATCCCCTGTTGAATCCAGTTGGTCGCGTATGTTGAAAATTTGTTTCCTAAACGATAGTCGAATTTATCAACCGCCTTCATCAAACCGATATTACCATCCTGGACCAGGTCTGAAAAATCAAGCCCCAGACCGCGGTTACTGGATTTTTTCGCAAATTTGATAACCAGACGCAAGTTCGCTTCGATCATTTCGCGCTTCGCACGGGCGGCTTCGGTTTGACCACGGCGCACCAGTTCCACAACCTTTTTATATTCGGATGTCGGCTGGCCGGTTTCATCGGCGATTGCGGTAATATCATCCTGGATTTTGACAATATCCTTTTCGTGTTTTTTAACAAAATTAACCCAAGCCGGATTTTTGGAACGCGCCATTTTTTTAACCCAGTTGCGATTAATTTCGTTTCCGACATATTCGGCCAAGAAATCTTCGCGTTTAATCTTGTTCGCCATCGCCAAACGCAGTAATTTACCCTCTAGCCCCATCAGCAATTGGTCGCGCTTGGTTAATTGTTCCAAAATTTCCGCATTGCGGTCGTCATTAAGGCGGATTTTGCTGACATATTCAAATAATTGCAGACGCATTTTGGCATATTTCTTTTCCAATGCTTCGTCCGGTTTTGACGACGCAAGCAAATTTTCCAAACGGCGTGCCTGTAATTTCTGCATACTGTTAAACACGCGCTTTATTTTAGCAAACAAATCCAGGACCATCGGCATTAACGCCTCTTCCATCACCGGAATTGGAACACCGGATGTACCGCGTGGTGTATCTTCTTTTTTAAGCCCGTCTTCATCTTCTTCGTCTTCATCTTCGTCATCGTCCGCGTCAGATGCAGTCGATTCTTCTAAATCGTCCAAATCATCGTCATCCAAATTATCGACATCGTCAACACCTTTGGATTTAAGGGCTTCGGATAATGCAGCCAACGATTTTTGTTCTGAATCAGACGAATACATAACTTCCAAATTCACAATATAACGCAGACGAATATCTTCGTTTAATAATTGCTGATACCAATCAAGCATAGCACGAATTGTCATCGGGCTTTCGCACAAACCGTATACCATTAAACGCGATGCAGCTTCGATACGTTGCGCAATTGCGACCTCACCCGCGGCAGTTAGTAATTGAACCGTACCAATCTGCTTTAGATACGACTGCACAGAATCCTGGACCCCCAGAACCAATGTACCAGTTTGGCTGCGTTCCAATTGTTTGGCAAAATGTTCATAATCTTCATCGTTGACATCAACCTGCTCTGCGTCAGCATTAAGCAAATTACGCGTTTTATCACGATTTTCATCATCGTCATCATCCGCATAATATTTTTCTATATTTTTGGAAAAATTGTCTGTTTCCAGCATTTCCAAGCCTAAATCCTGCTTGAAAAAGTCCATAACTTCTTCTTGTTCTTCGGCTGGAACTTCGTCTGCTTCGTTTGCGGCATTAAAATCCATTTGGGAAAAATACCCAACTTCGACCGCCGAAGTCGCCAATTTTTGCAGGTTTTCCGGTAACGAGTCAATTAATAACTTGGTCGCGTCATCAAGTTTTTTTGCCATGTAGTACCCTTTGGAATTAAATTATTTGCTTTTCTTTTGCGCCTTGGCCACAGCATCACGAACAGCCGATTCAGAAACCAACCCCAACACAATCGGGCTTTGGATTTGGATAATCGAATACGACTTATGCGTTTTGTTGCGAATAGATGCAACAGTCGGATTTGTACTGCGCATTAATCGTGCAACCTGACCATCCGATAATTCTGGATAATTTTTCAAAATCCACAAAATCCCGCCCAAACGATTCTGGCGATGCAATTTTGGAGTATATCCAACGCCTTTTTTATTTTGGGCGTTTTGCGCTTCGACAATTTCCTGGCGCAGGGTCAGACGCGCATCCGGGTCGGATTCGCACTTTTCGATGTCTTCACGCGTAACCTGGCCATTTAAAATCGGGTTAAGCCCCTGGATTTTATATGTTTCAGCATCGGCGATGTTTTTAACCTCTAACTCATGCAGACCACAGAAATCCGCGATTTGTTCGAATGTTAATGCTGTATTTTCAATCAACCACAGTGCAGTAGATTTTGGCATATATGGATAATTCATGGAAAACCCCTAATGTTATAACGGCGAATAATATAAACCAGAACAGCCAAAATTTCAAGTACATTTTGATAAAAATTACCGTTTTTACCATACAATATTGATATTTTATAAAATACTCGACAAAATACTTGACAAAATGATTTTCTGTGATTATATTTAAGATAATTAAAAAAAGGGTTAACCATGAAACAAAAACAGATTATAAGTATACGAAACATGATGAAAATGCTGCGTCCCTGTACAAGAACCAGCTATTTTGGTACAAATTTGTACGATGTGTTTGAGTTGGAATCCGTATCTGGCCAGCATCCTGTAACCTATTCATTTTCTTTTAATGGTTGCATTATCCGCCTGTATGCCCCCACAAAATACATTTTAAGTAAAGATATTTGTGATTCTTTGGCAACAATGAAACCAATATTTGAAAAATTGGAATTTACACCAATTGCATTTGTTACCACAAATGTCCAGGGTTCGTTAACGCCCAAGGCTTTTGTGGATTTGGATACCCACGAATACGATATGCGCAAGCATGTGGAATTCGATTTAAGATTATCAGAACCAGAAGTCACGCAACAAAACGATACATTCACCCGTATGTACAAATTCGTATTACGCGACAAAAAAACAAATATGGCAATACCAATGCCGTACTATATTGAAGTACCGGGTTCAGACAATCGCTTTGACAGAATTGTCACAGATAAAAACATACAAACAAGATTTATCAAAGCGTTACAGAAAATGCGTTCTAAATAAATAACTCTACTAATAAAAGGATTATAAAAAATGGTCGAAAAAAAAGCAATATTTTCACCAAAACAAATGGTGGCAAACTATTTTGCATCTGAAACTCGTCCCCAACCGACCGCAAATTCGGAAAATGTTCGGGTTGAAAACAGACATAAGCCGGAATATCACGACATACATTTAAGAAACAATCATGATGCATATGTTCCAAGCGCTGAAGATTTCTGGTCGTTAAGAAACCGTGCCATTAAATACGAACACATTGACGAATGGACGGCGCGCATTAACGATTTGAATAATCAAATCAAAAAAATCAAATCAAGCACGTTCTTGTCCGAAGCGGAAAAACAGCAAAAAATCGTACGTCGTGTGGACATTATTGATTTCTTTAAGAAAAAAATCGCTGATACTGAAAATTTTCTGGGTTTACATGGCACAATAAATTCTAAGACCCGGTAAATATAAAGAAACAACAAAACAAAAACCGCCGAAACTGGCGGTTTTTTCTATGCTTTCTTGGTTAACTTTAAACCGGTCGGCGTATCTGTTAAGTTCCAACCCGCTGCATCTATCTCGGCGCGCAAGGCATCAGCCGTTGCCCAGTCTTTCGCCGCCTTGGCCGCAGTGCGCTTTTCCGCCAGCGCAACAATTTCCGCCGGTGCGCTTTCCGATTCCGCCGCAATCAGTCTTGTAGCGCGGTCAATGAATTGCAGCCCCAACAACCGGTCAACAAATTCAACCAGCGCAATCTTGGTCGTATTATTTACCGATGTATCGCGCAGCAATTCCTGGAACACGACCAATGTTTCCGCTGTTTTAAGGTTGTCAGACACCGGTGCCAGCAATTTATCGTGCCACGCATCATAAACGCCCGAATCCAGTTCGCCCGATTTGTTTGCAATTATGTCCGCCACGCGCCGAACGATATTCTTATATCCGTTCGCCGCCGCATCCAGTGCTTCCCATGAAAACGCTAACTGACTTTGGAAATGTCCCAATGTTATAAAATAACGATACACAATGGGGTCATAGCCACGTTTACGTAATGCATCCAGGCTTAAAAATTCGCCATTGGACTTGCTCATCTTTTCTTTGCCGGATTTGTCCATCAAAAATGCCCAATGCACCCAATACGACACCCATGGCTTACCCACGATTGGTTCAGATTGGGCTATTTCGTTCGTATGGTGAATTCGTGCCAGGTCTTCGCCCCCAGTATGAATATCAAAGTGATTACCCAACAACTTCATACTCATTGCGCTGCATTCGGCATGCCAACCAGGGAACCCAACACCCCACGGGGAATCCCATTCCATTTGACGTTTTTTATCACGCGGCGAAAACTTCCACAATGCAAAGTCGGTTGGATTGCGTTTTAATTCATTAAACTCAACCCGTGCGCCGGCACGATTACCCGCCAATGACCCGCCGGTTAATTGACCGTATGCGGCAAATTTAGATGTATCATAGTAAATACCATCACCCGGTATTTCGTATGTATAACCCAAATCTTCCAACTTTTTCACTAAATCAATCTGTTCGGCGATATAGTCCGTTGCGCGTGGCATCTCGGTCGGGCGCAGATTATTCAAATCGTCATAATCACGCAAAAATTCATCGGTATAGAACTTTGCAATATCCCAAACGGACTTATTATCACGCGCGGCACCCCGCTCCATCTTGTCTTCCCCGGAATCGGCATCATCGGATGTTAAATGACCGACATCAGTTATGTTCATAACATATTTCACATCGTATCCGTTCTCGATAAACATACGGCGCAACAAATCAGCGCGTATAAAGCATAACATATTACCGATATGTGCGTAATGGTATACCGTTGGACCACAATTATAAAAACCAACATGCCCCGGTACCAGTGGCTTAAAATCTTCGACTTTACGCGACATTGTATTAAATAATCTGATTTGCATAGCATTTTCCCCTATTGTTTTTTACGATGATAACGAATTGATTGATTTATTGCAAACAAAAGATGTTCGCACAATTAAAAAGCGAATTAACAACAACAGTAAAAGTTTATAAAACGAATTGTCATACCCCAACAGTGCCAAAAATACTGGCATTTGTCAAAATAAAAATATATCGTTTTTCGCACTTGCATTTAAAAAATGCTTTCTGTATAATACCCATCACCAAATGCCGGAGCGTTGGCAGAGTGGTAATGCAGCGGATTGCTAATCCGTGACCGTGTTATA
>CAMVKK010000038.1 GCA_947168075.1 uncultured Alphaproteobacteria bacterium
AATACCATTTGGCATCTAATTCGCACTTTTTTAACGATTTTGTCGTTGCCATTTTCTAACCCTTTTTATGTTTTTGCCGCCCTATTATGCACACACCCCGCGAAAAAGTCAAGAAAAATCGATATGGTATTATTATACCACAAGAAAACGCGCACTTGTTGATTTATGGCGTGAAAAATAGTATAATACAAACGTGTGCCAATACAACAAAAGGATTTTAAATGGATAACGCAAAAAGATATTTTCGCCAGGAAAAGAAACAATTGTTAAAATTAGATGCTCAAAACTGGATGAAATTAAGCGCTCGGGAAATACGCGAGGAAGCAGCTATACACGAAGGATCCATGATGCATCGCGTGTTGCATGCACACGAAGTTGTTGAAATGTATGAAACCCATATTGGTATGACGGGTTCGAAATTACCTGAATATTGTGTTGTGTATAAAGATGGCGGAAAATTAAAACGAACATTTTTTAATAGCTTTGGGAAATTTTTTGCCGGCAATCGCCCAAGTTCTAATCGGGGGGTATTCATGTCCGGGGTTAAACGCTTGTTTGGTTTATCAAACACTAATGCGTCAAAAAGCAAAGTGCGTTAAAACATAAAAGGTTTAAAAAAATCGCCCAATCGGGCGTTTTTTAATCACATTTCCCGTGGAACTTTTAATCCCATTAAATCGATTGCTGTGGCCAGTGTGTCGCGGGCGATGCGAACGATGTGCAGACGCCCTGCCCGCGTTTTGTCATCAACATCATCACGCATAATTGGGCAATTGTGATAAAAGGTATTAATTAACTGGCACAAATCATACGCATAGTTCGCAATTAAATCAGTCGCCCTGTTATCAAACGCGGTCAACACAGTACGTTCAAAATCCATAATCTGAATCAGCAAATTGCGTTCATCGGTGTTCATGTCATATTCTTTCTGAACTTTGAACTTTGAACTTTGAACTTTGTTAAGAATACTGTTCAAACGGACGGCGGTATATAAAATGTATGGTCCGGTGCGCCCTTCGAAACTGGTGATCGATTTTGGATCAAATATGTAATCTGAACGCACATCGTGTAAAAGGTCATTAAACTTTACCGCCGCCAACGATATCGCCGTTATTGTATCGTTGTCCAGTTCTTTGCCAGATTCGGTAACGCGTTCCCGCACAGCCGCAGTCGCCATATCAAGAATATCGTCCAGCCCCGCTGCGTTTCCATCACGTGTTTTGAACGGTTTGCCATCCGCGCCATTTATTGTACCATAACCAATATGTTCAAATTGGCTGTATGGATATATGCCCGACATATCGGCAGCACGGAACAGTTGTTCAAAGTGTAACGATTGACGCAAATCGGTAAAGTAAATGATTTTGTCCGGGTTATCCTTTTGCTTGCGACAATATACCGCCGCAAGATCCGTAGAATCATATGTGTCCGCCCCGCGCGAATCACGCCACATATATGGTGGCATTGGTGCGGTATCGGTGTCGCGTTTAACATTAATTACTTCGGCACCGTCGCTTTCATAAATCATATTCTTAGCACGCAAAATCTTTTCAACATCGTCCAGATACCCCGCCGCGTTCCGTTCGCCCAAATCATAATCAAACGGCAATATATTCAGGCGTTTGACCGTATTATTCATAGATTCTAAGGATATTTTTAAAAACTTTTCATATAACGCAAAGTATCCTGGATGACCATCTTGGAATCGTGCTTTAATTTCTTGGGCGCGTGCCTGAAAATCGGGATCGGTTTTAGCAAGTGCGGATGCCGCTGGATAGTATGTATTTAATTCCACCGGGTCAATTTCAAAATCAACCTGGGTTTTTGGGTCAAAATCATTACGAAAATATGGTAATTCTGGGTGTAACCGTTCAATCCACGCGATAATCAACCCCATCGGTTTGCCCCAATCGCCAATATGATTCCAAGAAAATGTTTTATGTCCGACAAACCGCGCGATACGATTAAATGTATCACCAACAATCGATGTGCGTAAATGTCCAATGTGTAAAGACTTTGCGACATTATATGCACCATAGTCCATATCAATCGTCATTGGTTTTTTTGTGGCAATATGTTCCGGTGCGGCGGCATTTTTCCATATAAAATCATCGCGTAGTTTAATATTGATAAAACCCGGACCGGCAATCGATGCATCTGCGACAAAATCCAGTTCCGCCAGTTTTGAAACATACTCGGTGGCTAATTCGCGCGGATTTTTGCCCGCTGATTTAGCATTAACCATTGCTACATTAGTCGAAAAATCGCCAAATTCGCGGTTGCGTGGCGATTCCAGATTTACCGCTACGCCCAATTTTTCATTTACTTTATCAGACACATATTTATAAAGATTCATATTTTGATACCCCACATATTAAATCGGTAACACGACACGCACACGCAGACCGCCCAGGTCGCTGTCTTCCAAGAATATTTGCCCGCCGTGGTTTTCTATTGCTGTTTTGGCAATTGACAGCCCCAATCCTGTTCCACCGGTTTTTGCCCCGCGGGATTCGTCCAGACGCACAAATGGACGCATTGCATCGGCTTTCTTGCTGTCTGGAATACCCGGACCATCGTCTTCTATAATAATCTCGACCTGGTCCACAGTGTCAATTTCAGTGATGCGTATAGTCTTTTTAGCATAACGCGCCGCGTTTTCAATGATATTTGCGAACGCGCGTGCCAACGCCATCGGGCGTGCATAGAATTGTGCCGGCGCATCCGGGAAATTGGTAACAATGTTTTTCTTTGGCGCCGCATCGCGCGCAGTACGAATCAACATAGACGGCAATTCGGTAACCTGCTCTATTTCCGGCATTTCGCCACGCGCAAACGCCAGGTATCCATTAACCATTTCCGTCATACGGTCAATATCGCGCAACAATTCGTCTTTTTCGGCGGTTTCTGTTTCAACCGCCAAACGCATCCGCGCCAATGGCGATTTCAAATCATGGCTGACCGCGTTAAGCATATCTGTACGGGTGCGATTATATCGATTAAGCCGTTCTTTCATAGTTATCATTGCAGATGCCGCTTCGCGTATTTCGCGGGACCCCGATGGTTCAAAGCCCGGTGCATCCAATCCACGGCCAAAAAGGTTTGCGGCCTTGGCAATGCGGCGAATGCTGCGTGTATGCAAAATGATGAACGGCGCGACCAAAATGCCCACAATCAAGATAGATGCAATAAGCCAGACCAAGAAAACTTCCGCACTGGTGGAATAAATACGATGCATCGAAACACCAAATGTCGCAATTTTACCATCGTTTGTCGGAACATCTATCTGGACAGCGCGTTTGCCGCGATTAATATAGATGTTTGCCCGCTGGTTCAGGCGTTGTTTTAATTGGTTTGATAAATTTCCCGCTATAATTGAGTGGTTGTCATCGTGCTTTGGGCGGCTTACCGTGTCGTTAAGCGAAACATTTATACCAACATCGCCCGCCATTGTGTCCAATGCCGCGGTGTTCCCGTCATTTACAAATTTCATCATTGTTGATATTTCGCCCGCCAATGAACGCGCCATTGTCGCATGTACGCGTTCCCAGTGATTTCCAAAGAACACATTTGCAACAATAGTAAGTGCGACAATCAATGGCAACAAAACCATCAATATTGTGCGCCAAAGAAAACTGCGTGGCATTATTTTCATCGTTTCCCCCATTTTGTATTAGTTTTTAATTGTATCCTTTTCTATTATTTTATATCCCTGACCGCGAACAGTTATTATATCGATATTTGATAATACACCATTTAATTTCGCACGCAAGCGTTTTGCAACCATCGGTGCCGCCGGCACGACATTTCCAACCGGCGCAGTCAGATTTATTAATAATTTCTTTTCTTCGCCCGACAGCACAAATAACTTTGCATTGCCCGGTTCGCCTGTAAAAAATTCGTTGTTTGCAAATGTTAACCCGGCTGGCAATTTATGCGCTGATTCAGTTGGTTTTATAATATTATTTAAGCGCAATATCAATTCGCGCAACTGAAAAGGCTTTGCCAAATAATCATTAGCCCCACCCGACAGCCCCGCAATCGCATTTTCTGCCCCGGTCATAGCGGTCAACATTATAACAGGTGTCGTGTTGCCGCCAGCCCGCAAATTCTGCAAAAACGACAGACCATCCATCCCACGCATCATACGATCCAGAATAATTGCATCAACCCGTATGCGGGTTAAGATTTCGGCACCCTCTTCGGCACTGAACGCGGAAACGATATCAAATCCATCGGCACGCAAACCACGCGCCAATGTCTTGTTCAGCGCCATATCATCATCAATAATAAGAACAATTCTATTCATTTTTTATGGTTCAGTGTGTTAATGCGGCGCGATATTGTGCGCTTTGCGCCACGCGCACATGACCACATTTATTTTGATAACGGTCCAACCGCATATTCGCCCGGTTGAATTGTCATCATATTGTTTGCACCCGCCGCATCGGAATCATTGGTTGCCGCGCGGAATTTTAAACCCGCAGTTGCAAATTCTGTTTTGAACAAAGCATACCCAGTGCCACCACCGGTGGTTGGTCCCTGCATTCCAAACGAATAGTAACCGCCCAAGATTCCATAGTCCAAATCAATATAATCAATATTTACCAATAATGACACATTGCTTAACCCATCACTGGTCATATTGCATGTGAATTCACGGTTTGATAATGTTGCCTGGGAATTAACGGGAATCACGATATCCATTGTGGTCGGTTCGCATACACGCGACACGCCGTTAACCAGCATTTCATAAGTCATACCAACGGTCGCCCGCGACAAACCTGTTGAAATACGAACCTGGGAAATGGTTGCCTTTGGAATTTTGACCAACGCGTTTGCGATGCCGCTGCGTACAGGGAAAGAAATTCCCGATTGCAGACAATCGCGCGAAAACGGGTCCGCTTCGCAAATATAAAGGCGCGAATGCGAATTCATCATGAACATATTTGCCAAACTGTTAAATAAAAATGTACGCGTAATACGGTCGTTCAATTTAGTACAACCAAAATCACGGCATATAACCATCGGTCGATCCGCAAACATTACGCCCGGATGCGCGGCAGATTCAGCATTGCGTGCATCAACTATGTTTTGGTCATAATTCAAACTGTCGGCGCGTTGCATAAATTCTGTTTCCGGAATAAAATTCGGGTCATCGGGATACGCATAGTACGACTGAACCGGTGTTTCAGTGTAAATTGTTTGAAAATTTTCATAAACACCGACATTTTCGGCATGCACGTTCAACGCACAAAAAGCCAATAAAACCGCCAACGAATGTATTTTTGACATAGCAATCCCTTTATCCTTTGAATAAATATTAAAACAATTCGGGGCGGTGTGTCAAAGCAAAAAATATTTTTATTGAAAAATGTATTTGCTTTGTTTTATAAATAGGTCAAAGTTAATCTGTAAAGAAAGGTGTATTCAGGATGGTAGATATAATAATCACAGGTGAAGCGGGCAAATTACACGCGGTGTATCATAAATCTGACACTCCGGCCGCACCGTTGGCGGTGGTTTTGTCGGGCAACCCGCACAAAAAGCATCATATGAACGACCGTGTGTCATATGCCATGTTCCGTGCATTTATGGATATTGGATTTTCTGTTGTTCGGTTTAATTATCGTGGTGTTAATGATTCAGATGGCGCATTGGGAACAACCGCGGATAATATGCTGGATATTGCAACTGTAATTGATTGGATTCAGAATAAAAACGAAGACAGCGATAAAATATGGCTGGCTGGACACGAACTGGGGGCGTGGTATGTGTTACAGGCGTTAATGCGCCGACCCGAAGTGTCTGGGTTCGCCTTGGTGTCGCCCGACCCGTCAATTTCTGATTATTCTTTTCTGTCGCCGCGTCCGAATCGTGGATTGCTGCTCCAGGGGGCGGCGGAATCTGATGACGCACGCGCGTTTTCGGAACATTTGACACAAATTTTGAAAAAGCAGGCACAAATCGATCTGGAAACAATAAGAATAAAAAATGCAAATGCGGAATATTCGCAACCTGCGGATTTGCGCCAAATGTATAATGATTTAAAGGCATATGTGGGTCGCGAAAACGCCGAAAACAAACTTCTATAGTGTGCAGAGGTAGAAAAAGGTAAGATAAATTGAACAAAAATGAACGATTTTTAGATCCGACCGTGCCCGATGAAATGGCGGCGACAATTCGTCCCAAAACAGTGGCGGACTTTATTGGACACGAAAGTTTGAAACAAAACCTGTCCGTGTTTATTTCGGGTGCGCGTTCCCGTGGGGAATCGATGGATCATGTTTTACTTTATGGCCCG
>CAMVKK010000039.1 GCA_947168075.1 uncultured Alphaproteobacteria bacterium
GCTGACTCGTATGCCGCCATATGCCCAACAATTGTAAAGCGTTCCGTATAATAACGCAACATAAATCTTTTTGCAACAATAAAATCGTGCTTTGACACCAAAAAATCGCATAAATAATCCATATTTTGCTTGCTCTGAAATTGCTATTTTTGATACAATTTAATCAGAGATGAAGAAAATTCTGATTTTTGTTATTGCGATTGCAATGTCTGTTGCACACGCCGGCGCCGCCGTGCGTGATGGTAACGGCGTGTCTCGTAACGCAACACAAAAGCGAATTTCTACGACTGTTGCGCCCGAACGCACAACCGCCGCACGAACAAACGTTCTGACACCATCCCGCAAAACGGTTGAACGTTCCGCATCAACGGGGGAACGAACCCCTGCAAAGATTGTCAACCGTGCCGCATCTAATAAATCACAAATTGATGATTCAGGTACCACCATATCCGCCCGTGCAACAACCACACAAACAACTAGTCTGGCATCGGAAACACGGACCGGCGCGGCATACGAAGTGTGCAAATCTGCATTTTTTACATGTATGGATCAATTTTGTGCGCTTAAAAATGACGATTATCGGCGCTGTTCGTGCAGCAATCGCATCATAGATTTGGCGGAACAGCGCGCAACACTGAACGATGCGGGTCAACAATTAACTGTATTTACGGAAAACCTGGATGTGGTCGGATTAAACGCGGCCCAGGCAACCGCCATGCGCACCGCGTCCGAAGGGGAAAGCGCACTGGCCACCGACACTTCCGCGTCCAAGGCATTGTTACAGGCAATAATGAATTCTATATCTGGGGGCGACACAACGGTTGGCGGCAAATATTCGGATTTAAACGTTATCAATATGTCATACGATTTTTCTAATGTGTTCAGTACCGATGCAAATCAAATTATTGCATCATATGACGGGAAAAACCTTTATACTGCCGTATATCCACAATGTCGCAATGCCGTTGCCGCCGATTGCAATAACGCATCGTTACAACGCGCGGTTAACGCATACCTTATGGCGATTGAGCAAGACTGTAACACAGTACAAACGGCAATTGACGAACGCCGTTCACAGATGAAGTCTGCAATCCGCGAAGGTAGCGCAATGCTGGATTTGGCGCGTGTTGAAAATCGCCGCAAACATAATTCTGACGATATCGCCGCGTGTATCAATAATGTTGAATCCGCAATACTTAGCGAAGAAGTATGTGGCGCGAATTATCATAAATGCCTGGATAACGGCGAATTCATAGATGTTGCAACTGGCGCACCGATTGTCGGTGTTAAGAACTTTGCCAATCTAGGCAAATTATTGACTTTCCAATGGGGGGTTGATGCCGCGAATCAACGCCTGTCCAAGCAGATGCTAAACGCTTTATTTGTTTCGAATTTTGAAAAACGTACCAAAATGTTTGCAAAGCCAGCACTGGACAAATGTACCGAAATAGCAGATGAAGTGTGGTCAGAATACCTGGATCGCGCACTGTTGGCAATATATTACGCCCAACAATCCAAAGTGGCAGAAATAAAGCAGGGGTGTTTCGATTTTATTTCTGGATGCTATGCGGACAAAGATGGCTCCATCACCGCGGCAATGGCGGAATTGATGGGTTCTGGATTGACCATTTTGCAGCCCGACAAAATTGTTCTGACAAACAAAATGTGTACGGATTATGTTGATTCTTGTAATGATATGTTCCGCACAGACGAAGACCCACAATGGAGCATCATGCGTGATTACGTAAAAAACCGCGAAGATACGGATATTTTGATTGCATGTCGCGCCGTTGTAAAACAGTGCTTTGATAAATATGGCGGTGCGGGATATGAAAATTTCTATTATCCGTACAGCGGATTATTCAAAACCGGAACATCGGGCAACGCGGGCGATTGGTTTACATTGCACTGTATGGACAATTGTTCTGATGAATACGTATCACCATGTGCAAAACAGTTAACCGAAATAGATGCATGCAATACTTCAGACATTATAGAAGAAGCGTTCGGTGGTTTTGACCGTATGTACACAACAAGAAGTTCTGGCGAAATAGACCAACTTTCGTTTAACATTTCACAAAATACATCCGACACAATCCGATATGGTACGAAATCGAAATCTGACAGCACAATGCGTCATCGTGTGTTACGACCAACCGGTGTTGCCACCGAAGTATACAATCAAATTGTTGATACACTTGCCATACAATGTACCAATATTAACGGTCGTTTTGTGGAACGCCAATTCATCAAAGAAAATCTTTATGGTGGCAGTAATTCCAACCAGCCCAATATATGTTTATGGCACTTGCAAGGCGGTGGCGATACCGAACAACAATATCAAGACATTGCCGACGACTACGGAATATCTGATAACGAAAATATGTGTCCACGCGATTATAACCTTAATGTGGACAGTTATTTCTGGGGTGCGTGTCTGTGTTGGGAAAATGGCGGTCGCCGCAGTCGTAACGGCAAAAACGCGACTTGTGTTGCCGAATTACCGGTTACTGGCGATGCCGAAACATGTTACACAAAGACCGGCACACAACAATATGGCGAACGATCCACTGGCACAGCAAATAACGCAAAATGGTGTACCCAAAGCATAAATTCCGATGGTAAGGTTTGTCCGTTTGGCTATGTCGCAAATGCCACAGAAACAGATTCCGATATTGTATGTCGTAATCCAGAAGATGAAGGCGATGTTAAAGATATGACATTGATACCAAAATCAATGTATTGATTTATTTGAACACGCTTAAATCATCCGCAATAATTTTCGCGGCTGTACCATATGGATTTTGCCACAAACTGTCCGCGGTTGCTAATTCGCGAATCATTTTTTTGCGCGCTTTGTCATTTGTTAACTTTGAAAATTCAGCCATTATATTTTCGACCGTTGCGCGCGGCCCCAGCAATTCTGGATAAACCCCACGATTAAGCAGAATATTAACCAACGACACCCAATTAACCCGAATGACGCGCCGCGCCAACCACACGGTTATCGGGTTCATTTTGTATACAATTATCGCCGGCACATGAATCATTGCCAATTCCGCCGAAACAGTTCCACTGGCCGCGATTGCGATAAAGGTTTTTGAATATAAATCATACCGTTTGTCTGCGGAAATCAATTTAACCGGCACGCCCCAATTCCGAACAGCATTTGCAATGTATTCGTGTGTCGTTTCAACGGTTGGTATAACAAATCCATAATTCGGGTTTTGTGCATAAATTCTGTGTGCGACATCGCGTAACATCGGCATTAAACGTTTAACTTCGGACATACGGCTGCCAGGGATAATGGCAATTATATTACTGTCATTACCGACATATTTTTTACCAATTAATCCGTCAGATATCGGATGCCCGACCGCCATTGTTGATAATCCGTATTTAGTGAAATAGGGTACTTCGAAATCAAAAAAGGCGTACAATTTATCAAATATGCGCGCATACTTTTTGGCGCGCGCCGGCCGCCATGCCCACACTTGGGGTGCAACGACATGATGGAATTTCAACCCATTGGCAATCAAATTTCGCCCCGCGGGTAATTTACGCAATCGACCAATAACACTTCGCGCAAAACCAGGCGAATCAATAGTCAAAACAATATTTGGTTTTTCTTTTATAATGGCATCAACCGTTTCACGAATACGGCGAGTCAATGTACGTGCATGTGCGACCACTTCGACTGCGCCCATAACCGCTAAATCGGAAATAGGGAACAAAGATTTTAATCCGGCACGTTCCATATTTTCGCCACCAATGCCAATAAATTTGGCATTCGGCATTTCGCGCATGATTTTCGCCCCCAGGACATCGCCCGATACTTCACCCGCAACAATGAATATTTTTAATTTTTTATTCTGCATTTTGCGATGTGCCAATTCCGCGTTTTGAACGATTTTCGATAAAGTCTATGGCATCCATTGCGTACTTGTTATTTTTAACCTCTTTACGCACGCGCGCCAAACGTTCGGAAACGGTGCCTTCGGTTCCACGAAATACAGCGGTATAGACCGCATGAATTGCATGCATATCTTCGTTCGTGAACCCGTGGCGCATTAATCCAACACGATTAATGGTACGGTAAACGGCACGCGGGCTGCCTTCGTAAATAGCGTATGGCAATATATCATTTGTAACCCCGGTCATTGCAGCAACAAATGCATTGCGTCCGATGCGCGAAAACTGTAACACCATAACACCGCCAGACAAAATAACATAATCTTCAACCTCTACATGCCCGGCAACCTGTACCAGGTTAGACATAACCACATTGTTTCCAACCTTGCAATCGTGTCCTATGTGTGCATTAATCATAATCTGACAATCATCACCGATTTCGGTTCCGTCCGATGCCGGTGTTCCAGAATGAATCGTAACATATTCGCGAATACGACAACGTTTCCCAATAGTAAGCCCGGTCATTGCGGCCTCGTCTTGCCATTTTAAATCCTGGCTCATCACGCCAAGAACCGCAAACGGATAAACAATTGTATCGTCACCAATCGATGTTTTACCATCAATCACCACATTGGAAATTAATTCTACACGATCGCCCAATATAACATTTGGTCCAATAATACAATTTGGTCCGATTTTGCAATCCTTGCCCAATTTGGCGCCATCATGGATTATTGCGGTTGGATGTATATTACTCATTTTTGCCACTCTTTTGTTTATTAATTCATCACAAATGATACAAAAACAAGCGACAATATGGTATTAAATAAATATAACAAATTATAACAAACGCCGGATTTCATGCCAAAAATCAGAACGTGGCATATTTACAAAATATACTATACCAATAGCAGTTATAACCGGCATAGTAATAAGAATTCCGAACAGCATCATCGTTAATGCAAACATTTTTTCATCCATTGCATTTGGAACTTTCTTGGCATGCCAAATCGTCAATGCCACAGAGATAAAGACAGCAACCGCGACACCCAAAAATACCGGTACAGATTCCGTCATAATAAACAGTGCAACCCCCAGTGCAATTACAAAGCGTATCATCCACTTTAATTTAATATACGCACTGTCGTGTATGCGACCACACGCATTGATATTGCGCACCGCAATTGTTGTCGCCGCCAACGCGCCAAATCCCGCAACGAACAATAAATGTATCCATGTCAGATTGCCCTGTTGTCCGAATCGAAAATATTCGGGCTGCATCAGCATTGCTGTAACCGTTGCCCCGGATATAAGCAGCACACCCGGTACCGCCGGCATTTCCATTTTCGCCCCGCGACCAATAACAAACCCAATAAAAGCCGACCCAATTTGCAACAGTGGTCCCCACCACGTATGCATATCAGATATACCCAACGCCAACAACACCATTAAAATATAAATTATATTTTCCCGGCGAAAAACATTTATGCTGCGGGTATACGACCCGATAAATACAGATGAAACAAATGTTATTGCAGCAATCATAAACGGCAAAGTCGATGTATCATCACGCAACACGCCATAATTCCCACCAAACAACACAATCCAGCCAATTGTGATTATCACGGTCCATAATGCCGCACGCATAGTAATATTTCCATGCGACCAACGCAAAAATTCGGCAATTTTCCCGCCAAACAACCAAACAACAGCATATAACGGCAAAGTTAATAATGCCGACCAAAAAAACGCAGGTGCCACCAATGCGGCGTTATTAAATGCGCTTATTGCGCTTTGCACTATGATTGCATCATCAAACATAAACTTGCCTTTTTATTTTGTTGGATTATTATACAAGCATGTCTGAAAAACAAGCGATTTTTACCATGCTGGGCGGACGTGTCCGTCTTTATCGTGGCACATATAATCCGACATCTGATGCGGCATGGTTGGCGGCGGCTATCGCAGATGTATCCGCCAAAACGGTCTTGGATGTCGGTGTCGGAACGGGCGGGGCGATTTTGTGTTTATTGGCAAACAACAATATTCAAAGCGCAAC
>CAMVKK010000040.1 GCA_947168075.1 uncultured Alphaproteobacteria bacterium
ATGTCGCTGATTGCCCAACACAATCGTCTATGCTGGTTGAACCCGCCGCGGATGTAGTACCATCCGGACAGGTTTCGTAACAACCCCAGGTGTCACCATCTAAAACATATCCTGTGCCATCACAATATTCGCCTTGGGGACATGTTTCCCAACTGCCATTATGATATTCTTGACCTGCATGACCACTACAATTAGCCACGATTTGTTTACATGTGTTACCGGATTTTAAATAACCAGAGATACATGTCCACGGACAAGAGGACAATGATGAACTGGTATAAACAGATGTATCGCCAGCCGGTTTGTTCGTACAATTATAGCAGGTATTGTTGCTTACATACTGACCTATATTACATGATACAGATGAGTCCGCTGCACATTCACAGTTATCTACATGATAACCTGTGCCACAACTTGTTGCACAGCATCCATCAACAATGTTCCCAGATACGGCGGTGGCGTGATCAATACCTGCATTGGATGTTGTACATGCTGTGGGATCGCATGTACCATTATTAAGAGTATAATTAGTTTGGCATTCTGTTATCACACATTCGCCCCAACTGCTGCACCCGGAACACGTATCGCCCGCTGATGAACAACCCGTGGTATAATTACCGGAACATGTTCTGTAACCGCTTTTCGCATTCAATGCAATTAATTGGGGCACAAGACAATTTTCTGTGGCTGTTGTGTTTGATACTGATGAACATGGGGTTATACAAGAAGATGTAAAAGAGCAATCATCGTCGTAATATGCTTTATTACTTGTTGGCGTGTAACGATACCCGCCACTGTTATACGCAGTGCAATTTTTATAACACGCGGCTCCGGGGGTCGTTTCACATGCATTATACGTTGATCCGCCCGCGGTATAACCACTGGGACACGATTCGGACGTATTACAAGTTCCCTCTTCACATGAGCCGCAGCCTACGCCATTGCCGTTTGCATTAAAAGTATAACCCGATTTACATGATGAATAACATTGCGTGCACGACGTGACGGCAAATGCATCCGACGCCCCAAATGCAAATATGAACAAACATGTTAAAAGACCCAGAAATCTGCGCATTTTTCCCATATCTTTCCCTCTTTTATATTTCATCTTAGAAAAAATATAGTGGGTCGTGCAAGCGAAAAATTGTGTGAATATAATTGGTTTGTTTTAATGCTGTTTTATTGTGGCGATTGATGGCAATAAAAAAATCCACACAGATTTGTGCGGACAAATAGTTTAAAGTGGTGGGTTATGTAGGACTCGAACCCACGACCAAAGCGTTATGAGCGCTCCGCTCTAACCAACTGAGCTAATAACCCACGGCGGGTATTATAATCGTTTCTGATTTTCTTGCAAGAGAATTTTTATTGTGGCATCATGTGTTCATGTCTGAAATCGTTCCGATTTTAAATCCATCGCAAATGGCCGCGTTTAATACATTGGAAAATACGCGGTCTAATCTGTTAATACTGGGACCGGCGGGTACAGGCAAATCTACATTTGTTAATTATATTAAATCTGTGTCAAAAAAACGTGTTGTTTGTGCGTGTCCAACCGCGGTATCTGCGCTTAATGTTGGGGGACAAACGATTCATTCACTGTTCCAGATTCAGCCGCGCGACTTTATTATTATGGAACTGCTTAAATTAAAGGCGAAACCACGAAATATATTGGCGGCAACCGATGTTCTTATTATTGACGAGATATCGATGGTTGCACCGGATTTGTTGGATGCGATGGATTATCTTTTGCGGGCGGCGCGGCGAAATAACGAACCTTTTGGCGGTATCCAGATTGTTGCAATTGGCGACCTGTTTCAATTGCCGCCGGTTATAACGCGCGATGCAGAACAATATTATATGGCGGAATACGAATACGCGAACGCATATTTTTTTGATTCGCATGCATACAGGCGTGCTGATTTTATTCCTTTTAATTTTGAAACTGTATATCGACAAAACGATGGGGAATTGTTAAAAAACCTTATGCGATTACGCGAAAACGATGTATCGGCATTGGAATTTTTTAATAATTGCCGAATTGATGATGCCGCGCGTCGCGCGAACGCTGTTATAATTACGCCTTTTCGCGCGGTTGCAGAACGCATCAATGCCGACCGATTGAATAAAATCGCCGCACCCGAAGTTGCATATAACGGAGAAATAAGCGGAACCTTTTCCGAACGCGATGTGCCGGCACCAATGACCCTTATATTAAAGCAGGGGGCGTTGGTTGTTTTTGTGAAAAATGGCGACAAATGGCACAACGGTTCGATGGGCATTATCGAACACCTGGGGGCGCACGAAATAATCGTACAATTGTTAAATAAAACGCACGATGTTGTTGTGGTAAAACCTGAAAAATGGCAGAAAATAGAATATTCCCGTGATGTGGACGATAAAATTGTCGAAACAGAGGTCGGTTCGTATAAACAGTTCCCGCTGAACCTGGGGTACGCCATGACGATACATAAAGCCCAGGGGAAAACACTGGACGCGGTTGTGGTGGATATTTCGCGTGGGGCATTTGCACACGGACAAACTTATGTTGCGCTTTCACGAACACGCAGTGCCGCCGATATGCATGTGGCATCGCCACTGCGTCCGCGTGATGTTATTTTTGACCCGCGCGTTATCGAATTTATCAATGAAATATGATTATAACTTTTTAGACATTATAATTGCATCAACGCCGTCATAGTATTTTGGACGTTTTCCAGTCGGCTTAAAACCATATTTTTCATACAGTTTTTTTGCCGGATAATTTACTTCGGAAACTTCTAAAAACACATTAACAACACTTGATTTTTTTAATTCTTGTTCCATAAGCAAAATTAACGCGCCGGCAATGCCGTTACGCCGTGCGGCGGGGGCGACACCGATTGAGATTATTTCGGCTTCGTCTGCGACGGTTCGCCACACGATAAAGCCATTGTCGGATGCCACGATTTCACATCCCGATCGTTTCAAATCCATAAAATCAGATTCCGACCATGGACGTTCAGGAAAACATTGTTTATGAAGTTCGGCAATTTTATTTAACATTTATTTTGTTTTCTTGTTTGTATCAACATAACTGGGGCGCAAGTACATTGGAACCACGGGTTGATTATTTCCATGCGCCAACTTGTCTTGAACAATTTGTGTGCCTAATTTTAAATCAAACGGACGATGTCCGACCGTACGCGGCCACGCCATTTGTTTTGTTTCAATTTCATCAATAGACATAGTGCAGGGCGGTAAATTATCCGCGCCAACAAAGAAATCACCACGACCAGAATCAATTGCAACAAATGCATCCGGGGTTTTTGCCAAATATAATTCGAACGCATTTATTGGAACAACAGGTATATTCAATCCCATCGACAAACCTTTGGCATAGGCGATGCCCAGACGAATGCCGGTAAAACTGCCGGGACCAACGACAACGCCGATTGCGGTAATGTCCGACCATTTTGCACCACATTGCGTGATGAATTTTTCTGTTTCGATTGGCAACGCGACCGATTGTTTTTCAACGGAAACAGTTGCGTATTTGTCGTCTAATACGAATTCCAAATTGTTGCCAGATGTGTTAATTATTAAAATCATTTTACTCGACCACGGAACAGTTCATAATACAAAACCGATACGCCACAGGGAACGTTTACAAATTTATTGTCACGGGTGTTTGCGATTCCACATGTATACTGGGGTGCAGATATTATTTCTGGAACATTTGGTATATACTCTTTGGTGCATACTATTTTAAATTTACGTGATTGTGCCAAAATTACATCACAGATACACCCATCGTGCGTTCCAGGAAAGGTTCGTGTTTTAATATCGAAATTTTGAACTTTATTATAAACCATTTTATACACATCAATAGCACGTGCCGTTTTCAGATCGGCTTCGATAACTACTTTTTTGCCATTGGTATAAAATTCTACTTTTCGTGTTACCGGTTGTTTCATAATCTTACCCCAAATCCGATTTTTTTGCTAAATCCGGCGGATTGCTGTAATGATAACAGTTCATCAATTTTTGCAATGGTAAATTCGGTTGGTTTGTCTTCGCCATCGTTTTTAAGTAATTCACGCCGCAAAATTGCAGTTAATTCGCGTTGTAATTGGCGAACACCTTCTTCGGATGTATAGTTTTGAATAAGGTGGCGAATAGCATCGTCCGAAATTGTAATATTTTCAACCGCCCAACCGGTGTCGTGCGCCGCACGTTTAATAAGGTGTTCGCGTGCGATACGGACTTTTTCGTCCATACTGTAACCCGGTATTTCAATGATTTCCATACGGTCTTTTAACGCGTTCGATATATTCAAACTGTTTGCAGTCGCGATAAACAGAACATTAGATAAATCAAAATCCACTTCTAAATAATGGTCACGAAAACTTTTATTCTGTTCCGGATCCAGAATTTCCAAAAGTGCAGATTCCGGGTCGCCCCGCCAATCGCGTGTCATTTTATCGATTTCGTCCAAAACGATAACAGGATTATTTGCTTTGCACCGTTTCAACGCATCCATAATGCGACCTGTTTGTGCACCGATATATGTTTTGCGATGCCCGCGAAAATGCGCTTCGTCCGAAATGCCGCCCAGTGATATGCGCTGATATTTCCGCCCAAGCGCCGCCGCAATGGATTTACCAAGCGATGTTTTACCAACACCCGGCGCGCCAACAAAGCACAAAATACTGCCGTTATTTTTACCGGTTTTTTTCATAACAGCGATATGTTCCAAAATGCGTTCTTTGACCGCATCCATACCGGAATGTTCGCTGTCCAAAACAGCGCGCGCAGTTTTCAAATCAATTGGTTGTTTATCGGATTTGTCCCACGGCATAGATAATAATTCGTCCAAATATGATTTTAATAAACCACCTTCGTTGGACATCGGGGACAGTGTGCGCATACGCCGCCATTCAGACATTGCTTTTTCCTTGGCATCCGCCGGCATAGCCGATTTTTCAATCCGAATGCGAATGCCGGACATATCCATTTCATCGTTATCTTCGCCCATTTCAGCCTGAATCGCGCGCATTTTTTCCTGTAATATTGCTTCGCGGCGACCTTTTTCCATTTGCTGATTTATACGGCGATTTATGGAATCTTCGATTTTCATGGTTTCCGCCATCAAATTGACCTGTTCCAGCAATATGATCAATTTTTCCCGCCATGTTGTCGCGCACAGAATATTGACCGCGATATCTGTATCGATGTCCAGCATTTGCACAACCGCATCAACAAATGCCGGCAACGGATAGTTTTGAATTACCGAGCGCAATTTATCAATTTTTAATTTTCGTGCATTTGGCAAAGATTGAATGTTGTCTGCTATTTTGTCACGCAGTGCAATTGTTTGTTCAAATTCGCTGTCGTCTAAAACATCAATAGGGGTGGTTTCGCCCATAAAAATACCGTTTTCAACCACAATATCGGAAAGACGAACGGCACTTGTGGTGCGAACAATCGCGTGCAACGACCCGTCCGGCATACGCAGAACCTGGGCAATTTCGCCGATTGTGCCGACCTTGTATATATCAACCTCGTTAACGGGGTATCCCCAACAGTGTTGTGGGGTTAAAACGATTTTTTTACCTGCGCCTGCGGCGGCCTCGATACACGCGACAGACAGCGGATTATCAATATAAATCGGAACGGTTAAACCCGGATTCACGACTAAATCACGAAAAGGCAGAATATATTCTTTCATAGCAAGGTTAAATATAGAATATTTTTATGACTTTTCAAGGTCATTTACAAAACAAAATAAAAACCCGCCGTTCGGCGGTTGTTATTAACCAAAATCTGTGGCGGAGCGTATAGGACTCGAACCTATGGACCGCTATAACACGGTCACGGATTA
>CAMVKK010000041.1 GCA_947168075.1 uncultured Alphaproteobacteria bacterium
TCCAATCTGCTGTCTTAATAACTTCCAGATTATGTTCGATGACAATAACAGTATTTCCGGCATCAACCAATTCATGCAAAACAGATAATAATAATTTAATATCTTCGAAATGCAGACCAGTTGTTGGTTCGTCCAGAATATAAATCGTTTGCCCCGTGCTGCGCGCTGCTAACTCTTTTGATAATTTTATACGCTGGGCTTCGCCACCCGACAAGTCCAACGAACTTTGCCCCAGTTTGATATAGTCCAACCCAACACGACGCAACAATTCCAATTTACGGCGGATTTTTGGCACATTTACAAAATAACGATACGCTTCTTCGACCGTCATATTAAGGACATCAGCAATTGATTTTCCTTTATATTTAACCGCCAATGTTTCTTCGTTATAGCGCGCACCATGGCATTTGTCGCATTCAACATAGACATCCGCCAAAAAGTTCATTTCTATTTTAATCTGACCGTCACCCTGACACGCTTCGCAACGACCACCCTTTACATTAAACGAAAAACGTCCCGTGGTATATCCGCGCGCTTTGGATTCCGGCAATTCGGCAAAGAAGTCGCGAATATCTGTAAACACCCCGGTATATGTCGCCGGGTTGCTGCGCGGGGATCGTCCGATTGGCGATTGGTCAATATCAACAACCTTGTCCACATTTTCCATACCGCGAATAATATCGTGCGCGCCCGCCTCTATCTTGGAATTATACAGCGCGCGCATCAAAGCCGGATACAGTGTATTCAACAACAATGTCGATTTACCCGAACCCGACACACCCGTCAATGCGATAAATTTGCCCAACGGAAATTCAACATCTATGTTTTTAAGGTTGTTTTCACGCGCCCCTGTAATAACAATTGATTTACCATTTCCCGCACGCCGCTTTTTCGGAACATCAATTTTGCGTTTTCCCGACAGATATTGCCCGGTCAAAGAATCCTTGCACTTAATAACTTTATCGGGCGTGCCGGCAACAACGACATTTCCACCATTAACCCCCGCCCCGCGTCCAATATCAACCAGATAGTCCGCGGCACGCATAGCATCTTCGTCATGTTCAACGACAATAACCGTGTTGTCTTTGTCACGCAACATTTTCAGTGTATCCAACAACTTATCATTGTCGCTTTGATGCAGACCGATTGACGGTTCATCCAACACATACAAAACACCCGACAATCCGGACCCAATTTGCGATGCCAAGCGAATTCGTTGCGCTTCGCCACCCGACAGGGTTCCCGCCATACGCGACAATGTTAAATATCCCAAACCAACATTTTCCAAAAATGTCAGACGACTTGTTATCTCGCGCAGAATCACGCGCGCAATATCGTTTTCTTTTTGCGACAAATGATTCGGTAAATCATTAAACCACTTTAACGAATCGTCCACCGACATATCACAGACATCCATAATATCTGCGCCATTTATTTTTACACACAACGCCTGGATATTAAGACGCTTCCCGTGGCACATTGGACATGGCTTTTCCGATTGGTACTTTGCGATTTCCGCACGCATCATTTCCGATTCAGATTCGCGCCACCGGCGTTCCAGGTTCGGGACTACACCTTCGTATGGTTTTTCATAAACAAACCCATTCCAATTAATTTTTATTGGTTCATCGCCGGTTCCATATAAAACAATATTTTTCTGTTCGGCGGTTAATGTGTGCCACGGTTTAGAAAGTGGTATTTTATATTTTTTATGTAACGCATCCAGCAAATGGTCATATTGCGACAACATACCCCCGCGCGACCATGGTGCAATCGCACCACCCAATATAGTCTTTGACGGGTCGGGTATGACCAAATCCGGTGAAACCTTTAATTGCACGCCCAAACCATCACAAGCCTGACACGCACCAATCGGGGCATTAAACGAAAATAAACGCGGTTCAATTTTTGGCACGGTAAAGCCACTGACGGGGCACGCATAGTTTTGTGAATAAAGCGTATCTTCGTTCGTGTCCAAACGCCGCACCAACACCGACCCCGGGACCAGGCGCAACGAACCTTCGAACGAAGAATAAAGTCGCGACCGAAACTCTTCGATATCGGATTCGGATGCATCCGCCGCCGGCATTGCCAAACGGTCAACAATAACGAAAATATTATGCTTTTTATTCTTGTCCAATGGTGGCACGGACGACAAATCATATAACACGTCATCAACGATGGCGCGGACATAGCCCTGCTTTATCAAAAAGGCGATTTCTTTTTTGTATTCCCCTTTGCGTTCACGAACCAGTGGCGCCATAATATAAATCTTAGTCGCAGGTGGCATCTTCATTGTCCAATCAACCATTTCGGCGATTGTTTGTGATTTTATTGGCAACCCTGTTACCGGCGAATGTGGCACACCAATACGCGCCCATAACAAACGCAGATAATCATAAATCTCGGTTACGGTGCCAACGGTTGAACGCGGGTTCTTGGATGTTGTTTTCTGTTCAATGGAAATTGCGGGCGATAACCCTTCGATTAAATCGACATCTGGCTTTTTCTGCATATCCAAAAATTGGCGCGCATACGAAGAAAGCGATTCAACATATCTGCGCTGACCTTCGGCATAAATGGTATTGAACGCCAGCGATGATTTACCCGAACCGGATACGCCAGTAAAGACCACCAATTTATTTTTTGGTATGTCCAAATCAATATTTTTAAGATTATTTTCGCGTGCACCGCGAATTTTTATTACGCCACTCATAGTGAATGATATAGTTCAACCGTTATGTTTTTCAAGATTTTATCATTAAAAAACCGCCATAACGACGGCTTTTTATTATTGCGCCGCCGCGGGCTTAATCAGGTTTTCCGCAGTAATTGCAACCTTGGCATTACGATTCGCCTTTACCGTTGGTGCCAATTTACCATCGACCCAGAAATCAATCCCGGCAACATTACCAAAAGTGCCACGATAACCGTTCCCAGCAGGCATATAGAATATATCACCCGGGAACATAATTTTATTGAATGCTTTTTTGCCGCGTGCATCTTCTATTTGAACCCAAGTTCCGACATCGCCGGCATTTTTATTCGCCTGTAATATAATTGTCGCCTTGTCCCGATTTTCAATACCGAATCTTTCACGAACGGGCTGAGTATATGCCGGTTCAGTCGGTTCCGCCGGTGCAACAACCGGTGTATCAGTCGCAACCGATGTTGACGATGAATTTGATGAACCTGAAAACACCCAAACCAATAACAAAACCAGAACCAATATTCCCGCCAAAATTCCAACAACCCATTTCCAATTACGAACAATAAACGCCCACGCGTCCCGTAACATCGGCATAATTTCGGGCATTTTGAAAGATTTTCCAGATTTTTGCTTTGGTTCACGGCTGATTTTACACGATGGACCTTCGACTTTTCTGATTACCCGCGGAACTTCGTCTGTCCCCAAACGGCAATCGCCAACAATACCCAATTCGCGTTTAATTTTTCCGACAACCACATGCGGATCCAGCCCTAATTCCATCGCATAGTTACGCGCGAACCCCAAAATATATACCACTTCGGGCAAGACGGTATAATTGCCATCTTCTAATGCCTGTAAAAATTCTTCTTTGATACAAAGCAATTTTGCAATCGTCTGTAATTCGCGTTTACGCCGCCCGGTCGTGCGCGCGTTGCGCAGCATTTCACCAGCCGTCATATCGGCAACAGATTTTGTGTGTTCGTTTTCTGTAATGACTTCTTCCATTTTATACGCCCCTGATTTTTAGTATCATCATAGAATTCATTTATTCAATTCGCAACCCCAAAATTTACAAATTTCATCACGCAATGCGGCCGCCTTTGTAATCTGATTTACCCGCGTGCGAAATTCAGACGAATTTGGCATGCCGGCACTGTACCACGCGGCATGTTTGCGAAACATTGGAATCGCCGCCCGTTCACCATAGTATTCAATAGTGTATTCCAAATGTTTTAACACTGTTTCCCCGACATTATCCGGCACAACCGCGCCAGACTCCAATTCCGCCAACGCCCATGGTCGCCCCAACAAAGCGCGACCAATCATAATTCCCGAAAAGCCCAAATTCTCGGCCTTTTCTGCATCCAACACAGTTTTTATATCACCATTGGCAACCATCGGAATTGGTGCATCATGCACATCGGGTAACATTGATTTGCCCAAATATCCCTGGGTCCGCGTCCGTCCATGCAGCGCGGCAAACTGTACCCCGCAATCCGCGGCTATATTAATTAAATCACGCCAATCGGTATGTTTATCATCCCACCCCAATCGCGTTTTAATCGACACCGGAATATCAACCGCCCGCACCACCGCATCCATTATTTTACCCGCCAATTTATGATCCCGCATAAGATACGCACCGGCATTTGCGCGCGTTGCAACCTTTGGCACGGGGCATCCCATATTAATATCAATCCAGTCCGCACCGGCATCCGCCAAAATGCGCGCGGCATCCGCCATCAATTCGGGAACAGCACCAAAAATTTGCGCACCAATTGGTGATTCATCAGCATATTTATCAAAATTACGCGGACAATTTTTATGTGATTCCACCAACGAATGACACGAAATCATTTCTGTAACCAATTGGCAATCCGGCGAAAACATACGAATTACGCGGCGAAACGGCTTATCCGTAATTCCCGCCAATGGTGCAGCAAAAATTTGATTATTACTAAACATTTATGATATAATGGCATGCATGAAGGAAAAAATCAAAAATTTCTTTGGGTTTATTGGTCGCGCATGGACGGGCGGTCCGCGGGGCAAGTGGGGCATATTATGTGCTATATTTGCACTGTTTATGTTTATTCGTATGTTTATTGGCTATACCAATGTGCAACATTTTGTAATGAATATATGGTATCTGAACAATGAACGCGCCGAACTGGAACAACAGACACAAAAATTAAACGAACTGCGCCACCATATTCAGTTGCTGCATGATTACAGTCCCGACTATGTCGAAGAATTGGGGTTACAATACCTGAACATAGGCGATTCGAAATACAGAATTTTACGAATATAAAAAACCGCCGTTTTGGCGGTTTTATTTTAATTCAAAAACATTATTGTTGCGTTCAAATATGTTGCAAAGCACATCCACGCAATATACGGCCACACCAGATATCCAGCCGCACTTTCGATACGATGGAACGCGCGCGCCATATAAATCGATTCGACAATAAGGAATATCAGCACCAACAAAGCCAACGCCGGCATATGCGCACCAAAGAATACTATTGACCATAACGCGTTTAACACCATCTGACCGACAAAAAGCCAATATGCGCCCGATTTGTTCACACGATTTTTCTTGGTAATAATGACCAAGAATAATGCGATGCCCAGCAAGATATAAAGGATTGTCCACGCAACACCAAACACCCAACCCGATGGTGTCAGCACTGATTTAGCCAATGCATTATACCAAACATTTGATGCACCGTGTGGTGTAAAGAATACACCTATAATCCCCGGTATAAACGACACAACAATTGCGAAAACGAAAAGCCAAAATTTTTTCATAATTTTTTCCTCCATTGATTTTTAATACACTGGCATTGTACCACGTGCGCCGGCAACATTGTAATAGGAACAAAAAGACAAGATGCACCCCCGCATCAATGCGGAATAAAAAACACCGCCCAATCTGGCGGTGTTTTCATTTTTATTCTGGCGCGCCCAGCAGGACTCGAACCTGCAACCCACAGATTAGAAA
>CAMVKK010000042.1 GCA_947168075.1 uncultured Alphaproteobacteria bacterium
AGTTTTAATATAATTATTTCTCCTTCAACCAAATCATTAATATGCATAAAATATCCTTTTGGAAATCGGGTTTACGGGCGAACGCCCCCCGCTGTTTTATTCAGGTGCCCTTATTATAGTATAAATTGACAAAAAAGTCAAGTCCCACGAAATTTTGTCCGCTTTTTTTCTTGATTTTATTAATAAATTTTGGTCGAATCATAACATATAAATAATTTAACAGAAAGGAAAGCATCATGGCAGGCAGTATAAATAAAGTAATATTAGTCGGCAATGTGGGTCAAGACCCCCAGGTTCGTTCCATGCAAAGTGGACAAAAAGTGGTCAGTTTTTCACTGGCAACATCTGATCGTTGGCGCGACCGCGCAACCGGCGAACAGAAAGAACAAACCGAATGGCACCGCGTTGTTATTTTCAACCCTAACCTGGTCGAGGTTGCTGAACGCATGTTACAAAAAGGAACTAAATTGTATCTCGAAGGTTCGCTGCGCACCCGCAAATGGCAGAACCAGGCGGGGGTCGATACATTCACAACCGAAGTTGTTCTGAATCCGTACGCGGGTCAGATGGTAATACTTGGTGGGGCAAAAGCAATGGACGGTGCATCCGCCGATTCTGCTGCACCGGCACAACCCCGCGAAGAAGTTACCCCGGCACAAATCGATGACGATATTCCGTTTTAATGGGACATCATCGTAGATACAAGAATGCTATCACAAAACACCGCCCAATCGGGCGGTGTTAACAATAACCAACAACCACTTAATTACGTATTATCATCTTCGTCTGAATCTTCTTCGTCTTCGTCATCTTCGTCAACGGCGTTCAGGTCGATTTCCTTTGGCACGCCAAGTATATCTTCTATCTTTTCAGATGCGGCGTCCAAATCAATTTTATGCAAAACGGCAAATTCCTGGGCCATGCGTTCCAATGCGCGCAGGTATAATTGGCGCGCGGAAAAAGTCATTGTGTCGGTTGCACTGCGGCGTTGCAGGTCGCGTACAACCTCGGCCAGTTTCATTGGATCGCCGGAATTAATATTTTCTTCGTATTGCTGTGCGCGGCGCGCCCAAATCATACGCTTTGCACCGGCCTTGCCCTTGGCGGATGCGATGGCTTCGTCCATCTTTTTAGCCGATGTCAACGGACGCAGACCGGAAATCTCGGCACGATCAACGGGAACACGCAATGTCATATGATTGCGTTCAAAATCAATTACCAACATTTTTATTTTCTGACCGGCGATTGTCTGCTCTTCAATACGCAGCAACTTTCCAACACCCTGGGTCGGATAAACAACATATTGTCCTGTTTTAAAATCTAACTTTTTACTTGGCATATAAACACCCTTTACGCGTTGCCATTCCCCCTGTACCGTTTATTATATCACAAAAAACCCGAAAAACAAATATTTGTCCAAAAAAATAATTGGGGACGAATCGCCCCCATAAAATCAGCGCATTATCCGGCGTATATTTCCAGTCCGTCGAACACTGGATTTCTGAATATTGCTGATATCGCCATTTGACGCCGTTACACAAACCCATTCGCCATTACGCAATATAGCCGATTCGCCGGTGTCACATTCAGGCTTTTCCAATCGCCATGCGAAACAGCCGCTTTTCTGATACGCCTTGTATGTTGAACCATCGTCACTGCCGCGGACATACACGCCATATTCAGGTACCCAAACACCGGCGGCTTCGCCCGCGCACCATTTACGATCACCAAAACACGGCACAGAATCACGTCCATCGGATGTTTCTGATAAAACATCGATATAGCCCGATGCAACACGATCGCCATTTCCCATTGCCTTGTTCGTTTCCAAATCGCGGCACCACAATTTCACACACTGCTTTGTATTAATTCCGTCAACCTTTGCATGGTCCGCCAACACATAGCCCGCACCACACGAAAAATTTCCAGCCGCAAATGCCGGCAACGCAACGCATACCAAGGATAACCCAAATAAAGAACACAATAATTTTTTCATAATTTTTCTCTCTTGCTTTCTATTTTACACGATTTTGACACAAAATCCAAATACTTTTATTACTGACCCAACCCCGCAGGCGAGAATCGACCAATATTGTTAAACAGTTCCTGGATTGCATTAAGTTCAATCGCCGCCGGAATTTCTGTTTCGCCCGATGCAATCTTAATCTTTTCCAATTCATCATCGTGCAAGATTTTTATCCGCTGGACTGTATTGCCGCGCACCCACGCCAACAACACTGTTTTATCGGTAAATGTATGCGGTAGCGGCCCGCGGAAGTTTTCATCGGCACCGTAATAAATCCAAACTTCGTCTCCATAAAGAGTCTTGGTTTGTGGCGCGCCAACGCGTTCCATCAATTGCGAGGTCGTTTTTATTTCCGCGACATCGTCGTCAATCGTCTTTGGGAAAACATACCCACGATGCTTTGTCTGGAAAGTACACGCCGACAACACAATCGCCAACAGCATCAATATTTGAACTTTGAACTTTGAACTTTGAACTTTCATATCTTACCCCTCGCCATTTTCTTTATTCTTTTGCACTGTAAAGTTTGCAATATATTTTTTCAATTCGTCTTTGTACCGGTTGTTCGACTTCGCACTTTCCACCAACCTGTCAAAGTTCGGATTTACCGCGCGCGCCGCAGCAAAACGCGATTCGGTTTTAAGAAAATCTTCCAACGGCATCGGATTATCAACCGATGAATCCATGGTCAGCGGCGAATGCCCGTCCAGCGCAAGTCGCGGATCAAACCGATACAGCGGCCACGCACCCGTATTTACCAACATCTGTTGGTGTTCCGCACCGTTCTGTAATGCGAACCCATGCGCGATACACGGCGCATATGCCAATATAATTGATGGACCGTTAAATGATCCCGCTTCGCGGAAAGCCCTTATTGCCTGTGCCTGATTCGCCCCCAGCGCAATTTGTGCAACATATGCACCCGACATCATGGCAATTAAACCCAAATCTTTCTTTGCGTGTTCTTTACCACCAATCGCAAACTTCATCGATGCACCAAACGGCGTTGACTTTGATTGCTGACCACCGGTGTTCGAATACCCTTCGGTATCCAGCACAAGTATATTTACATTTTCACCACTATGCAGAATATGGTCCAAACCGCCGTATCCGATATCATATGCCCAACCGTCGCCACCAATTATCCACACAGACTTATCAACAATTGCGTCCAGCAAACTTTCCGCCACACGCGCCCGGATATTTTTATCCCGCGCCAGACGTTTTTTCAACATATCAACCGTTGCGCGTTGTTTCACAACATCTGTTTCCGCAAATATTTCTTCGACATTTGGCACTTTTAATTCAAACAGTAAACTTTTTAACGCATCGCGCTTTTGATTCAGCGCAAGGCGCATACCCAAACCATATTCCGCATTGTCTTCGAATAACGAATTAGACCACGCCGGTCCGCGCCCATCTTTATCGGTTGTCCACGGTGTTGTCGGTAAATTTCCACCGTATATTGACGAACACCCTGTCGCATTCGCAACCACCATACGATCACCAAACAGATGCGCCAACATTTTCACATACGGCGTTTCACCACAGCCCGCACACGCACCCGAAAATTCGAAATAATGCGGCAGCAATTCAATATGCTTTGGTATATTAAGGTTCAATTTTTCGCGTGGCACATCCGGCAATTTCACCGCGGCGTCAAATGCCGCCTGGGATTCACGCGCCTCACTCATTGGTTTAAGCGCCAACGCATGAACCGGACAATTTTTCACACAGATATTACACCCGGTACAATCCGCCGGCGAAATGTTCACTGTACAAAACACCTTCACACCCAAGTCGGTCGTTTTCAGTGGCACAACCCTTATTCCCGCCGCGCGTGCATCCGCCACTTGGTCTTCGGTCAGTGCCTTTATCCGAATCGCCGCGTGCGGACACAGCATTGAACATTTGCCACACTGGATACACTTTTCCAAATCAACCGTCGCAACATTTGATGCAACCCCGCGCTTTTCATACTTTGCGGTTCCAACCGGATACTGCCCCGCCCCGAATTCAGAATCAACACGAAAACGCGACACCGGAATTTTGTCCCCGCGTCCCGCCGCCATTTCACCCAATGTTCCGGCAATTTCCGCCGGCGCATCCGCGGTCATAGCCGGCGTATAATCGGGCGCAAAGTTCGACACTGACGATGGCAATTTATATTTCACCAGGTATTTAGACGCATTATCAACCGCCGCCCAGTTGGCTTTGACAATTTCCATACCTTTCTTTTTATATGTCTTTTCGATTGCCGCGCGTGCAGATTCCGCCGCAACCGCCGGGTCAATAACCCGCGTCAAGTTAAAGAAATTCAACATAATAAATGTGTTGATTCTGTTCCCTAACCCCAATTCAGCCGCACCACGATTCGCGTCCAGAAAATACACTTTTGCACGCAATCTGATTAACTGTTCCTGGGCTTCGCGTGGCAGGTTTGCAAACGCGACATCCGGCGCCATACTGGTATTTATCATAACCGTTCCGCCGGCACGCAAACCACTGAAGACATCAAACCGCCGGGCAATCATAAAGTTCGAAACACTGATAAAGTCCGCAACTTCGACCAAATATTGACTGCGAATTGGCTTGTCAGAAAAACGAATATGCGACTGGGTAAGTCCCCCCGACTTTTTAGAATCATAAACCGCGTACGATTGTGGATACAGGTCGCTGTTTTCGCCAACAATTTTTACGATATTTTTAACCGCGCCAACCGTTCCGTCCGATCCGATTCCATACAGAACCGCCGTTTTAAAATTATCATTTTGGACCGCGAACGCCGGATCAGTCTTTAACGACAATCCCGACAAATCGTCATCAATTCCAACCGTAAAATTATGGTGCAGTGTCCCGCGCATCATATTTTCATAAATCGCCTTTACATCCCTTGGCTTGAACTCTTTGGACCCCAAACCATAACGTCCACCAAACACGTTTGCACGATCGCCAATAATCGTTTTAATTGTGGTGTAAAGCGGTTCACCCAACGAGCCTGGTTCTTTTGTTCGGTCAAGAACGGCGATATTCTGAACCGTCTTTGGCAGCACCGATAAAAATGCATCAACCGGGAACGGTTGGAACAAATGAACACGTATCAGCCCTAATCCCCGCGGCAATTGTTCAATCGTTTCCGCAATTGTTTCACACGACGACCCCATGGACACGATTATATGCTTTGCGCGTTTGTCGCCGACATATTCCACAACGCCGTACTTTCGCCCAGTGAGTTTCGCGAATTCATCCATACATTCCTGGACAATTTCAGGTGTTTTTACATACAGCGGATTTGCCGCTTCGCGCGATTGGAAAAAAACATCTGGATTTTGTGCGGTTCCACGAATTGTCGGTCGTTCCGGCGACATACCGCGATTACGGTTGGCAACCACCAAATCATCCGGCAACATTTTCCGCAGAACTTCGTCGTCAATGCGTTCCAATCTTGATTCTTCGTGGCTTGTCCGGAACCCGTCAAAGAAATGGACAAACGGCACCCGCGCGCGCAGCGTTGCCGCATGCGCAATCGCCGCCAAATCGTGTGCGGCCTGGACATTATGGGACGAAAGCAACGCAAACCCTGTGCCCCGCACCGCCATAACATCACTGTGGTCACCAAAGATTGATAACGCATGTGTCGCGATTGCACGCGCCGCAACATGCATAACGAACG
>CAMVKK010000043.1 GCA_947168075.1 uncultured Alphaproteobacteria bacterium
CTTGATCTGACCTGTAACAACATCGCCAACATTGTGTGTTTCTGCAAATTCTTTCCATGGATTTGGTTGTAATTGCTTGTACCCCAATGAAATGCGGCGTTTTTCTTGGTCAATATCTAATACGACAACATTAACATCTTGACCCTGTTGCAAAACTTTGCTTGGGTGGATGTTTTTGTTTGTCCACGACAGTTCGGACATGTGAACCAAACCTTCGATATTATTACCCAGATCGATAAATGCACCATAATCGGTGATTGTCGAAACCTTGCCCGATACTGTGTCGCCAACATTGAATGCACGGGATGCTGTTTCCCATGGGTCTTCTTCTAACTGTTTAGCGCCCAGTGATATACGGTGAGATTCCGGGTCGAATTGGATAACTTTGACCTTTATTTTGTCGCCAATATGGACTAATTCGCGTGGATGGTTGACGCGTTTCCAGGACAAATCTGTAACGTGCAACAAACCATCGATTCCGCCCAAGTCGATAAACACACCGTAATCGGTAATGTTTTTAACAGTACCTTCGACAACGGCGCCCAGTTCAATGTTCTTCATTGCCTCGGCCTGTTGTGCGGCGATTTCATCAGACTGAATCGCGCGGCGGGAAACGATTGCGTTTGTGCGCAATGCATCCATTTTCAAAACGCGGAATTTGTCTTTCAAGCCAATCAACGATTTAGCATCGCGAACCGGTTTATGATCAACCTGGCTTGATGGCATAAATGCGAATACGCCATTGATATCGACTGTAAATCCACCACGAACGACATCGATAATGGTGCCTTCGGGATCGATACCTTCGGCAACTGTCTTTTCCAGGTCTTTCCAAGCCTTTTCGGCACGTGCCTTGGTATAGGACAGAACAGCGGTACCTTCGCGGGATTCATAACGTTCAACGAAAACGTCAATGATATCGCCAACGGCTGGAACCGATGCGCCAAATTCTTTTAACGGAATGCGACCTTCGGATTTAAGGCCAACATCAACCATAACAAAATCACCACGAATATCTTTTACAGTACCCTTGGTTGCGAAGCCCTGTAAGGTTTCCTGGGTGCCATAGTCTTTATCAAACATTTTGACAAAGTCTTCGTTTGCGATTGGATTAAATAAATCTTTGGATAAATCTTTCATATGAAAAATCAAACAAAGTTTGCCATTTGCCGTAATCTAGAAAAAGCAAAGGACTTGTGGGGTTAATCGGACTGCAATCGCGCCCACCCGCGAAAGCAGACCTATGTTATATTAAAAAAATTGAAAAATCAAGTAAATAACAATAAAAAAACGCGCAAAATGCGCGTGTTGTTTTATCGATATAAATATTTTACCGCATTTGTAAATGTGTTAAAAAGTTTATCCCTGCACAAAATAAGTGGTTTCTGGGCATTTTGTTCAATTTGGGTTCTGCGTGCAATTTGTTGTTGTTTTAACATATTTTGTTCATGGCGGTGTTTTTGTAAAATATGCGATGGCACGATTAAAGGATTTACTGTGTGTTTTTGTAATTCCGCTTTTTGTTGATTAATCAACTTGGTATATTCATAATCAAATATGCGTTTCAACGGACGCAGTTGAACGGCAATTTCAGACGAGTATTTGTCTTCTAATACACGGTATTGGGATTCCAATCGTTCAAGTTCATAAATTGCATTCAGTGTGTGTGCAGTTTGTTCAAAATGAAATACTGTATCACGCAATTCGTTTTGTAATAACACAGATGGAATGGCGTTAATGTCATGAACCGTCAATGTTAAATAACTGATACGTTCCTGTTTTTCCGTTACTGTCATATCTGTTACATGTTTTTTCATTTTTATACCTTTTAGTGTTTTAAGTAAAAAATAACACCAAAAAATACTTTTGTCAACTGCTATTTTGACGAAACTTCCCCTGCCGTGAATGTGGTGTATATTATTTATCGCGCAACATCGCCGCGTAATTTTTCGTGAAATACATAGTTTTTAAGGTTAAATCCGTTCGCAGCAGACCATTTTAACATACCATTCCAATTTTTATCGGGAATTTCAACGGTTGGCAATGGCTTTGGTGTGCGTGTCAATTGTGTTTTAACCTGGTTTATATGGTTTTCATAGATATGGACATCGTGTAATTCGCCCTTTAACACACCCGGGGTCAGCCCCGCTTCTTTGGCATACAGCATTAATAACAACGCATATGATGCAATGTTATACGGAATACCCAAAAACATATCGCACGAACGTTGTGTCCATATAAGGTTTAATTTGCCGTTTTGAACCAGTAACTGGTGCATAACGTGACATGGGGGTAATGCCATTTTGCCCATATCAACAGGATTCCACGCGCTGACCAGGATACGGCGATTTGTCGGGTTATGTTTAATTTCGTATATTGCGTTTGCGACCTGGTCTATGCCTGGGTTTTTGGAATCAAAGTTATTCGTCGGGTTCACATCAATTTCAGATGGGTTGAATTTGTATTTCCCGCCAAAATGTCGCCATTGAAAACCGTATATTGGTCCCAAATCGCGTTCGTTATTCATGGCTTCGTTTTGTATTTTTTCTTTGTCTTCGGGGAAAAGTAACCAACCAGATTGTTCCAGTTTTGCGACATTGGCATCGTATATGGGTTTCCATTTTTCCGGGTTTGACCATTCGTCCCATATATGGCATTTTCTGTCTTGCAACCATTTCTTGTCAGTGATTCCCTGAATAAAAAATTCCAGTTCCGTTGCAATGTTTTTTAATCCCATTTTCTTGGTCGTTATCAATGGGAAACCATCAGCCATATTATGTTCAATTGTTGCGCCCGTAGGAATACGCAGTGTCTTTATTCCTGTGCGATTGTCGGACATTTTACCGTTTGTCAAAACATTGTCCAGAATATCAAGGTATTGTTTCATGGTGTGCTTCCTTTCTTTTTTATAAATGCGCCCCACCTACATCAATTTTAATACTAGAATAAATTCATAAATCAAATCAAGCATTAAAAAACCCGCAAACGCGGGTTTTTTATTTAGTGTACATCAGCCTGTTGAAATAATTCTTCGGGCTTTACGTTTTTTTCTTTCTGTTTCACATGCGTCAACATCGCATCCAGTGCTTTCCGTTCAAAAATCATACCGCGCAGCATTGCCAATGCGTTTTGATTTTTGTTATAGAATTCGAACACCTGTTTTGGATCTGGATAGCGCGATGCTTCCGCCCAAACGGCCTGCTGCAAATCATCACGGGTAACTTCGACCTTGTTATTCGTGCCCCATTCCGCCAAAATCAGCCCCAATTTAACGCGGCGTTCGGCGTCCTTGCGTTCGGCTTTTTCGTCCCATTTGTGTTCGTGGCCATGTTCGGCGTTGTGGTGTTCGTGTTCTGATTTTGCCATGTTCAGTTCTTGTTCAACCAAAGATTCCGGCAAATCCAATTTAACTTTGTCCGCCAAGATATCCAACAATTCGTTGCGCATATCGCGTTGCGCCGCTTCGTCATATTGTTCGTTTAACAATTTACGAATATGTTCACGTAACTTTTCAACGGATTCATGACCAACGGATTTAGCCAATTCGTCATTTAATTCCGGCAAAATATGCTTGCGGACTTCGTGTACTAAAACCTCGAACCGTGCATCTTTGCCCGCCAGGTTTTCTGCATGATATTCCGCAGGGAACTTTACATTGACATCGAATTTGTCACCAGCCTTGTGGCCGATAATCTGATCTTCGAATCCCGGAATAAATGCCCCAGAACCCAAAACCAAATGATGCTTTTCGGCGGCGCCACCTTCGAATGCGTCTTTGCCAATAAATCCTTTGAAATCGATAACCGCGGTATCACCGTTTTGTGCTTTGTACTTTTCTTCCTGTTTTTCGGCGGTGCTGCGCGATTTGCGGATGTTTTCCAATGATTTTTCAACTTCGGATTCATCCAGTTTAGCGACCTTTTTGGTTACCGTGAATTTATCCAAATCGATTTCAGGCAATGTCGGCAGAATATCAAATTCCAATGAATATTCGGCATCTTTGCCAATTTCCCAGCCCGCCAAATCCGCCTTTGGTGCGCCCGCCAGACGCAATTTCTTTTCCGCGACATAGTTGTTCAGATCGCGATTCATCAATTTATCAATAGCTTCGCCGTATGCAGACGCATTAAATTTCTGGCGCAAAACGCTTAATGGAACGTGTCCCGGACGGAACCCAGGCATTTTCGCCTTTTTACCATATTCGGTCAGGATTTCATCAGCCGCAGCCTGTAATTCATCAGCGGTCAAAACGCCGTTCACAGAATAATGTAAATCTTTGATTTTTTCTTTTTTAAACATATTGGGTACCCTTTTTGTACAATTGCCCCGCAACTATACACGGTTTTTTGGAAATTTCAACAAAATAAATACCCGTCTTGCGACGGGTATTTGGTTTTCAAAGCGGTCATTAACGTTTCGAGAATTGAGTCGAACGACGTGCCTTGCGTACACCATAGTGTTTACGTTCAACAACACGACTGTCGCGGGTCAAGAAGCCGGCGGCTTTCAAAACCTTGCGCAGATCTGGCTCTGCTTTTTCCAAAGCCTTGGAAATACCGTGTTTGACGGCACCAGCTTGGCCCGATAATCCACCACCCAAAACCATACAAACGGCATCATATGCGGTTTCGCGTTTTGTGATGTTAAACGGCTGGGCGATAATCATTTGCAACACAGGACGACGGAAATATTTTTCCACCGGTGCGTCATTAACCATGATTTTGCCCGTGCCCGGAACCAGGTAAACACGTGCGATGGAATCTTTACGTTTTCCGGTTGCGTATGTTGCACCCGTCAATTTTGCGGATGCGGTTTTTGCCGCTGCTGTTGTTGCCTTTTTCGCGGGGGCTTCTTTCTTAACAGTTTTTGTTGCGGCTGTCTTTGTTGCCGCTTTTGTTGCGGTTGCTTTCTTTGCCGTTGCCGCAGTTTTCTTTGCTTCTGCCATTATTCACCCCTTTTATTTTTACGATTCAGTGATGCAAAATCAATAACAACTGGATTTTGCGCGGCGTGTTTGTGTTCGGCGCCTGCGTATACATGCAGTTTTGTCAAACGTTGATTCGCCAATGCGACCGTTGTGCGTCGACCCATCATACGCTTTACAGCGTTGGTAACCAATTGTGTTGGTTTTTCTTCGCGCATCTGGCCCAGTGTGCGTTCCTTGGTCGAACCAGTCCACAATGAATGCCAAAAGAATTTATCTTTATCAGCCTTGTGCCCGGTCAATGCAACCTTGGACGCGTTAATGATAATAACATGGTCGCCACAGTCCATATTTGGTGTCCATGTTGGCTTATTCTTGCCACGCAGGATGTTCGCGGTAAATGCCGCCAAACGACCCAATGTGCAATCAGTTGCGTCAATCAAATACCATTTGGCATCTAATTCGCACTTTTTTAACGATTTTGTCGTTGCCATTTT
>CAMVKK010000044.1 GCA_947168075.1 uncultured Alphaproteobacteria bacterium
CGGAGTGTAGCTCAGCCTGGTAGAGCGCTACGTTCGGGACGTAGAGGTCGCTGGTTCGAACCCAGTCACTCCGACCACGAAATTCAAACCGCCCAAAGAGGCGGTTTTTTATTTATCTTTTGTCCGTGGGAATATTTTCTGATATTATTAGTGTGTATTAAAAGGTGGTTGGTGATGAATAAAAAGTTTCTAGAAATGGCAATTGCCGAAAGTGAAAAATCTGTGCGATTGGGTATGTCACCATTTGGTGCCGTGATTGTGCGCGGTTCGGATGTCATTGCGCGTGCGCATAATACGGTGGTGGCTAAACACGACCCAACGGCGCATGCCGAAGTAAATGCGATTCGTTCGGCGTGTAGAAAAATTGGAACATTTGATTTGTCGGGTTGTGATTTATACACATCGTGTGAACCATGCCCAATGTGCCGGGGTGCGATAGCATGGGCAAAAATTGCGCATGTATATTATGCCGCCGACAGAAATGATGCAGATAAAATTGGATTTCGTGATAAACGTATGTTTGATAACAAATGTCGTGTCCATATGAAACATATTGAAAACACTTGTGCCGCCGATATTATGGAACAGTGGCATAAATCAAAATCCAGAAAAAAATACTAGGGCAATAAATAAACTTTTTTAATTGTCGCATTTGCAATTGCATTTTTATTTGCAATAATGTCAGGTATGAAATTGTGGCGGCAAATTTTCCCAAATAAAAAATCACGTAATCGGTGCTTTGCGCTGGTGTTTGCTATTGTTGCGCTGGTTATTTACATTATGGGAATTTGGTCGCCGGTGCGGCGTGATACCACATTTGTTATCAATAATGGCGACAGTGTGTCGTTTGTTGCCGCATCGTTGCGAAAGAATCATATCGTGTATTCCGAATCGATTTTTAAATTTGCAATTAAACGTATGGGTGGTCGCGTTCAGCGTGGCGACTATGATATACCGCGTGGGGTCAGTATGTGGCGTGTTGCGCGAATGTTTGCAAATGGTCGTGTGGCAACCACCGATATTGTTGTGCCCGAGGGGTTAACCATAAAACAGATAAAAGTTTTGTTGGTTAATACGCCGCGCTTGACCGGTGATGTCGAATGCACGACGGGAAACGATGCGCCGGTTTGTAATTTGCACGATGGCGATGTTTTTCCCGATACTTACCGTGTGGCCAAGGGTACGCCGCGTTTGGCGGTTTTGGAACTGATGCGAAAAAAAATGGAAAATATCCATGACCAGTGGAGCCGTGCCGGCTACATAACCCCGCGTCCATTAAAAACCTGGAACGAAGTTGTAACACTGGCATCGATTGTTCAGCGCGAAACCCCGCGCGAATCGGAAATGCCAACGGTCGCCAGTGTGTATATAAATCGGTTGCGAAAAAATATGCGGCTACAAGCCGACCCGACAATCGTTTACGCGTTGACGAACGGCTATGGCGATATGCGGGGGGCGCCTTTGTTGACGGGGCACCTTAAAATAGAAAGCCCGTATAACACATATACGCACAACGGGTTGCCACCGGCACCAATTGCGAACCCGGGTGTGGCGGCGATTCGAGCGGTGCTGCGGCCGGCGGATACAAATTACCTTTATTTCGTGGCGGACGGGCGTGGCGGACATATTTTTACAAAAACTTATGACGAGCATCAAAAACATCACGCTGACTGGCGGAAGATAAAAAAAGAACGCAATAAAAATTAAAAAGTCGTCGGTTTGTTAAATTCTTTAATAATTTGTCGTGTTGGCTTTTTTCAACAAAAATAAAAAATACCGCAGAAAAGCGGTAATTACGGCGATTGGGTATAAATTCCGAATCGCACAATGCGCGAATTATATCATATTTGAAAATAAAAATCAAAAATCTTTATTCTTGCGGGGGAATAAAATCCCATGTAGAATCAAATTAAGACTGGAAACGAGTTCCGGTTAAAACCAAAACGAAAGGAAAAGTTATGAAAAAAATTGCTTTAACATCTTTATTGGCTATGTTCGCGGTGTCTGGTGCACACGCAGCAAATGTTATTGATGGCAATCCATTATATATGCCAAAGGCTGGTAATTTTTACAGTGTAACATCTTTGGATTCTCATTCTGAATTTACAGAAGATTGGGCTTTAGGCGAAGAATTTGGCTATGGTATCACAGATCAATTGGCAATCAGTATTGAAACATCTGTAAGTGAACAAGAAAGTTTTGATGCTTATGGTTGGAATGATTTCAGCGTAAGTGGTGCATTCCGCGCATTGGATAATGGTAACTGGAAATTAGATTTGGTCGGTGGTTACGGTGTGAACAATGTTTATCCGTATCATGCGCCATTTTTGGATAAAGATTTGACCAATTATGCATGGGTGGCCGGTGTTCGCGGTGGATATGTTGATTCGGGTTTCACAATTGCTGGTCATGTGAACTATGTATATATGAACACGGAATCATTTAACTGGGGTGATGAAGGTCTGCACATGTTGGTCGCTGGTTTGGATGGTCAGGTCGTTATCGATCCAAATTGGAACTTGGTCGCCGGTGTCGAATATACTGGTATAACCGATGATTTGCCAATCAAGAATAATGGTACATGGGATGGTTACTTTGGTGTGAACTATAACATTGATGCAACAAAATATGTTGGCGCATACATCAGTGCTTCTATGAACCACCATGGTGGCGATACATTTGATAAATGGGAATTTGATGACGGTTTCGGCTTTGGTATGAAGTTCGGTATCGATTTCTAATTTTAAACCATTCGAAAACAAAAACCGCTCGATTGGGCGGTTTTTTTGTATAAATATTGTGTTTTCCCTTGACAATCGGGCGTTTGCGGTTATAATAGGTTCGCTTTCCACGTAAATAGGGAAAGTTAAAAAAAACACAGAAAACCGGGCGTTTTGACGGATTTATAAACCATGGCGTGCCATGGAAATAAGTTCGGGTGCCGGTTTGACGTGTACAAAAAATGGACAAAAAACAAAGAGATTTTGAATGCCAACAGTAAATCAACTGATTCGGAAACCGCGTAAAAAGGTTGTTGTGAAATCCACGGCGCCCGATATGATGGAAAATCCGCAAAAACGTGGTGTTTGCACACGTGTGTATACAACCACGCCTAAAAAACCTAACTCGGCGCAGCGTAAGGTCGCCCGTGTTAAATTGGCCAATGGTCGTGAAGTAACGGCCTATATCCCTGGCGAAGGTCATAACTTGCAGGAACACAGTGTGGTTATGATTCGTGGCGGTCGTGTAAAGGACTTGCCTGGTGTGAAATATCACATCATTCGTGGTATCTTGGATACCAAAGGTGTCGAATCCAGAAAACAGGGTCGTTCACTGTACGGGGCCAAGGTGGCTAAATAATATAATGTAACAATACACGCGGGGAAACCCGTGTGAGTAATCTGAAAAATCAGATGAAGAAATAAAAAGGAAACAAAATGTCAAGACGTAAAAGAGCAACAAAACGTGAAATCTTGCCAGATTCTAAATATAACAATCTGGTTGTTGCAAAATGTATTAATGTTGTTATGTGGGACGGTAAAAAAGAAGTTGCCGAAAACATTGTTTATGGTGCATTGGATAAATTGAAAAAGATTGCCAAAGACGGTAATGAATTGGCGGCTTTCTTGGAAGCAGTCGATGCATTGAAACCAAGTGTCGAGGTCAAAGGTCGTCGTGTTGGTGGTGCAACATATCAGGTTCCCGTCGAAGTTCGCCCAGAACGTCAGCAAACATTGGCATTGCGTTGGTTGATTATGTTCGCCCGTAAACGCGGTGAACGCAGTATGGAAGAAAGACTGTTTGGCGAAATGCGTGATGCACTGGCGGGCCAGGGCGGCGCATTCAAGAAAAAGATTGATACTCATAAAATGGCAGAGGCGAACAAGGCGTTTGCACATTTCCGTTGGTAATTTAATGAAAGAAAACAAAAGGAAACACTACAATGTCTGTTGGAAAAACCGCCCCTTTACATATGTACCGCAATATCGGTATTATGGCGCATATTGACGCGGGGAAAACAACTACTTCTGAACGTATTTTGTTCTATACCGGTAAGACATATAAAATCGGTGAAGTGCACGATGGTGCCGCCACTATGGACTGGATGGAACAGGAACAAGAACGCGGTATTACAATTACATCCGCGGCAACCACATGTTTCTGGCGCGACCATCGTATTAACCTGATTGATACACCGGGACACGTTGACTTTACAATGGAAGTGGAACGCAGCTTGCGTGTTTTGGACGGTGCCGTTGCAGTGTTCGAATCTGTGTCGGGTGTGCAACCACAGACTGAAACAGTTTGGCGCCAGGCGGATCGTTACAATGTTCCACGTATTTGCTTCATTAATAAAATGGATCGTATCGGTGGAAACTTTTTCCGCTGTGTTGATATGATTCGTGAACGGTTGGGTGCAAATCCGTTGGTTATCAATTTCCCAATTGGTGCAGAATCTGATTTCCGCGGTGTTGTCGATGTCGTTGAAATGAAGGGATTGATTTGGGAAGATGAAACCGGTTCCCACCCAGTTACAGTCGATATTCCCGAAGATTTGAAAGCGAAAGCCGAAGAATTACACAACAAATTGGTCGAAGAAGTTGTAACACTGGATGATACCATTATGGAAGAATACATGGAAGGTAAAGTTCCAGATGTCGCAACAATCAAAAAGTTAATTCGCAAGGGAACAATTGCCCAGAACTTCAACCCAATTTTGTGCGGTACTGCATTTAAGAACAAAGGTGTTCAGCCATTGTTGGACGCGATTGTTGATTACTTGCCGTCACCATTGGATGTTCCGGCGATTAAAGGAACTAAACTGGATCGTGAAACCGTTATCGAACGTCATCCAAACGCAAACGAACCGTTCAGCGCTTTGGCGTTCAAGGTTGCAAATGATCCGTTTGTTGGAAACCTTATGCCGAAAGTTTATCCCGAATTGATTAATTCGTCGCCACTCAAGCCCGAACTCGTCG
>CAMVKK010000045.1 GCA_947168075.1 uncultured Alphaproteobacteria bacterium
CTTTTGGATTTAATACCTATTAAGTCCCAGAAAATAAAAACATTTCGTATGTTATTGCGTTTTTATAAAAAGAAAAATACGCTTATCATACTGCATAAAAACGGACAAAAAACGGTAAACCCATTAAAATTTCAAAAATACCTGTGTGTTCGTGCATCGGGAAAAACGACTGGAAACACCGTAATTATTGATGAAAATCAGGCAAATGGTTGCAATTTTCGGCTGTTTTTTTGGGATGTATGTAACAATACTTTTGAAATTGGCACCAACAACATGGTTTATTTGAATGCGTATATTCGTGGCAGTAATGGACACGCAAAGATTGGCGCTTCTAATTATATTTGTGGGGCAACCTTGTATTTATACTGTTCGGGCACAACAACATTTAATATCGGAAGCCATAATTTATTCAGCGAATCTATTACATTCTGGGGTGGCGAAGGACACAGCGTAATCGATCCAGCAACAGATACCGTATCCAATTTGGGCGGTCACATAACAATCGGCGACAATAATTGGACATGTATGAATGTTTGTTTCCTTAAACATGCCCGGATTGGTAACGGTTGTGTTATTGGTTACGGTTCGATTGTTTCTGGTGATTTATCAAAAGACAATAAATGCGTTATTGCCGGAAATCCGGCGCATGTTGTAAAGCGGAATATTTTATGGTCTGATAAAGAACCGTGGAAATATAACGGCGAATTGTATATATAACTTAATATGAATTCATACGAATCAGGTTTGTTTGCAGAATTTTTAGCAAAATGGTATTTGCGGTTGCACGGATTCCGCATTGTGAAATCGCGCTATATTACTGGGCGCAATACAGGTCGCGCAGAAATAGACATTATTGCCCGCCGCCACAATTTGATGATTTTTATCGAAGTAAAACGACGTTCAAATGTAGAAACCGCTTGGGCGGCTATTACACCAGGACAGTCGGTGCGCCTGCGACGTGCGGCGGAAAATTTTATTGCGCGGTCGAATTGGACGGGCGACACGCGTTTTGATGCAATTTTGGTTTGTGGGCCGCGAATTTATTGGGCGCGCGGGGCATTGTAAAAAATGCTTGATATGTGAATTGATTCCTTTATAATAAACTTGTACTTTTTCAACAGAAAGGAGACACCATGAAAAAAGTAATGTTGGCATTGTTTGCCGTTTTGACTTTGGCCGCCTGCACAGGTTCATATAAACAAGGTAACTGCGAATACGATTTCTTGTTACACAAAGATATTTCGATTTCGAAAATCATCGGTAACATGACTGGTGGTTGCTAATAAAAAACGCCCGTTTGGGCGTTTTTTTATTCTTATTTTGCGACCACAACCATCGCCGGGCGCAATACAGCATCGCCAAACATATAACCCGATTGCATTTCTTCAACAATTATGTTTGATTCTGTGTTCGGTTTTTCAACCACTTGCACAGCATTATGAAATTGCGGATTTAATTTTTTTCCAACCGTTTCTATTTTCACCATACCGATATTGCCACACGCAGATTCAATCGCACGCGCCATCGCATTAAGTCCTGCATCGTCTGGACTATGCACCAACGCGGCATCAACCGCATCCAAAACCGGTAAAAAGTGCCGCGCAACCGACATCGCCCTATTCCGTGCCGCCGCATCAATATCGATTGCCGCACGACGACGCGTGTTTTCCAGTTCGGCAGCCACACGCAGATATTTATCATTCAATTCAGCAATTTGTGCATTTAATTTATCAACTTCGGTTGGTTCGGCGGATTCGGCAACACTTTCTGTTGCCTTTTTATCAGCCGGTGCATCTGTTACAGAAACCGTATCAACCTTTACTTCTTTGTCATCCATAATATTACCTATCTAATTAAAGGGGGCGGCGGATTCACCCCCGTTTGTTACCCTAATATTATTTTGTTGCTATTATTATAGGTATGAAATCGTCCGGTTTCAAGGATGCGCCCCCAACCAGCACCCCGTCAACATGCGGAATCGACATAATCTGGGCGGCATTTGCCCCCTTAACAGACGCACCATAAAGAATCGGTGTACCGCCCCGTCCCATTTTATCCAATGTTTCGGCAATCAGTGTATGTGCCGCCGCAATTTCATCATCGGTCGGGGTAATTCCCGCACCAATTGCCCACCGCGGTTCGTACGCAACAATTACATTACCACCTTCGGTCGGAACAGATTCCAGAACGCCTGATTCAATAATTTCCATTGTTTTGCCGGCATTTCTTTCGTCCATTGTTTCGCCAACGCAGATAATAGGGGTAATCCCCGCAGACAATGCAGCCACCGCTTTTTTATTAACGATTTCATTGGTTTCACCGTGATACATACGGCGTTCACTGTGCCCAACGATTACATACTTTGCGCCCGCTTCCCGTAACATATTTGCCGAAACTTCGCCCGTAAAGGCACCGTGATCGTGAATTGACACATCCTGGGCCCCGATGGCAACAGTGTTGTTCGCGCCCGCGATAATTGTGAACGGAACGCATAAAACGACAGTATTTTCCGTTTCTATATTCGCCAGCGCGTCCTGCATTTCCACCAGCGCAGCCCGCGACCCGTTCATTTTCCAGTTACCTGCTATAATTTTCATAATTTTCCCCTTTTTTTCGTTGATTTTTATTATATCGTTTTGCTATGGTAGCGCAAAAGGGGATTAAATGCTAGAATATTTACGTAATGCTTCGGAAAAACCGATTGCGAAAGTTTTAATTACAATTTTGGCCTTTTCTTTCATAGGCTGGGGTGTTGCCGAATGGATTTTCGGTAATGTGATGAGTGATACAACGCTTGTGCGTGTTGGTTCCGATAAAATATCGGTTAACGAATATAATATGGAACGTTCGCGCGAATTGGCGACTATGTCGCGTGATGAAATGCGCAATGTCTATGTTGACCCGGTTGCGGCACAGAAATTCCAAAATGACATTATATCTAAATTGACGACCCAGCGCATGGTGGAAAATCGCGGCAAAAAGATGGGATTTATCGTTTCCGACCACCGTATTGCGCGCGAAATTCGCGAATATCCTGAATTCCAGGAAAACGGTCAATTTTCCACACTGAAATTTGATACCACATTGCGTAATTCCGGGTATTCCGAGGCGGCATTTGCCGAAGTTCTGCGGACAAGTGTATTGCGTTCAATGGTATTGGGCGCGATGTCTGCACCGGTAAAGGTTCCAAATTTTGCAACAAATGCGATGTACAATGCCCGCAATGCTGAACGGGACATTGATTATACAACTGTGAAACTTGATGATTTCAAGGTTGCGACACCATCAGACGAAGATTTGCGTAATTTCTATGCCACGCATCCGCAAACGGTTGCAGAAACACGCGAAGTATCGTATGTTTTGGTTCCTGCGGATATGAGCAAGCCTGATGAATACAGCGATGCATACGATGTCGCCGTTCGGGTCGAAGATGCAATTATCGGGGGTGATTCACTGACGGATGCCGCGTCAAAGAACAAAGCAAAATTCGTAAAATTGAAACCATTTACAACCGGCGAACGTCCGGCGGACGATGTGTTAACCGATGCAATGGTTTCTAAATTATTATCAATGGACGAAGGTACCGAATCCGAACTGATTGAAACAAAATCTGGGTTTGTAATTATGCGTCTGGATAAAATTACACCGGCACATACCGCCGAATTTGAATCTGTGAAAAAATCTTTGGTCGCCGATTGGACACGTGATGCAAAACGCAAACAGGCGTATGTCCGCGCGAACGAAATTTTGGTTGATGTGAATTCTGGGAAAAATATGCCGGACAAGAAATCTGCAACCGTATCACGCACAAGTGGCGCACCAGATGATATTCTGGTCGCGGCGTTCAGGGAAAATGTTGGAACGAACTCTATTGTTGAATCTGACAATGCTTTCTATGTCATGACTGTTAAATCGGATACCAAGCCGACTGTTAATGATAAAAAGATGGCGGAATTAAATACGGAATTGCAGAAAATGTCTGAAAAGCAAATTACCGATGATTATAATTCGTTCCTGATGCGCGAATACCCGGTAAAGATAAATGAAAAAGTTTATCGGCGATTCTTGGGTAATAATCAATAAAAACAAACCCCACAGCACGTGGGGTTTTATTTTATAACCGCGCTTTTAATTAAAGTAACGTCTTCTTTGATTCCGTCAATTTTCATTTGTAATTGACCGATGCCGGTTTCCAAAATAGTTGTGCGATTTTCCAGCGATGTTATACGTTCGTTGGCACGCGCCAGGTCATCCAAAGAAAAGTCCTGACGCGCAACCCAATAAACCATACCCGCAATAAACGCGATTAAAAACCATCCGCCGCGCAAAGTGTCAACCAAAGACGATAATGTATTTTGTTTATTTGACATTTTATTTTATGGCATTTTTATTTGCCCCTTTCTGATAATTGTTCAATTTGATGAACCAGTGCACGTTGCGCCTCGACCCCGCGCAGTTCTGCATCGGTGGCGTTCGGCCCCAACACTCGTTCAATCGTTATTTTTCGTAAATACGCCAAAACGGCACGTCCATCGGACGTGCCAAATGTGCGCGCAAAGTTCTTTTCTGTTTCCGTCATAATTCATCACCATTAAATAATATTTTCAGCAATCGCCATTTTTGCAATCGGTGCAATATATTTAAGTTCTGCATCGCTGTTCAATTTAATTTGGTCAATTATGCCACGACGCGATAATATTTGCAGACCCCTGTCAACCAACGGACGAATAAATTCATGCAACAGCCGCCCGTATGTAGCACCCAAAATGCGCATCATGTCTGCATTGCGTGCCAATATTTCCGTTGCAGTCATTTCTTTGTCGGAAAGCAGCCCCAGTCTGTCCG
>CAMVKK010000046.1 GCA_947168075.1 uncultured Alphaproteobacteria bacterium
ATGGTATAACCGGTTCGGGCAAAACCCAGGTGTATTTTGATTCTGCATTGCGTGCGTATAATGCGGGTAAATCAGTTTTGTTAATGATGCCTGAAATTGCATTAACTGCACAATTTATGTCGCGGTTTGAATCGCGATTTGGTGCGCCACCCGTCGTATGGCACAGCAATTTAACCGCGGCGCGGCGGCGGGAAATCTGGCGCGGGGTGTTGACGGGCGATATACGCGTTGTTGTTGGTACACGCAGCGCACTGTTTTTGCCATGGCAAAACCTGGGGTTAATTGTCGTTGACGAAGAACACGACACATCGTACAAACAGGAAGACATGGGAAATTATCACGCGCGCGATATGGCAATTCTGCGGGCGGCAATTGCGGGGTTCCCGGTCGTGCTGGCCAGCGCAACACCATCCGCCGAAACAATAGAAAATGTGGAAAACGGGAAATACACTGGATTAAAGTTGACTTCGCGGTTTGGTGGTGCGACATTGCCAAAAATTGAAACGATTGATTTGCGCGAAAGTCGCCCCAATACATATAAAACAAGTGCTGCGGACGATGCGCCGGAAATTGCGGGCGCATTGTCGATGCCACTTTGTGATGCAATTCGTGAAACATTAAATAATCATCAGCAAATAATGCTGTTCATAAATCGGCGTGGTTTTGCCCCAATTGTGCAGTGTAAAAAGTGTGGTTGGACGGCAACCTGTCCCGATTGCAGTGTGGGCATGACATATCATAAACGCATTGGCAAATTGTTATGCCATATGTGTGGACGAACCGCACAGATGCCAGACAAATGTGAAAACTGTGGCGGTGATGTATCGATGCGCGGCGTTGGTATTGAAAAGATTCAGGAAGAAATCGCGGCGCGTTTCCCCACCGCACGAACCGCAATCGTATCCAGTGATACAATTGCATCACGCCAAAGTTTGGAACGAATCGTCGGTAAAATGGAATCGGGCGAAATTGACATTGTGATTGGAACCCAGATTCTGGCCAAGGGGCATCATTTTCCGAACCTGACCCTGGTTGGTGTGGTGGATGCGGATATGGGGCTTTTTGGAACGGATTTTCGTGCCGCCGAGCATACTTTTCAGCAATTGTTCCAGGTTGCCGGTCGTGCTGGTCGCGGTGCAATACCGGGTCGCGTTTTATTACAGACATATCAGCCCGACCATCCGGTGTTAAATGCAATCTGTGCGGGGAACCGTGATGAATTTATGAAGATGGATATGGCGGGGCGCAAATTGGCAAAAATGCCGCCATATGGGCAATTGATTGCCGTTGTTGTTGAGGGCGCAAAAGAAAATATATTGCAAAAATATTGTGCCGATTTGGCGCACGTTGCACCGAACATAAATGGTGGGCGCATAATGGGACCCGTGCCGGCGCAAGTATATCAGATTCGTAATTGGTATCGTATGAGGTTTTTGGTGTCGGGCGATGTGCGTGCAAAGTTGCAACCGATAGTGTCGGCGTGGATTGCACGTGTTAAACAACCAGCAAATATTCGTGTTAAAATTGATGTGAATCCAGTGAATTTTATGTAATAAAAACCGTCCGGTTTGGCGGTTTTTATTTGTTGCGACCGAATATTTTATTCAGAATGGATTTACGTTTTGTGGTGCGTTCCGTTTTTTCCTTTTTGCGTCCCGCAAAATACGTATCCATCTTTTCTTTTTTTGGAAATTCTGGTGTTACTGGTTTTAAATCATTTGGATGATTTTTTAACCATACCTGGTTCAGATATTCGTTTAATTCATTGCGGCGGCTGTTGATTTCTGTGCCACTTTCATCAACCAGCCCCAAACGCATCATTTCTTCGATTGAACCATCATATTTTATTTCTGTTTTCTTTGTCATTTTTCATCCTTTTTATTTTTATTAGAATTCTAGACAACCTCGGTCACGGCACGCAGTGCGCCATCACGCGATAATTGAACAACGCGAATTTTCTTTTTCATTTCCGCAATTAATTCACCGCGGTCATATGCAGGTTGTGTGTGTAAAATTCGGTCGGCAAATGCAGCGTATGCGGCTTCGGCACTTTCGGCATGAATCGTTGTATAAAAATGGTCATGGCCAGTCCCCAACATTTCCCATAACACAGATGCATTGTCTGTTGATATTTCACCGCCGATAATAACATCGGGTGTCATACGCACAACCAAATCCAATAATCGCGCATAGTTGAAATCGTTTGTTTGTTCGGTACGCGACAGGACAAAATGAACACGATTATCCTGGGGAACGCGGATTTCGCGTGCATCTTCGACGGTGATAACGCGACTGTTTTGGTCAATCAGTGTCAGCATGTGATTCAAAAATGTTGTTTTACCCGTTGCTGTTGCGCCGGAAATTAAAATCGGGCTGCCGTCATTAATGGCGGACATAAGTCTGTCATATGGGTCGTCGGGGCGAACACGTCCGCGCGGCTTTACCCGCAGTAACTTTTTCCCGCGTTCCAGATGGTAATTCTCAAAAGAAGTATCCGGTGCACCACCACCACGAATACTCATAGCGACACCGCCCGTGATATCGCGTTCATCGTATTGCACATTTGGTCCAGCAATTGCTGAAAAACGATGGTTGCCCGGCAAAGTTGCATAAACAACCGGCATTCCGTGAATCGGATCAAATGGCCGTTCATAGATATTTGCAACCGTATGAATCAAATCGACCAGGTACTGTTTTGATAACTGTGGCGCATCGTACGCAACCCATGGCACGCGCGCACCGTGCAGTCGCATCCAAACCTGGCCCGCGTGATTTATCGCGATTTCTTCCACGAATTCGGGTTTATAGAATTCGGACAACGGTTCCAGTAAAGAATCTAATACTACGTTTGACATTATACTTAATTTTATCATAAATCGACCCTTGAATCAAAATGCTTTATTTGATAAAATAGAAAAAAAGAGAGAAATAAAAATGAAAAGATTTTGGATTTTTGCACTTTGTTCAACACTGGTCTTGGGCGCGTGTTCCAACGGTGATACGCCGTACAATCGTAGTGATTTTGAAAACGGCGGTCCGGATGCACCGATGTACAACGAACGCACCAGCCAATTTATGCAATCGGATAATCAGTATTCTAATATCGATTCGTATAAACCCAAAACAGCCAAGGAAAAAGAAGAAAACGATAACAAATGGAAAACTTCGCGTATGGAAACCCGTTGGCAGGAATATAAGGGTGCCATGGTTCGTGTCCAGATATTATTGGGTAACCGGGATGTTCGTGAAATGCGCCTGCGCCTGATGCAGAACGCAGATGGTATGGATATTGATGGCGATTCGCGCACCATTTTGGCAAAGGTCGCAGATTACGAAATGAAACGCGTTTGTGGTCGTAATACCGACAGTATCGTTATGATTTATGACAGACCGGCGTTCGATGTTATGCGCCCAACACCGTATTATGATTATCGTATAGAGGCAGATGGTGCAACCATGCGCGAATACGGTTTTCGGTGCGTTTACAACAATTAAAAGAACCGGCAATGTGCCGGTTTTTTGTTTGGTAAAAAAATATTAAAATAACAATATTTTCCACTTGCTTTTTATGGGGCGGATTTAATATATTTAATTCGGACAAAAGAAAAAGGGGTAAATCATGAAAAAAATTATGTCTGTATTGGGCATTTGCGGTGTGGCATTCCTGGCGGCATGCGACAGCTGGTGCAAAAAACGGTGAGACCGTTGTAATTGACTTTGCTGGCTATCTGGATGGCGAAGCATTCGAAGGCGGTACGGCGGCTGGATTCCCATTAACATTGGGCAGCGGTCAATTCATCCCGGGCTTTGAAGACCAAGTTGTTGGTATGAAAGTTGGCGAATCGCGCGATATCAATGTTACATTCCCAACCGAATATCCAGTTGAAAACTTGGCTGGTAAACCAGTTGTGTTCAAAGTAACCGTTAACGAAATCAAAAAGAACTAATAAGTATTAGTTGTTAGTGATTAGTTATTAGTAAACCGCCCATTTGGGCGGTTTGTGTTTTTATTATTTTTACCGGTTTTATCAATCCACCGCAACGATAAATATTTTTAATTTATTGGCTTCACGGATAACATTTTCGCGGTCAACAACAAAGCAAGTTTTTGTGTTCACAATAATTCCGCGCAGGTGTGCCGCCGCAACCGCGCGCACAGTATCAACACCAATTGCCGGGATGTCGATTCGTAAATCTTGCCCCGGTTTGGTCATTTTGGCAAATACCCCACTGGTGCGTTTTTTGTTCTTGCGCATATCAACAACGCGTTCCAGCATTTTTGCGGTGCCTTCGGCGGCTTCGACCGCGATAACTTGTTTATCAACCACAACAGATGCACCGATGTCCATTTTTCCAATTGTATGCGAAACATCCATCGCGCGTTCAATGTCCGCCATATCAGATTTGGTCGGTTTAGTTTTTGTTTGAATACCCGCCGTTTCAAATGTTAATTCGGGCGCGATATCCTGGGCCGCGAGTATCGTAAATCCACGCCTTTCCAAAACTTTATTTAATGCATTTGCCATAGAATCATACCCCCGTTGATGTTTCATAATTGATATTAACGCCGTCAATGACCATAAATCAGGTCGAATGTCGTATAAATTTGGATGCCCAATCGCACCGACAAATGTCAGATTTTTTATTCCGCGACGTCGAAATTCACGAACAGCACGACCCGCACCACCCAAACGCACAACAATGTCTGGATTTAATTTTGGGTCAACAAAATTTTTTAATCCCACAATA
>CAMVKK010000047.1 GCA_947168075.1 uncultured Alphaproteobacteria bacterium
GACGGTCGCACTTTGAAGCATCCGCGCCATACATCTGTAAAATTTGTGCCGCCCGCACATCGTTATTCATCAACGCGGTACACACAATGGAAAGCCCCGTAGAATCGATATAATTCACATCGGCACCATTGTTAATAAGAATCTGAACCTGTTGAATATCGGCATTTTTCGCCGCCGCCAACAACTGTGCTGCGACCATAAAATCACTTTGGGCACCGAATGACGCAAACGGTACCAAGAACATTAAAAAAGCGAAAATCCGCATAAATCTCATAAATTTCTCTCTGTGTGTATAATCTTAACACATATTTAACAATCGTGTCTAGCAAAAAATAAATCCCCATGGATACCCACGGGGATTTTACTCTATTTTATTAACTGATTGTTTAGCGGCACTGAACGCGTTCGCCCAAAACAACCACCTTTTTCTGTGCGCATGATTCCAGATATTTTTTTCTGGCTTCTGCGACCTTATCAACATTAACTTTATTATTGTTGCCATTAACAACAGTATTATTATCACCGTTAACAATCGCGTTACCAGACACAATACCATTTGCATTAAAGATTATTGTACCACTGTTATCGCCGTTAACAATTACAGCCTGATCTGGTTTTGCAACATCTTTTGAAACGATGACCTTGTTTTCACCAGAAACAACCTCAACTGCAACTTTTGTTTCGACTGGCTTAACCGGCGCAGGCTTCACCGGTGCTGGTTTTGCCGGCACAGGTTTCTTTGCAGGCTTGCAATTACATGGTTTTTGATTATCACAATGAGCCTTTAATGTGTCCAATTTGTCATTAACAGTTTTATCATGTTCCTGGATTGCGTCTTTAATATCTGCGTCATGTTTTTGGATTGCACCTTTGATATCTTTTGCATCTTTCTGCAAATCATTGACGCCATCGCGCACCTCCACCAACATAGAATTTTTTAAATCTTCCGCATCACGCACAGCGTCCTGTTTATCACTGCATTCTTTGATGCCAAATATAATCGCGATAGCCGCAATAGTGCCCGCAGCGATAGTAATCCAGTTTTTCTTATCCAACTTTTTTGTTGTATCTTTTGTACCTGCCATTTTTATTCCTTTTGTTTTTAATGGTTGATATAAATATAGACAAAATTATCTCTTTTGTCAACCTATAAATAAATTTTATTTTTCACCCTTTTTCCCTTTGCACAAAAATCACATTTTTGATATAATCAAACGTACAGAGAGAAATGATAAAGAAAATTGCTTTTATAATCATTGGTTTTGCGCTGGTGCCGGGTATTGGGCACACGGCGTGTTCGCGCGCGAATTTGACGCGTTGTTTGGATTCTGCGTGTGCCATCAATATTTCATCAAATCCGGCTGCGCGGTGTCAGTATTGCGGTACAGCGGACGCGGGCGAACCAAATGACGATGGTCTGCGTGCTGTTTCTGTGGGGTCATCATCACGATTCGTTATTTCATCGCGCGATTTGAAAAATGCACCAACCGATCCGGGCGAACGGTACGTTTGGGCATCAAAAAAATGCCTTTCGTTAATCAAGGATTGTACATCTGAAAACATATCTGACTTTTACGACCCATTGATAGAGCAGTCTTGCACCGCGGCGGGTATCAGCGCGCAAATGGCGGTTTTATTTGATCGCGCCAAAAAGACCAAATCTGCCACGACATGCAAATCTGAAATAACCGCATGTATGGTTGGCGCCAACAAATGTTCAACGCACTATGACGGATGTGCCGAAGATTCTGACTTTGACAAATATTTTTCGGAATGTTCTATTGCATCCGTTGGTTGCGATGAATACTTGTCCGACATTCGCGCATCGCTGACAAAATCGCGCGACACAGCGATAAGCAATGCTGAATCTACATTATTGGCGATAGTAGAATCTTATCGTAATACCCGCGAACGTAAATTGGCATCGATAAAGAATTCGTGTGAAAACGGTTCTGCGCGTGACGCATGCGTAACATCGATTTGCAATCGCAGTATGCCGAACAAGTGTGATTCTGCATACCCGGCGGAATTATCGATGGCGACCCAGTTATGTAAATTTTACGATGTGGCATGTTCGACATTAAAGTAAACGGATTGATATAAATATGATGTATGGCAAAAGAATCTTGAACGGAAAAATTTGTGGCGCAGTTGTTACGGTTTTGGCGATGCTGTCTGGGGCGGATGCGGCAAATGTTGTTGCACGACCAACGGCATCAACGGCAAATCGTGTTTCCGCCACCCGCCCGACCCAGGCGGCGGCTCGTATGCCCACAATGACGATAACCCCGGCAACCCAAACATCTGTTTCCACCACACCGGCAACATCATCTGAAACAACAAACACCGAAGTTGCGGCACCCGTGGAACAAAACTCAGAACCTGTGGAAACACCTGTTACTAACAAAGCGTTATCTTTTGGAACTGGGCTTTCATCTAAGTCCACATCAACGGTTGACACCGCCGCTTTGAATCTGGCGGAATTGGTTCGCGCACAACGCGCTGCACTGGACGCGGCGGATGCCGCGGCGGTTGCGGGCACCGCCCCCACCCTTTCGACCGGATCCGGCGAAAATATATGTGATACGGCGTTGCGCGAATGTATGATACAAAAATGCGGTTCGAACTTTGCAAAATGCGCCCTGGACACAGATACAACATTTGGCGACAAATTGGACACATGCCGCCGCACGATTAATTGTACGGGTCACGAATATCAGTTATTTGCCACGGAAATAAAGGCCGACCGCGATTTCAATGCAAAGATTGCAAACTATAACACGACAATCGATTGCGGCAGCAAATATGATTCCTGTATCGTTGCGGAATGCGGTGTAACCTATTCCAAATGCATCGGCAAAAGTACCGGTGACGATGCAATCCGCAAATGCGAAAGCATCGCAAAGTCATGCACCGAATACGAGTCTGGACTGGCCAGGGGCACAATGAGTGTAGGGGGTGAACTTCGTCAGACCGCCGAGCGACAAATTGCCACGGATGAACAGAAATTATATGCTCTGCGCGAACAAATGCGCAACGTGTGCACACGACTGGGCGCAATGTTTGACGAAAGGTCGTTGGATTGCGTTTATACTGTGAATTTCCGTGCGGGTGATGATGCGACACTTTACGCATCGAAAAAGTTATATGCCGGTGGCACATTTGATTGCACCCCGAATTGGTTTGGCATTGATGTAACAACGTTCCGTGAAAACGCACTGCGTGCGGATCGTGAACAGAAATCTGCATCGTCTGCGATGCTGGGTTCTGGTTTGGGTCAGGCCGCGGGCGCATTAACATCCGGCGCAATTGATCGTGCGATTGCGCGCAGCAAGGCGGAAAACGCACTGGAAGATGCAATAAAAGATTGTGTCAAGCAAGAAGTGGATGCAAACGGCGACCCAATGACCGAAGCGGATTGCCGTGCCAAACTTGGCGACAAAGCATCAACGGGAAAGGAATCGAAAAAAGACACTAAAGATGGTGGCAGTACTGGTGATGATGACCTTGCCTATGATCCAAAGACGGAAAAGATTTCTGGCACAGTACAGGACGAAAATGGCAACGCTCTTTCGGGTGTAACAGTGGCACTGTCCGGCACGGCTCACAACTACATCACCGGTAACGACGGTACATATACCCTGTCACCAGATCAAAATGACAACATTAACTCAACCAAGGTAACATTTACACTCGACGAATACGAAAACATTGAATATGTTATCAACCAGATTCCCAAAATAGTAAAAATGAAAAAGAAATCAGAACAGTAACCAACCATGAAAAAAATATTAATTGCATTTTTATCGTTAATCATAACCGCCCCGGCAATGTCGGCAACGTCCCAAAGTGCAAATGCCTCCAAGACAAAAACAGACAGTTTGCAGACAAAAATAGATGTTCAGGTTTTGTACGCAGACAGAGTCCCTGTGAAAGGTAGGAATATTTATTACGCGCAGGACACAAAAGATTTGAACGAACTTTCAAAGGATTCGAGCTTATCCAAATACCAGATTGATGGCAATCCGAAAACCGATTCAGATGGCAAGGTTACATTTTATACAGATAAACGCACCGGTTTGGTTGCCACATCGGGTGTTGTTACACTGATTGAATCCGAAGACTGGCGCACGACCAGAATTATGTTAACAACCCCCAGCCCCGAAAAAACTTACAAAGGTGGTTCTGACGCATCCGACAATATTGCTACCGCGGGATGCAGCAACGACGAAATAGAGCATTTGAGCAACGACGCTACCCTGGACGACAAGGGTAAATGTGTAAAAAAATCGTCACTCGCTGAAACTACAATTACCATTTCTGGAACGGTAAAATATCCAGATGGCTCGCCCGCGCAGGACGTGTATCTAATGCCTTACGGCGAAAAACCGACTACCCTTAATTCTGCGAAATCTCTGTCAAATGGCTCTTTCACAATTTCATATTTTCCTAAAAACAAAAGAGTTTGGAATCTCAACGAAAAGCAGTTTGAGACCAAGAGAGCAAAAAAAAAGGTGTACCAGGAATACGACGACGAGGTTCGTATGCTGCAACGCGAATTATCGACAAAGGTTGACCGTCTGAAAATGGAGCGTG
>CAMVKK010000048.1 GCA_947168075.1 uncultured Alphaproteobacteria bacterium
GCCTAATTCCCGTAAACGCAACAGTTATGGCATTTCCAAAAAGATTTCTGATAAATCGGAACGCGCGCGTTTGCGTGAAATTCTGCACGGGTTAAAGATTCCAAAGGGTATGACGGTCGTTCTGCGTACCGCCGCCATGGACGCAAAACCCGAAGATATTGCCGCGGATTACGATTACCTGGTGAACCTTTGGAACGATATTCGTAAAACGACACTGGAATCGGTGGCACCGGTAACTATTCACACCGAAGATTCACTGCTGCGCCGTGTTGTTCGCGATTTTCTGTCGGACAAAGACGATGTTTTAACTATCCAGGGTGACGAGGCGTTTGATGCTGCGAAAACTTATTTTCAGCAAATGTATGGCCGCGCGCCACGGAAACAGTTGGTAAAATATAACGACCCAGCGGTTCCAATTATGGTAAAGGCTGGCGTTGAAAAACAATTGGAAGGTCTGCACGGGCCATACGTTGTGTTACCATCGGGCGGTTCGATTGTTATTAACCAAACCGAAGCCATGGTGACTATTGATGTTAATTCGTCCCGCGCGATTAAAGAAAAAGATATCGAACAAACGGCATTGAACACTAATCTGGAAGCCGCCGAAGAAATCGCCCTGCAATTACGTCTGCGTGATTTGGCGGGGATTGTTGCGATTGACTTTATTGATATGGAGGAAGAACGCAACAACCGCAAATTGGAAATGAAAATGCGCGAAGTGATGAAACGCGACCGCGCCCGCACCCAAGTTGCTAAAATTAACGCATTTGGTGTGTTGATGTTGTCGCGCCAGCGTCTGCGCAGCAGTTTCATTGAATCGTCATATATCGCGTGTCCGCACTGTATGGGTGCCGGTGTTGTGCCATCTATTCAAACAGCGGCGATTATTATGTTCCGTCATTTGCAAGAAAAGTTGTTGGCGAAATCAGCACAAAAAATCATCATGACGGTTCCAACCGATGTGGCGATTTATTTGCTGAATAACAAGCGCGCAGAATTGGCGGATATGGAACGCGAATTTGAAACCGAAATTGTGATTGTCGGCGATGACAGTATGATGAATATTGACCAATATTCAATTCAGCGCGTTGCACCGGAACAAAATAAAACCGATGATTTGCTGGCTGCGCATGAACCATCGACAGACGCGAAAAAGAAAAACGCGCAACATGTGGATGCGAAAAAGACTACAATGAACGCGCCACGCCGCAAACGCAAATTTCAACCAAAACATAAGAAAACAATTTGGCAGAAATTGGTGGGATAATAAAAAACGGGCAATCGCCCGTTTTTTATTGAACCTTTTTCTAAAATTCGGTACATTTTAATTATATGCAAAAAGAACTGGTCGATTTTCTGAATATGGACCTGCAATTCGTTCGCGGGGTTGGACCTGTATTGGCGGCGCGATTTGACGAAGTTTTGGGCGGACGGCGCGTGTTGGATTTTTTGCTGCATATTCCACACGCTGTGCGAAATCGCGGCATTACCGAATGCGTTATGGATGCGACATACGGTGATACAATCACGATTCCATTACTGGTGAAATCGCACAAGTCGGGCGGAACATTTGGACGTGGCCGGCGGCGACCAACACAAATTACATGCGCCGATAAAATGGGCAATGTGGTCGTGATTCAGTTCTTTAATTCATCATATCTGGATTATTGGCTTAAAAAATTACCGGTGGGCGCGTGGCGCATTGTCAGTGGCAAAATTGAAATGGTGTCGGGACGACCAACAATGAACCACCCCGACTTTATCGAAGAAATGCAAAACGCCGATAAAATCCCAACGAACCAGGCGATTTATCCATCGGGTTTGGGGCTGACGCAAAAGACTTTTGCAAATGTTCGTGATCAAATTTTTGTCGCCATTCCTGAAAAATTAAATGGTGTCGATGATGACACGCGCGAATTCTTTGACGCGCTGCGCCATGTTCATTTTCCGGAATCAAATGATGATTTGGCACCAAATTCAACATATATTGCAAAATTAGCATACTGGGAATTACTGGCGCACCAGGCGGCGATTGTGTTAAGCCGTAAAAAGCGCGATGACATTAAAAATCGGCGCACTGTTCGCCCTAAAAAATACGATTTAATTCCGCGCCTGCGCGATGCGTTGCCGTTTGAATTAACTGGCGCACAAACACGAACGATTAACGAAATCTTTGCTGATATGGCACTTGACGTACCAATGATGCGCCTGGTCCAGGGGGATGTCGGTTCGGGAAAAACCATTGTTGCATTGGCAGCGGCGGTCAAAATGGCGGAAAGTGGCGCACAAACCGCAATGCTGGCACCGACAGACACACTGGCGCAACAACATTTCGCAAAATTAAAACCGCTGTGCGACAAAATCGGAATCGTTTGCGATATTTTAACCGGACGTGACAAGGGTTCGGCACGCAAAGAAAAACTGATTTCCCTGCGGTCGGGACGCACGCGTTTGGTGGTTGGCACGCACGCGCTGTTTTCAGACGATGTGGAATATCGCGACCTGGGGTTGGTTATTGTGGACGAGCAGCATCGTTTCGGCGTAAATCAACGCGAAGCCCTGCGCGCCAAGGGGAATAATCCAGATTTACTTGCGCTGTCGGCGACCCCTATTCCGCGCACTTTGTCTATGACGATTTACGGCGATATGGATGTTTCAATTATTAATGAAAAGCCCGCGGGTCGAAAACCGATAAAAACGACTAAATTGCCAATGGCGCGCGTGGGCGATTTAGTTGCGCGCATTCGTCCGCAAATCGAAAGCGGTGCAAAAGTGTTCTGGGTATGCCCATTGGTCGATGAATCTGCGGAATCTGATATGACTGCGGTTCAAACGCGTTTCGATGCACTGAAAACAGTTTTTAAAAATGTCGGATTGGTGCACGGGCAAATGGATAAGAAGAAGCGCGATGCGGTAATGCAACAATTCGCAGACGATAATTCGGGTATGAATATTCTGGTCGCAACAACGGTTATTGAGGTTGGTATCGATGTTCCCCGTGCAACAATCATTGTAATAGAAAACGCGGAACGATTTGGATTGGCGGCGTTGCACCAATTGCGCGGACGCGTTGGACGCGGTGATGCGCAATCGTTCTGTGTTTTGGTGTATGGCGACAATATTTCACCGGACGGACTAAAACGATTAAATGTGCTGTGTGAAACTGATGATGGATTTGTGATTGCAGAACAAGATTTAATGATGCGGGGGGTTGGTGAATTACTGGGGACGCGCCAATCGGGTTGGATTCAGTATCACTTTGTTGATTATCGCGAACATCGGGATTTATTCAAATTGGCATCCACTGCGGCGCGTGATAACGAAATTAACAACTGGACGCGCGATTTAATGCGTATATTTGATTTGGGGGTGAATGTAGGTGCGTAAAATTATTACAATCTTGGTTGCATTGTTTATGGCGTTGCCCGCGCGGGCGGTGTCGCTTATTAACGATACAGAAACAGAAAAACTGCTGACTGAACTTATTACACCGTTGGCGGCGGCAACGAATATACCTGATGGCCGTCTGCGGGTGCATATTGTAAATGACGATGACTTTAATGCGTTCGTTATGGGTGGCGAAGATGTGTATATCTATACCGGGCTGCTTAAACAAATCAAATCGCCCGCCGCGTTGCAAGCCGTTGTCGCACACGAATTGGGGCACACACTGGGCGGGCATATGGCGCAAATGTCGGCACGTATGGAATCTGAAATGAAACGCGCAATGATAATTCAAGCCCTGGGGGTTGGTTTAATGGTTGCGGGTGGCAATCCGTCCCTGGGGGCGGGTGTTTTGGCGGGTGCCGGCGGGGTTGCGCAACAATCTATGTTGGCTTTTTCACGTGACGAAGAACGAATTGCCGATGATATGGGTGTTGATTTAATGGCACGTGCGGGACTGGACCCGAATGCATTTATTGATGTTTTTGAGCAGATGCGCGAAATGTCCGATGCGTTTGAATCGCGTGTTAATCCAACGCGTGTAAATCACCCGCTGACCGCTGAACGATTGAATAACGCACGCGAAAAAATCGCAAAAACAAAATTCAAAAAACAAGATAAAAAAACAATCGCGCGACAATCGGCGGACTATGAACTGGTGCGTGCAAAGTTGATTGGGTACCTGGACACATCGGCGCAGGTTTTGACTAAATACCCCTATTCCGACAAATCTGATGGTGGAATCTATGCGCGGACGATTGCGAATATGCGGGGCGGAAACCTGGACGCGGCGCGCACAGGCGCACAAACATTAATATCAAAAAATAAAAAGAATCCATATTTCTATGAATTGCTGGGCGATATTGAATTTCAGTTTGGGC
>CAMVKK010000049.1 GCA_947168075.1 uncultured Alphaproteobacteria bacterium
GTCCAACCGCGTTTCCAACGCCCGTTCCCAACGGCCCCGTAGTTGCATCAACACCGTCAATTCCGTATTCCGGATGTCCCGGCAACCCGCCAATTTTCCGGAAAGATGAAAGATTGCCGATATTATACCCCGCCAACTTTAACGTGGCATATAACATTGCCGAACCATGCCCCGCCGACAAAACGAAATGATCGGTTCCACGCCGCACAAAATTCGCAAAAACAGCGGTGATAATATCCGCCGCACCAAGTGCAATTCCAACGTGCCCCGATTTAGCCGACAATATCGCACGCAGTGCGTCCGCGCGCACTGTATTTGCCATATATTGTAAAGAGTTGGCATCATAAGTCATTTTATGGTATTATATCATAAAATAGAGGCACATAAAATGTTAAAAATTTGGACAGATGGTTCTTGTTTGGGAAATCCCGGTCCGGGTGGTTGGGCGTTTGTTGCGACCGATGGCGAACATATTGCTGAACGCGCGGGGGCCGAAGCCAACACAACAAATAATCGTATGGAATTAATGGCGGTAATTCGCGCACTGACCGCGGCACATCGACACACATCGGTTGAGATTCACACCGACAGCCAGTATGTAAAAAACGGCATGCAAACCTGGATGAAAAATTGGAAAAAAAATAATTGGCGCGGTTCCAACAAAAAGCCCATTAAAAATCAAGATCTTTGGCAGCAATTGGACGAATTGGCGCAAAAAGTCGAAATCCATTGGGTTTGGGTTCGCGGTCATAATGGCGAAGAATTTAACGAACGTTGCGATGAATTGGCGCGCGGATGTGCCGAAAAATTAAAATAACCTCATACTTTACTCGGCACAGCATGGTGTGGTTTCAATTACAAACGTCCCGGTTCCATCATTACCAGTAACCCCCGAACTTATACAGCATGCACTTTTGCCGACACTGCCTGGATTTGATGTAGACTGTACATTAAGTATCTTTGGACAACGCGTACAATTTAAACTGTTTGCACTGTCCGCGATACCCGTTGTGCCACTGGCTGCATAATAACCCGCTGCGCAACGGTATTGATAAAGTGTGTTTTTGCTGCAATCCGTAAAAGTCTGTACACAACTCTGATTTTGGAACGATCCACTATTATTCCAAGCCCCATTACACGTCGTCGATGGTGTACAAGTCGGTTGCACTGGTGTAGGCGTTGACCCGCCACCCGTACAGGCATTAACACTGGTGCTGCCGGCAGTTGATGTTGTACCACCGTTTGGACAAGAAATACAATTTAGCGAACTTTCACTACTTGTACTGCTTAGACCAGCCCCAGAATAATAATTTTGCGCACAACGGTAATACGATGTTTTATTACAATTACCAGTGGAACGATCACAATTTGCATCAACACGTTTTTCTTTATCGTCACTATAACGCCCCCACCCTGTGGAAGAACAATCATTACAGCCTATATCCTGGACACATCCAGTATTTGAATCCCAGTGGTAGCCGGAAACACAGTCTGAATCAGCTGTGCCACATGGCATTACTGTAACATTTGTGCTATCCGTTCCTTCACAGAAACAAAATTTGGCATAACCAGGATAAGCCGAAGACCACGAACCGTTAACAATGGTATACCCGCTTCCTAATGCACTGGGTACCCCGCTACGTTCAACACAACCCGCTGTTCCGCCCATAACCCCGGTCACCACAGTTTCCATATCAAAACAACTGTATGTCAACCCTGAATCCGACATACAACCATTAGAATCAACTTCTTCACTGATTACCTGATCTCCACCCGCGGAGCAAAATCTGCTAAACAGACAAATACAAGATACAAAAACAATGAAAATATTTTTAATGTTAGCCATACATTTCTCCAAAATCACCCTTTGTAATCAACATACCAATTTTATTAACATTCGCCCCAATATGTCAACGCCAAATTCACATAATATCACCCGGTATTTTACATGAAACCACCACAGCAAGCATATTTATTGACAAAACAAATTATCGTGATAGAATAATCCCGGCTATACCAAGGTATCGTTTGTATATCCATATAAAAACAACAAACCAAGAGATATTACACATGGCAAACAGCATTAATGAAAAATCAGAACTTATTCAAAAATGGAAAATGTCTATTGAAAAATTAAATCGACAAATTCTGCAAATACAGTCAGATACTTCGTTGGCTGCCGACGACCGCCAAAAGAAAATTGCCCATCGCCAGAATATTATTGATGGGTATAGCCTGTCGATTAAACAAGCCGAAGAATATATTGAACGCGAAACATTAAGAACGCATCAAATTTATGAACACCAAATGAACAAAATGAAATAAAAAACGGCATTTCGCCGTTTTTTTTATGCATGAAACCCGGTCGCAACAATAAACATTTCTACACTGTCTTTGCGCGATGCGGGCGGCTTAACCTGGTGCACAGTATCAAAATGCGTTTTCATTTGCTTTATCAAATCGCCCGTAGACCCACCGGTAAAAGATTTTGCCACAAACACCCCACCCGGTTTTAATGCGTGCAGCGCAAAATCCAACGCGTATTCCAACAACACCATTTGACGCAGATGGTCGGTTTTTTTATGTCCCACGGTATTCGGTGCCATATCCGACACAACAACATCGGCGGTACCATTTCCTATTTCATCCGTATTCAATCCCAATTGCTCGTTTAACCACGTCAATGCTTCGTCCGATGTAAAATCCCCCTGATAAAAAGTAACATTTGGAATTGACGTAATTTCTAACAAATCCATTGCAAAAATTTTTGACCGCGGATATTCGCGTGCAATATATTGCGACCACGATCCCGGTGCCGCCCCCAGGTCAACAACAACCTGGCCATTTTTAAGGAAATGAAATTTTTCGTTCATTTCAATCAATTTATATGCTGCACGCGCCCGGTATCCGTCCCGATGTGCACGCGCAACATACGGATCAGAAGCCTGGCGCATTATCCAGGCGACCGATGATTTTTTTGCTGCAATTTTTTTATTTAATATTTTCATATTTGGCATAAATCATACGCTTTAAACCGTCATCCAATTTATCGCATTCTGTGCGAACCTTTGCCACAAATCGCGAAGAACGAAATTTTGAATTAAAAAACGGCAATTTTTTAAAATAATATGTACGTTCACAAAGTATGTATGCTGAAACAAGAATACTGTTGTGTTCGCGATGTTCATAAACCGGTGGACATAATAACTTACACCCGTCTTTTTGCATATCAGAAACCCAACTTTCTGCTTCATCTATTTTGGTATTTCCATCTTTTGATGAAATACCACAAAAAGCCTTGCCCATATGGTACCTAACTGTAACCTTATACCCCGCAACACACCCCCACACGTTATAGAACTTGGTTGCATTGCTGACGCTTAATGGTGTTGCCAGATGGATATCTTTTTTATTTTTCATTTGGTGTAATATCCTGTTAAGCAATATCTTATTTTGCCCCTGGCACGGTACCGGCGGCCTGCATACGTTGCATAACGGCTTCCATCCCGCCCATACGCTGAATCATCGCCATTTGCTGTTTCATTTTTGTATATTGCTTAATAATATGTTCAACATCGCGCACCGTGCACCCGGCGGTTTCAGCAATACGAGTTTTTGCATTGGCGAAAATCTTTTCAGGATCGGCACGTTCGGCGGCTGTCATTGCTTCTAATATTTTAATTTGTGCATCAACACTGCCGTCCTTTATTTTTTCCTTCATGGCGTTAACAGCGCCCGACATACCCGGCACCATTTTTAACAGCCCACTGAAACTGCTCATTTTTTTAATTTGTTTCAACTGTGCCAACATATCGTTTAAATCGAATTCACCCGACATCATGCGCTGGGCAGTTTCTTTCATACCCGATGACATTTTAACATCATTCAATTCTGCTTCGGTGGCATTTGTTGTTGTATCTGTATTTTTTTGTTCCACCGCCGCGGTCGCTTTCTTTTTACCAAAACCAAACATAGATTACTCCTTTTTATTAATGCTAATTTTATTTTACAGAACCCGATTTGTCCAGATACTTCTTTAAATATTTTCCAGTAAGCGATTGTGAATTTGCGGCAATGTGTTCCGGTGTGCCTGCTGCCACCACGCGCCCGCCATTAATTCCGCCACCTGGTCCCAGATCAACAATCCAATCTGCTGTCTTAATAACTTCCAGATTATGTTCGATGACA
>CAMVKK010000050.1 GCA_947168075.1 uncultured Alphaproteobacteria bacterium
CAACATAGCACGATTCACACCCATTGCTGTTTCAATAACATATGGGATGAAATTGTCGCCCGTTTGTGGGTCGGAATAAGATAACTTGGTCGTGCTGTCTTTATTTTCCAAAACTTTCGCATGGATTTTGAATTCATCTTGGGATTTAGTATGCGACCCCAGGTCAAAGTCTTGACGATTATGGACACCTTCGACTTCGTCAAAGCCATCGGGAAATTCATATTCGATATCAACCGCAGCCTTGGCATAATGCGCCAATTTTACATGCGGTAAAAATCTTAATTTTTCCGCCGGAATGCCCAGTGTATCAACCCACCATGCCATACGCGCCGCTTTCCACATTTCAAAATACTTTTCATCATCCGCAGGATTCACAAAGTATTGCATTTCCGCCTGTTCAAATTCACGCATACGGAAAACGAAGCCGCGGGGCGAAATTTCATTGCGGAACGCTTTACCAATCTGGGCAATACCAAACGGTAATTTATGTGGTTTCGCATCCAAAACATTTTTAAAATTAACATATGTTGTCGTTGCTGTTTCCGGACGCAGGTATGCATTAATTGCGCCGTCCGCCGTTGCGCCAATCGACAGTCCCATCATTAATTGATATGCGCGGGGTTCGGTAATGTCGGTCGACCCACAATTATCGCACTTGGTCGGGTCACGCATCTTATCCTGGCGCATGCGGGCACCGCACTTCTTACATTCGACCAATGGGTCAGAAAAAGATGCTTCGTGTCCCGAATATTTCCAAAGTAAACGGTTGGAAATCAGTGCGGCATCTAATCCCTCTATATCATTACGGGAATAAATCATGGCATTCCACCATGCGTTTTTAATGTTTCGCATCAATTCCACACCGTATGGACCGTAATCGTATGCGCCGCCCAATCCGCCATAGATTTCAGAACCTGTGAAAATAAAACCACGCCGTTTGCACAATGCGACGATATCATTAACTGTTTTTGCTGGCATAATAATTTTCCTTTGTTTTATCGCGGTATATTATGATACTGAAAAAGCCATTTTGCAATAAATAATATGTTGATTTTCTGATAATTATTGCAACAATTTGTATAACAAAGAGGCACAAGATATGAATTTACGTTACGAAATTAAAAGATTACAAGCCGTTGTTGACAAAGCAAAACTGGGCGAAAATGTAACACCGGAAGATTATGAATTGATGGTGTCTACGTTAAAAATGGCCAAAAATATGCAACGTTTGCGTTGCGGTGCAATGACGATATCTGGGGCAATTATTTTAACGATTGCGGCAGGATTCGCAGTCATATATGGGTACGATGCCGATTTGGGACAAAAAATACAAAAATGGTCAGTACCGGTATGTTTGGGTGGATTGGTGGCTGCTAATGTAATGGGTCGCAGATTTTTACGCAATTTTGACGAGACAAAGAAAAAAATTAAGCAATTGGAAAATTCGCATATTTCAAGCATGTTCAGATAAAAAAACGCACCAAACGGTGCGTTTTTATTCGGATTTGATTGCATTTACCGGACACATTGCGGCGCATGTGCCACATGAAACACATTTTGACGGGTCAATTACACATTTGCCATCGCCATCAATTGATATCGCCGCCATCGGGCAAACACCCGCACATGTGTGACAACCAATGCATTTTGATTTATCTATTTTGTATGCCATTCTTGTTTCCTTATGTTTTATTAATTACGGTTAAAAAGACTTAAAATATACTGGAACATAGCGATAAACGAAATATACAGGTGCAACGCCCCCAGCACAGCCAGTTGATTCTTTTGTGTGTCATCACCAACATAGTTATATGCACCCTTTAATGTCTGCATATCGTATGCGGTGAACAATGCAAATACCAATACGCCAATCAGACATACTATTGTGCCAAATGTTCCACCAACCAGTGCCGGCCAAATGAATGAAAATATGCCAACCAATATCAATCCAATCATACCCATAAACAAGAATATGCGTAAAAATGATAAATCACGAACGGTCTTGTACCCGAACAACGCCATGCATCCGAACATAACAGCCGCAATTATGAACGCAAACAGTATCGTCCATGGATTATTTGTTACGGCTATTAATAACAATGGGGTCATAACAATTCCCATCATTACCGCATATAATGCCAATAACAATCCGCCCGTTACAGGTTTTAGATGAAATGCACGAACCTGGGCCCAAATGGAAAGCGCCAGACCACCAAAAAGCAATATATAATAAAATGCTGATAATCCAGTCGGTGTGAACAAAAGTCCAAACAGCGGTGTCGCCATCGTTACAAAAGATGCAATCGCAGTCAATCCGACTGCACCAAACATTAATGCAAATACGCGTTTAAGGTACAGTGACATACCGTCGATGCGCATAGGGTTTGTGTGTGTTGCCATAATTTTTCTCCTTGTTATTTGATATTTATGTAATACAATAACAAAACAAATTCAAGACTAAAAACACAATAATAAAAAGGATTTGATAATGCTTAAAAAAGATAAATACAGAGCACTGCGCATAGAAAGCCAAACTTTACGCGAAGGGTTAAAAGGCGCACATGGTATGGACGAACGCGGTCGCATAGTGATTAATAATATGGTTATTATTGCTAAAAACAAACGGATTATCGAAGAACAAAAATCATCCAAATTCCAAGATGCTAAGTTAATAGCAAAAAGCAGCACGATAATATCTGATTGCATGAATACAATCAAAAAAACGTTGAATCTGTTGGGGGCGGACGAAAAAATCATTCGGGAAACGGTGGAATATGTTGAAAAGAATGATGAAACCAACGTTCGTTACAATTTGCTTAAACTGTTATCAGCGCGTAACCCCGGTATGTATGCTAGAAAACTTGCGTTGTTTGAACAAAATATGGGCAAACAGCGCGGATAATTTGATATGGCAATAATCATTAATCCAATTTCACCCGTCGCGTTCAGTGTTTTAGGACTGGACGTGCGATGGTATGCGCTGGCATACATTGTGGGGTTTGTTTTTGGATATTGGTTATTCCGCAAAATGTTGGCATCTGGTAAATCGCCGATTATGCTGGACAAAAAGCAAGTAGATGATTTGTTTAGTGCCGTCATCTTGGGGGTGGTGTTGGGCGGCAGAATCGGATACATATTGCTGTACAATCCGTTGTTTTTTATTGCGCATCCACTGGAAATATTTGCAATTTGGCATGGCGGTATGAGTTTTCATGGCGGGCTGGTTGGGGTAATGCTATCAACATGGCTGTTCGCACGTAAAAACAAGATTCGCACTTGGTCAATTCTGGATATGATGGCGGTTGTCGCGCCAATCGGATTGTTATGTGGGCGCATTGCCAACTTTATAAATATGGAGGTTATGGGTCGCGCAACCGATGTGCCGTGGGCAATCGTGTTTCGTGGCGAAACAGATATTCCGCGCCACCCAAGTCCCATTTACGAGGCTTTTGGCGAAGGGGTATTGCTGTTTGTATTGATGGCGTGCCTTTATCGGTTCACAAATTTACGGCGTTATCCAGGGGCTTTGTCGGGCGTTTTTGGTATGGGATATGGGGTTGCGCGTATGGTTTGTGAACAATTTCGTGCGCCAGATGCACAAATAGGCTTTCTTACATCATGGGGATTGACGATGGGAACATTGCTTTCGTTCATAATGTTTGTTGCCGGCGCGATAGTTTTTACGATTGCATTACGGAAAAAAGCAGTATAAAATACAAACGAGTAAAGGAGATATAGATGGGCGATCTTGGCTAAGATAGCCAAAGGTTGAAAGACCGGCGGAAAAAAGAAAGTTTTGGATGGGTGGCAGAGCGGTCGAATGCGACGGTCTTGCATACGAGTCAGCAAGGCAAACGAAGTGCAGCCGAGCGCGAACGAGTGGTGAGCAGCACCGCCAGGTGCGGTCAGCGAACAAAACCGTAGGTTGAAAGACCGGCGGGAAATAAAAAAAGTTTAGGATGGGTGGCAGAGCGGTCGAATGCGACGGTCTTGCATACGAGT
>CAMVKK010000051.1 GCA_947168075.1 uncultured Alphaproteobacteria bacterium
TATGATGCAATGGTGCGTCTGGCCCAGGATTTTTCTGTGCGGTATCCGTTAATTGATGGTCAGGGAAACTTCGGTAATATCGATGGCGACCCCCAGGCTGCGTATCGTTATACTGAATCAAAAATGACCGATGCCGCCATGCTGATTATGGAAGGTATCGACGAAGACAGTGTTGATATGATGCCGAATTTTGACGGCACGACGGTTGAACCAACGGTTATGCCGGGGGCTTTTCCGAACCTGTTGGCAAATGGGGGTATGGGTATCGCAGTCGGTATGGCAACAAATATTCCAACACATAATGTAGCCGAGGTTTGCGATGCGCTGAACCTGGTCGTGGATAAGCCTGATGCGACAACTTCACAGATTATGAAGAAATTGGTTGGACCCGATTTTCCAACTGGTGGTGTTTTAATTGATAACTTTGATACGATTTGTAAAAACTATGATACCGGACGCGGTGCGTTTCGTATTCGTGCGCGGTATGAAATAGAAAATCTGGAGCGGGGCGGATATCAAATCGCGATTACCGAAATACCGTACGGGTTGATTAAATCTAAATTAGTGGAACAGATTGCCGGTCTGATTGATGCCAAAAAATTACCGCTGGTGGATGATATTGTTGATGAATCGACAACCGATGTGCGTATTATTATCACGCCGAAAACGCGTAATGTGCCGCCGGAAAAGTTGATGGCGCATTTGTTCGCGATGACTGATTTGGAATACAAGTTCAATATGAACTTTAATGTGATTGATTCCAACGGTGCGCCACGTGTTATGGGCATTGGTGATGTATTGCGAGAGTTTATCGCACACCAAAAGAAAGTGTTATTGCGCCGCACTAATTGGCGTTTGGGAAATATCACGCGCCGGCTGGAAATATTGGGCGGATTGCTGATTGTATATCTGAATCTGGATCGGGTCATTGAAATTATCCGAACCGAAGATGATGCCAAGGCCGTTTTGATGGCTGAATTCAAATTGACCGAATTACAGGTAGAGGCGATTTTGAACACACGTTTGCGTTCGCTGCGTAAATTAGAGGAAATGGAAATCAAACGCGAAAACGCCGAATTGTTGGCGGAACAGAAACAGTTGCAGGCGTTGCTGAAAAGCGAGGAAATGCAAAACGAACAGTTAAAGGCGTGGTTTACCGATATTAAAAAACGTTACGATAAAAAAACTGCACTGGGGCGGCGTCGCACGACCTGGGCGGAACAGACCGAAGAAATTGTCGTCAATGCGGACGAGTTTATTGAAAAAGAACCAATTACCGTCATATTGTCCACAATGGGTTGGATTCGCGCGGCCAAGGGACATCTGGATTTGAATAATCTGGATGTGAAGTTCAAAGAGGGTGACGAATTATTGTGCGCGTTTCACGCTATGTCCACGGACAAGGTTAATTTGTTTGGTTCATCGGGTAAAATGTTCACATTAAATGCGAACGATTTGCCATCGGCACGCGGTTTTGGTGAATCGGTGCGTATGATGGCGGATATTGGGCCGGATGAAAACATTGTTCGTGCGTTCGTGCTGGACACAAATGCAAAATATTTGTTAATTGCGCGGCATGGAATCGGGTTTATCGTTTCGGGTGAAAATTGCCTGGCCCAGACTAAAAACGGAAAGCAGGTTATGAACGTGGACGACCGAAATCCGGCGGTGTTGTGCGTGCCGGTTACGGGCGATACGGTCGCAATGTCGGGTTCAAATGATAAATTGCTCATATTCAGCACGGCGGAAATTCCGGAAATGACCCGGGGCAAGGGCGTGATTTTACAAAAATACAACGCGGAACGGACATATACGATTGATGCAATGTTCTTTAATGCATCGGACGGCTTTGGGTGGACGACGGGTCGTGGAACGACAAAATTAGATGACTGGCAACCGTGGGTCGGCAAACGTGCAACCCAGGGCCGCACGATTCCAGTTGGTTTTCCGCGCAGTGGAAAATTCGGAAAATAGGCATAAGAAACAATAAAAATTACCCCCGCGATTGCGGGGGTAAAATCTTTTTAAATAACCGTCATTAGTGCGACATTTTACCTTCGGTCATGACGACGTGTTTGCGCAATTTCGGATCATATTTACGCATTTTCATCTTGCCCGCGGTGTTTTCCGACTTGGTATTCTTGGTTGTTGTATAGTAATAGCCGGTTTCTTTGTTTTCCAGCTTGATAACTTCTTTGCTGCCTTTTTTAGATGCCATTTTTTTGCCCTTTGATTTATATTGCACTGAATAATATGTTATAAATTACCGAAAAGCAAGTTTTTTTTAAGTTGGTGCGGGTAAAGAGACTTGAACTCTTACGGGTTGCCCCACTGGAACCTAAATCCAGCGCGTCTGCCAATTCCGCCATACCCGCATAAGTTTAATGCACTGGATATGCGCGCGGATACGATGGGTCGGGGCGATCCGGCGCAGTTTTTACACCACAAGCCGCAACCGCCAGTGATAAAACTAATAAAAATCCAATAAGTATTTTCTTCATACCTGTATTATAAACCGTACGCGCTCCAAATGTCAAATTGTGGAGAATTTTTTTGATAGTTATTGTGATAACGACTCTGAAACAGGAGAAGAAACTCTTGATTTGATTTTATACAATTGATAGAATCCTAACGAGTGTAGTCGGAAACTTAATGTAGGAGCCACGGGTGGCCATGTTCATTTCGAAGAAAACGGGTGTTTTTTTCTTTTGTGGTGTTTTTTTTATGGCGCCAGGGATGTTATGCGCCGATACTCTTAGCGTGGCAAGTGGCGCATGGGTCAGCGAACAGGTAGCTACCAAACAGTCGAAAGATGATACCAATGTTTACAAGGTTGGTCAAAATGGTGCGTGGGTCGATGCATCAAATGCAATAACCGTTGATACAACATACCTTAAAAAGACTGACAACAGCACAACCGGTGCAACCGAGGTTGCCATCGATACAACCAAAGTAACAACCAGTGGCGCAAGTGGACTTAGCGATTCGTCTACAAACCTGATTCAGGAAAAGGCCGTGGCAGAAGCAATTGCAAATAACCAGGTAAAACCATCGTCGGGTGTCGCGGATGGAAAAGTGTTAACTTATACCGGAACTGATGCAAACGCGAACGTTTCAGCGGCATATATCAAGGTTCCTGTGGCAACAGACGCACCCAGTACCGTTACGCCAACTGGATTTGCTGAAATATGGGTTCAGTAAAAATAAAAAGATTTTTGAAACCGGCGTTTGCCGGTTTTTTGTATCTGTTTAACTGTAAAACGATTTCAATTCCGATTCGCGCCGCCTCACCAGCCCTGGCATCACGCGTCCGCTCGATTTACACCACGCACACCACGCAGAATCCAGTGTCGGATATTTGGTGCTGTGAAAATTTGGGTCGTTAATGTATTTTACAACTGTGGAAGCCACAAAGTTTTTTGTGCCAATGTTATATGCAAAAATTACCAACGCATCAAATTGGTTTTGGTTGATTTGGGCGGTAATATTTTCGCGAACCGCGCGTTCGGCAACTGCAACATCAGCCCGCAGCAATTTTGTTGCACAATCTTCGTCAATGCCGTTCGCAAAATTCTCACCGGGTTTAACCAGGTGTCCATAACCAATTGTTGCACCGCGGGGCAGGGGTGCGTTTGATAAAACAGGTGCGCCCGTTTGGTCATCGTATACAACGTGCTTGCCGGCGCGAATGATTGTGCCCTCTAACTTTTTAAGTAATTCAATACCGTTTTTGCTTATATTCATTTTTGCCCTCCAAAAAATAAAAAATTCCCGCGGGTGCGGGGTAAATAAAAAAAAACGGGCAATCAGCCCGCGAAGTTAAAATATATTATATCATAAAATGACGAAATTTGCAAATAAAATGCTCTGGCGCAATCCTTCGTGGGGCGTTTAGCAAAATAAAAAAATCACCAAAAGGTGATTTTGTTATTTTGGCAGCCCCAC
>CAMVKK010000052.1 GCA_947168075.1 uncultured Alphaproteobacteria bacterium
TTCGTGCGTTCAATAAAATGATTCGCATCAGCCACCAGAAATTAAATCTGGTTTGTGATATGGTTCGCGGCTTGCCAGTTGACCGTGCCGTTGATGTTTTAAAGTTTTCGAAAAAACGCGTTGCTGGCGAAGTTTTGAAAACATTGTTGTCTGCTGTTGCAAATGCAGAACACAATAAAAACTTGTCTGCAGATACATTATTCATCAAAGAAATTTGGTGTGGTAAAGCGTTGACAATGAAACGTATTATGGCAGGACCACGCGGTAGCGCGCGTCCAATTCTGAAACCTTTCTCGAATCTGACCATCGTGTTGGAATCGGGCAAGGCACCAGAAAAGAAAGCCAAGAAAACAACAGAAAAAACAGAAACAAAGAAAAAAGCAAAATAAAACAACAGTGATGCGTGGTATGGGGTAACCCTGAATAAAGCGGAAATGCTTCAAGAACACAAATCACAAACCAAGGATAAAGAAAATGGGACAGAAAGTATCGCCAATTTCACAGCGTTTGGGAATCAATAAAGTTACGGATTCTCGCTGGATTGCTGGGAAAAAAGATTATGCAAAATTATTGGCCGAAGATAACGAAATTCGTAACTTTATTACCAAAAAGTTAAAAAAAGCCGGTTTGGCCAAGGTTGTTATTGAACGATTCGCCAAAAAGGTTGTCGTAACCGTTCACACATCGCGTCCGGGTATGATTATTGGTAAAAACGGTGCCGATATCGAAGCACTGCGCAACGAAATCAAAAAATTGGTTAAAAATGACCAGGTCGTTGTGAATATCTATGAAGTTCGTCGTCCTGATTTGAACGCACAATTGGTTGCCCAGGGTATTGCCCAGCAAATCGAAGGTCGTGTTTCGTTTAAACGCGCGATGAAAAAAGCAATTCAGAATGCTCAAAAAGCCGGTGCCCAGGGTATCAAAGTTATGTGCAGCGGTCGTTTGAACGGTGCTGAAATTGCGCGTAGCGAACAAATCCGCGAAGGTCGTATTCCATTGCATACATTGCGTGCAGATATTGACTATGCCGCGATTCAGGCAAAAACCACATACGGTGTTGTCGGGGTCAAGGTTTGGATTTACACTGGCGATGTCGTGAATAAAGAAAAGTTGGCTTCTGAAATGGCGCGTCCAACAGAATATGCCGGCAGCAGTGAAAGAAAGAGCAAATAAGTCTAAAGGAATTAAACCATGTTAATGCCAAATAAAACAAAATTTCGCAAACAGCAAAAAGGTCGTATCCATGGCGTAGCCAAGGGCGGCAGTGAATTGGCGTTCGGTTCGTTTGGACTGAAGGCTATGTCACCGGAACGTATCACAGCGCGTCAAATCGAAGCGGCGCGTCGTGCAATTACACGTCATATGAAACGTCAGGGTAAATTATGGATTCGTATTTTCCCAGATGTTCCAGTTACAACTAAGCCAGCCCAAGTTCGTATGGGTAAAGGTAAAGGTGCCGTTGAATACTGGATTTGCCGTGTAAAACCGGGTCGCATCATGTTCGAAGTTGATGGTGTTAAACCGGAAATCGCATGCGAAGCATTCGCATTGGCTGCGGCTAAATTGCCGGTCAAGACCAAGATTGTTGAACGTAAAGTTAACTAATTCCAAAGCAAAAAAGGGTTAAAAAATGGCAGAAAAAAAACAAGAAAAAGCAGCATTGACCAAAGAGGCTTTGGAAAGCAAATTGGTTGATTTGAAAAAAGAACAAATGAACCTGCGTTTCCAACACGAGGCTGGTCAATTGCCGAAAACGCATGTTATGCGTAAAACTCGTCGGGAAATTGCACGCGTTAAAACTAAACTGAACGCGGCGAAGTAAAAAACGTACTGATTTTTGTTGAGATTTCTTAAATTTAAGATATCATATGCGGAAGTCGGTTAAAAAAACAAGAATAAGTTAAGGGACAGAAGTTATGCCAAAACGTATACTGCAAGGAATCGTGAAAAGTACAGCAAACGACAAAACTGTTGTTGTCGAAGTGGAACGTCGTTTCCGTCATCCGCTGTATGGTAAATTCGTGAAGCAGAATAAAAAGTACAAAGCACACGATGAAAACAATGAATACAAAGTTGGCGATATCGTGGCCATAGAAGAACATCGTCCGATTTCCAAGACAAAAACTTGGGTCGTTAAGGGACGCGTTGGTGTTTCCAAAGACGGTGAAGTCGAGGTAATAGACTAAACATAAACTAAACGGGTTCTTTGAGGGCGCAAGCCAGTCGGAACCCAGAAACAAAGCCGTGGGGGATTGCCCCGCGCGCAGGAAAAGGGTAAAAAAATGATTCAAAATGAAACAGTTATGACAGTTGCAGATAACAGTGGTGCGCGTAAAGCTATGTGCATCAAGGTTTTGGGCGGTTCACATCGCCGCTATGCAACGGTTGGCGACAAAATCGTCGTTGCCATCAAGGAAGCAATTCCACGTGGCAAAGTGCAAAAGGGAACAGTGCAACGTGCAATTATCGTTCGTACTAAATTCCCAATCAAACGTCCGGACGGTTCCATCATCCGTTTCGATGATAACGCGGTTGTTTTGATTAATAAGAATAACTTTGAACCAATTGGAACACGTATTTTTGGGCCAATCGCGCGTGAAACACGTCGCAAATATGATGTCCAGAAAATTGTTTCGTTGGCACCAGAAGTTCTGTAATGGCGTCCATAATAAATAAAAGGTTGCAAAAATGAAAATCAAGAAAGGCGATGAAGTCGTAGTTATTTCGGGGAAATACAAGGGCGTCAAAGGCAAAGTGCTGGAAGCGCGCCCGGCGGAATCACGTGTTGTAGTCGAAGGTGTTAACCGTCACAAATGGCATGTGAAACCAACCCAGGACACACCGGGTCATATCGTTGACCGCGAAGCACCAATCCACGTATCCAATGTTGCGATGGTTGATCCAAAAACAAAAAAAGCAACACGTGTCGGATACAAAGTATCTGGTGATAAAAAGGTCCGTGTTGCTAAAAAATCTGGGACAGAATTATAAAAAACAATAAATCGGTTTCCGCTGTTACGGAAACAAAACGTTAAGGAAAAAAGAAATGCAAAGCAGATTGCGTGAAATTTATGAAAAACAGATTGTTCCCGAATTGGTCAAAGAATTCGGTTACAAAAATGCGCTGGCCGTGCCTAAACTTACAAAAATTGTTTTGAATATGGGCGTTGGTGAAGCGGTTTCTGATAAAAAGA
>CAMVKK010000053.1 GCA_947168075.1 uncultured Alphaproteobacteria bacterium
AGACAGAGGGAACTCAAGCTCCGAGATAATAGGGACGGGGGTAATTAAAATGGCTACTATAACTGTTAAACAAGTTCGCGGTTTAATCCATCGTCCGGAATCACAACGCAAAATTGTCAAAGCGTTGGGTTTGGGTCGTATTGGCAAAACACACGAAATCAACGATACACCGGCTGTGCGTGGCATGGTTGCCAAAGTTGCACATTTGGTTGAAATTGTTGAAAAATAATTTACAAGAACCGAGTATGTGAACACTTGTTCATGTGCGAAAAAGGACTATAATATAGTTCATAGGAATAAGAGGAAAAAGAAATGAAATTAAATGCATTAATGGATAATTTTGGCGCACGCAAAGATACTAAACGCGTTGGTCGTGGTATGGCGTCGGGTTATGGTAAAACCGCGGGTCGTGGTAACAAGGGTCAAAAGGCACGTGCAGGTTCACGTAAACAGGCAACTTTCCAGGGTGGTCAGATGCCGATTTTGCGTCGTTTCCCAAAATTTGGTTTTAATAATCCTTTCCACAAAGAATATGCGACAATCAATATCGGCGATATTGAAAAGTTTATCGTAGCCGGCAAGATTGATGCCAAAAAAGAAATCACAATCGATTCGTTGTTGGCGGCGAAAATTATCAACCGCAAAATGGATGGATTGAAAGTTTTGGCCAAAGGCGAAATTAAATCTGCGGTTAATGTTGTTGCGGACAAATGGTCCAAAGCAGCCGAGGCGGCAATCGTAAAAGCCGGTGGTTCTATTAAAAACAAATAATTGTTCACACGCGCGTCCGGGAAATCGGACGCGCAAAAACGGTTAAAATCTTAGCGCAATGAAATTCATAAAAAAATATTTTGGAAATCTGACCGATTTACAGAAACGAATAATGTTCACATTGGGGGCATTAATCGTTTATCGTATCGGTTCGTTTATTCCATTACCGGGGGTTAATGCATCTGCTATTTTGCACCTGTTCAGTGGCGAAGGCAGCGGCATGATGGGAATGTTTGATATGTTCAGTGGTGGTTCGTTGTCGCGTATGTCGGTATTGGCATTGAATATTTTCCCGTACATTTCAGCGTCTATTGTTTTACAGTTGTTAACCGCAACCAGCAAAAATTTGAATGATTTGCGCAAAGAAGGCGAATCGGGGCGTATCAAAATTAATCAATACACACGTTATTTGGCGGTGTTTTTGGCAATTGTCCAGGGTTGGGCGGTTGTTCGTGGATTGGAATCTATGGCGCCGGTCAATGGCGTTGCGGCGGTTGTGAATCCTGGATTTGCGTTTGAATTATCGGCTATTATTGCGCTGGTTGGTGGAACCGTGTTCGTTATGTGGTTGGCGGAACAGATTACAGCGCGTGGCGTAGGTCAGGGCGCATCGCTTCTGATTTTCGCGGGTATTATCGCCCAGATTCCAAGCGGTATTGGTAAGTTATTCAGCCTGGGGTCTGTTGGTCAGATGTCGCCGGCGATGATTGCATTAACCGTTGCATTTGTTGTTGGTATTGTTGCGTTAATCGCATTCTTTGAACAGGCACAGCGCCGTATTCAGATTCTGTATCCGCGTCAGGTTTCGGCAAACGGTGTTATGAATACGAATGCGTCCTATTTGCCGATCAAGGTGAATATGTCCGGTGTTATGGGTCCGGTGTTCGCGGCATCTATTATGATGTTGCCGGCATTTATTCAGCGTTTTGTTCAAAGTGACAATTTAGTCGTACAACAAATTTTGGGATTCTTTACGTATGGGGCATGGTCGTATATTATTTTGTACACAGTGTTGATTGCATTCTTTGCGTATTTCCAAACTGCAGTTGTATTTAATTCAGAAGAAACCAGTACCAGCCTGAAAAACATGGGTGGTTATATTCCGGGTGTTCGTCCGGGTGAACAAACAAACAAATATTTGGATGATGTCGTGTCGCGGACAACTGCGATTGGCGTTGTTTATTTGATTGTGGTGTGTGTGGTCCCAATTATTCTGAACACACATGCGGGCATGCCGCTGACCATCGGTGGAACCAGTGTGTTAATCGTTGCAGGTGTGATTTTGGATACATGGAATCAGATTCAATCGTATCTGGTTGCGAAACAGTATACAGGGGTTGTTGGACACGCGTCTAAACATGGGCGTTTCCGCAACTAAAACAAGATTTGACTTTTGCGGGATTTAATATAAAATAATCCGGCAAAATAAAATACATCCATAAATCTGACGGCAGTTTTTTGGATGAAAAAGGACGGCGCGATTTCGCGTCAAAGACAATAAAAAAGGAAAATGAAAAATGGCACGTATAGCAGGTGTTAACATTCCAGCAGAAAAACGCATTGAAATCGCGTTGCGCTATATTCACGGTATTGGACCGGCCCGCGCCGCCAAAATCTGTGAAGCGTTGAAATTAAAAGACGGTCTGCGCGCGAAGGATTTGACGGACGCTGATGTTATCAAAATTTCAAATTACATTGAAGAAAATTTCAAGGTCGAAGGTGATGTTCGCCGCGAAGTCGCGATGAATATCAAAAGACTTCAAGATTTGAAAACATATCGCGGTATTCGTCACCGTAACCGTTTGCCGGTTCGTGGTCAGCGTACACAAACAAATGCCCGCACAAGAAAGGGTAAACGTGTTGTGGTCGCAGGTTCCGCGGTCAAGGGTAAATAACATTTTTGGGTAGAGATTAACACGATAGTTAATTGAAGACATCTAAATAAAAGGTAAAAATAATGGCAGTTACAAAAGCTAAGAAAAAAGTAATCAAAAAAGTATCGCATGGCATTGCACATGTTGTTGCGACAAATAACAATACACGTATTACAATCACAGATCCGTCTGGCGCCGTGTTAACATGGGCAACCGCGGGTGCAAATAATTTCAAGGGCGCGAAAAAGTCTACGCCGTATGCCGCAACGGTTGTTGCCGATTCGGTCGGCAAGAAAGTTGCCGAAATGGGTATGAAAACGGTTGATGTCCTTATGCGTGGTATTGGTCAGAAGGGCGTGAGCCAATCGACTGGCAGCAATAGCTGCTCCGCCTGTCCTTTCCGTA
>CAMVKK010000054.1 GCA_947168075.1 uncultured Alphaproteobacteria bacterium
TTACACCCACGCTAAATACAAGTACAAAATATATTGTATTTTCCGCTTGTATGAATACACGGAAAAGTTTTAATATTAAAACTGTGGGGAAAAGGATTTGTATCTTTGTTGCGATAATTGCGGTATGCACAACGTCATACGCGGCGACACTGCGTGGGGTTTCAACGGCAAATCGCAACGGCAATCCAGACGAGATAGTTCGCCCCAATAATCCAGGCAACAGTTATACATACAATTACATGTATCCGTACCTGAATAATCAAATGCGAACAACGCTTAAACCCGCCGACCCAACATCGCCATCAACCAGCCCCATAAACGCGGTTGTTCGCACGGAACAGTTGTCGGCACCACGTCGCGTTGTGGCACGCACCCCAAAAACGGTTACGACAAATAAATCAACACAACAAACGCGTCGCGTTGTGGCACGTGCATCGGTTAACACACCGACCGCAAACACGGCACAACGCACCGTTGTACCGCGAACCAGGTCAACGACTGATACCGGCGATTCATCACGGCTTAAAAATACATACCTTTATCGTTCATCCGAAAATGCGGCAAATAATATCGCGGACACGCCAACGATTTCTTCGGCACGCTGCTTGGCGGATTATACAGATTGTATGAACAGATACTGTCTGCGCGAAGACACAAAATATAATCGATGCTATTGCAGTGCGAAATTATCACAAATTGATGCAACATATCAGCCCGCGATTGACAGTTTAATTAAACAAATTATCGAATTAAAGAACGGCAGTGCATCGTGGTCTGACGCTGAAATGAACGAATATTGGATGTCAACAATCGGCAAATATACGGGCGACAATTCGTGGACAAAGATTGATGATTTATTAAATATTGATTGGGCATCAATGGAAAGTCGCGCCCGTGGTCAAAACGCATTTGCAACCGGACACGAATACTGTGTCCAGCATTTACGCGGATGTTTCTATATGGCATCGAACCTGCGTGACGCGTACCGTTCAACGATAAACAGCGATTGCGCCACATATGAATCATCGTTACAACGATTGAAAAATGCCGCGGAAAGTGTTATTTCCGCGTACCAGGAATAGTAATCTTTTCACACATAAGATTGTGCCGATAAATATTGCGCGCCAAATCATCACTTATCACGCGCCAGTCTGATTCATGGCCGTATATTTTCTGACACACAACCGGCGCGCAAATATTATTCGGCAATTGTGTACTTTTCGTGCAAGATGTGACGAATATCGCCAACGCTGGTATGAAAAACTGTTTCATTTGTATTCTCCAACAAATTATTATTGATTGCTAATTGTTCGGCAATTGCCGATGCAACGCGTTCACTGCATTTAATATTTGCGACATGCGCACCAACAAAATAAGATAAAAAAATTGTGGCACCAACCAGTGCCACAAGATAAAAGCGTAACATTTCAAATCACCCGTTATTCAAGCCACATTTCCACAGTCCCAACACTTTCGTCCGGATTATCCGACAACGTACCGTCCGCAGACACATACCGAACCATCCGTTCATCTTGGGTCAATGGCAACTCATTGGTATCTAAGATAAACGTTGCCCTTGATTCATTTTGTGCTTTATTTTTCGAATTGATATAATGAAATGCGATTGCCGCCACGGCAACAACTGCAACCGCCAGAACGATTCCACAAAGAACTTTTTTATATTTCATCATCAGCGCCCTATGCGTGCATTATATCATATCCAGCACACCAAAACCAAATGTTTATTGATTCATAGAGTTAAAGAAATCATCATTTGTCTTGGTCAAACGCAGTTTATCCAGCAAGAATTCCATTGCTTCCAATGTTCCCATCGGATTGATAATGCGGCGCAAGACATACATCTTTGACAAAGTTTCTTTACCGACCAACAAATCTTCTTTACGCGTCCCGGACTTGGTAATATCAATTGCCGGGTAAACACGCTTGTCGGACAATTTGCGGTCCAAGATGATTTCGCTGTTACCTGTTCCTTTGAATTCTTCGAAAATGACTTCGTCCATTTTGGAACCAGTATCGACCAACGCGGTTGCGATAATGGTTAACGAACCACCACCTTCGATATTACGGGCGGCACCAAAGAACCGCTTTGGACGCTGTAAAGCATACGCATCGACACCACCGGTTAAAACCTTGCCACTGGACGGGACACAGGTATTATACGCGCGGCCCAAACGCGTAATAGAATCCAACAAAATCACAACATCTTGACCCGCTTCGACCAGTCGTTTTGCCTTTTCGATAACCATTTCAGCAACCTGGATATGACGCGTAGCGGGTTCATCAAATGTAGATGAAATAACTTCGCCACGAACACTGCGTTGCATATCGGTAACTTCTTCGGGACGTTCATCAATCAACAATACGATTAATTTAACATCCGGATAGTTTGTTGCGATTGAATGCGCGATATTCTGTAACATAACGGTTTTACCGGTTCGCGGTGGTGCAACAATCAACGAACGTTGCCCTTTACCAGTCGGAGATATAAGGTCGATAACGCGTGCAGACAGGTTGCGCCCTTTATCTTTGTCATCGGCAACTTCCATTTTTAACATTTCGTCCGGATACAGCGGTGTCATATCGTCAAAAGACACACGATGGCGCAACTTTTCAGGATCGCCGCCATTTACGCGTTCAATTGTTTCCAACGCGAAATAACGTTCAGATTCGTTTTGTGGTGCCTGAATTTGCCCTTCGATATAATCGCCTGTTTTTAAACCATATTTTTTAATAAGGTTCGGCGACACATACAAATCGTCCGGCCCCGCCAGGTAATTAGATTCCGGCGCGCGCAGAAAACCAAAGCCATCCTGCATCCGTTCCAGAACGCCATCACCAATCAACACGATTTTTTTATCGGCGGCATAGACGCGCATAACCGCAAAGCGCAATTGTTGCACATTTAATTGTGATGGGTTTTCAATGCCCATATCTTCTGCCATTTTCAACAGTTGTTGCGGCGATGTTGCCTTTAATTCATTAAT
>CAMVKK010000055.1 GCA_947168075.1 uncultured Alphaproteobacteria bacterium
TAGGAACTAATTTCCGCACAACTGCGGCACCTATGCTGACCAAGCAAGGGGATTTGGCGGCAATCTTGACCGCATTGGAACCAATGGATGTATTGTTCATCGATGAAATACACCGGTTGCCGACCGCTATTGAAGAAGTGCTCTATTCCGCAATGGAAGATTTCAAATTGGACATTATGCTGGGCGAAGGTCCATCGGCAAAAAGTGTTCGAATTGATTTGCCACCTTTTACATTGGTCGGTGCGACAACGCGTACCGGGTTATTGTCGAATCCATTGCGCGACAGGTTCGGAATTGACCTTCGACTTTCGTTTTATTCGCCCGCCGATTTGGCAAAAATTATTAAACGCAGTGCGAATATTTTGGGGACAGAAATCGATGACGATGCGGCATTGATGTTGGCGCAAAGTTCGCGTGGAACACCCCGTATTGCGAACCGTTTATTGAAACGTGCGCGTGATTTTGCGGCGGCAACGGACACAAAAAACATAACAGTTAATACCGTAAAAACCGCCCTTTTCCAGTTACACATTGACGCATCTGGTTTGGATGAAATTGACCGCGAATATATGACAACTATTGTGCGACATTATGCCGGTGGTCCGGTTGGAATTGATAATTTGGCGGCGGCATTGTCCGAACCCGCCGACACAATCGAAGATGTTATTGAACCGTATCTTATGCAACTTGGGTTTATTCAGCGCACCCCACGTGGACGTGTCGTAACGGAAAGTGGTTACGAACATTTGGGACTTAAAAAATGACGATTGCAAAGAAATTAACAGATTTTTTTACAATTTCAGAACGTCTGGAATGTGAACCGCGTTTAACCCGGATGTCCAACGGCGAATGTCAGACTGTTGCATCGCATTCGTGGAATATGATAATGATGGCAATTGCGTTAAAACCGTACTTAAAAAATCCAGTAAATATGGAAACTGTTATGAAGTTGTGCGCATTGCACGATTTACCCGAAGCAATCGCACACGATATACCACTGCACGAACAGACGGTTGAGATAAAAGAACAAAAGCGAATCAAAGAACAATCCGCCATAAACACAATTAACGAATTGTTACAGGACGCGGACATCGCCGCGCGTTTTGATGAATATGAATTGCGTCAATCCCCGGAATCAAAATTGGTAAAGTTGCTAGACATCTTGGATACCTGTGTCCAGCATTTATGTACAAAAGATTTGTCTTATATTGGTCAGTATAATAATAATTTTTATTGGCGGGCGGTGTTTTCTGAATCGTTCGCAGAACAGTTTGATTATGAACCAATATTACGCAAGGTCTTTAATGAAATACGCGAACGTGTTGCCGCACGGTTAAAACAAGAGTTAAACATAGATTATACACAATTTGTAACAAAGGATTAAATAATGAAAACATTTAAATTTCCTTTTTCGATTGCATATTCTGACACGGATGCCGGTGGAATTGTGTATCACGGTCGATACATAGAAATTGCCGAACGGGCGCGTATGGAAATGATGCGTGGAATTGAATTGCCGGCGGGCGACATTGGTTTTGTGGTGCGTCAATTATCCATTAAATATATGCATCCTTTGCAGTTGGCTGCGGACATTGTTGTTGAAACAGAAATAGCCAAGGTTGGCGCGGCATCAATGGATTTGCAACAAAAGTTCGTGCATGATGGCACAATTTGTGCTATAATGGATATCACAGTGGCATATATCGGTGCGGATATGCGCGCAAAGCGTATTCCGGATGCGTTATTGGCACATTTGGATTCAACAAAGGAAGGATAAAATGAATAATTTTTCATTATGGTCGCTTTTTACGACCGATGTCGTAACGGCGATTGCATCAATCATTTTGGTTATATTCAGCATATTATCGTGGGCGGTTATTGTTGAAAAGATACGTCTTTTCCATTCTGTGCGGCGTAACAAGCCGACCGGCAATCCGGACAAAATAATTGCCCCGTTTGATAAGAATTTGTGGTTTTTGGCGATGGTTGCGGGTGTGTCGCCGTTCATTGGTTTGTTTGGAACCGTATGGGGTGTTATGGATTCATTTGCATCGATTGGTATTAATCAGTCGGTCAGCATTGGTGTCATCGCCCCTGGGTTGGCAATCGCGCTGGGAACGACTGCACTGGGACTGGTTGCCGCAATACCCGCCGCTATTGCGTATCAGATATTTACGAAAAAATCCGATGAACTTTATGAAAAATTGGGTGGAAAATAATCATGGTAAGGTTCAGACACAGACGCGATTCAGATGCGCTTATACAATTAACACCAATGATTGATGTTATGACTGTGTTGTTGGCGGTGTTTATGGTTACAACACCAATGATGACAAACGGCATAGATTTGGATTTGCCCAACGGTGGCAATTCTGCCCTGACTGGGAACGACCATGCAATTCAAATAAGTATCGATGCCAATGGTCAATATTACCTGAACGAAATGCAGTTGGACGTTGACGATGTTGTAAAGAAAGCGATTGCGATGCGTGGTGAAAACCCGCAATTGTCCATTATGATTAATGGCGACAAGCACGCGGACTATGGCGCGGTTATGGTCGTTATGGGTAAATTAAAGGATTCTGGTTTCCAACGTGTCGGACTGCGCACAAAAGCCGAAAAATGAACTCTGACAAAACATTTTCGTTGGAAAATATTTTGGTGTCATTGGTGGGGCACCTGATTTTTGTTGCGATTGCGGTTACTTCGTTTGCTATATTGATGGATCGCACGATGTTGGTCGCGCCCGATCGGATTCAGATTATGGAAATTGATTTGAATTCTGTCACTGTATCCGGGGACGAAACAAAGTTGTATAATACTAACCCGCCCGATGAAACAAAGCCGAACGAAAAACCTTCGGAATCACAAAAACCGGAACCAAAACCCGCTGAAAAGCCTGTGGATGAAAAGCCGATT
>CAMVKK010000056.1 GCA_947168075.1 uncultured Alphaproteobacteria bacterium
CCCTCGACCTTCTGCGTGACAGGCAGACGCTCTAAACCAGCTGAGCTAACACCCCGCAAAGCCCACATATCTTATACCGACAAATGGGGAATTGCAAGTATTTTTTTATGGGAAACTAAAAAATCCCGCGCATGCGGGATTTTGTATTATTTGATAAGTTTCCCAATCGCAACAGCAGTGTCGCACATACGATTTGAAAAACCCCATTCGTTATCATACCACGCGGTTACATGAACCAATTTGTCCGCCAAAACCTTGGTTTGTGCCGCGTCAAAAATGGAACTGTGCGCATCGTTGGTAAAGTCAATGGAAACCAGCGGCTTGTCATTGTATCCGAATATTTCCGATTGTGCCGCACGCATCGCATCGTTAACGGCATCAACGGTGGCGGACTTTTCTAAATTCGCGACCAGTTCAACAACCGAAACATCCGGTGTTGGAACGCGAATTGCCATACCGTCCATTTTCCCCGCCAAGTTCGGCAGAACCAGTCCAATTGCCTTGGCCGCGCCGGTGGATGTCGGAATCATAGACAATGCCGCGGCGCGCGCACGGCGGAAATCTTTGTGGTTTTTATCCAATAATTGTTGGTCGCCGGTGTATGCGTGAACGGTCGTCATCCATGCCGATACAATGCCGAACTTTTCATCCAAGACTTTTGCAACCGGTGCCAGGCAATTCGTTGTACATGACGCGTTTGAAACGATTAAATCGTCCGGAGTTAGTGTATCCTGGTTTACGCCGAATACGATTGTTTTATCCGCGCCCGCCGATGGTGCCGAAACCAAAACGCGCTTTGCACCGCAATCAAGATGCACACGCGCCTTGTCCGCCGCCGTGAATAGCCCGGTGCATTCCATAACAACATCAATTTTTAAATCTTTCCACGGTAATTTTGATGGGTCGCGTTCGGAAATACATTTAATCTTTTGTTTGCCGACGATGATGTATTCGCCGTCCAGTTTAACTTCCATTGGTAATTTTCCGTGCACAGAATCATATTCTAATAAATAGGCGTTTTCTGCCGCCGGCGCCAAATCATTTACCGCAACGAATTCAATGTCATCGCGATTGGACACCAACGCCGCACGCAGAACCAAACGACCAATACGACCAAATCCGTTTATTGCAACTCTTAATTTAGACATAATTCTTCCTTTCGTTTTTTGTTACAGTTATACATGGATATAGTAACACCATATTTTGATATAATACAATTGAAAATTGTCCCGGGACATTTTATAATATTGTCAACATGAATTATGAAGCATACATTATTACCGGACCAACAGCATCGGGCAAATCGTCTTTTGCCCATGAATTGGCGCGCAAAATCGGCGGGGTTATCATAAACGCCGACAGTGTCCAGATTTACCGCGGAATTGAAAATATATCTGCATCGCCATTTGCAGGTCGCGAAATTGCGGACGAAATTGACGGTGTGCCGTATCGGCTGTTTTCTATTTTGCCGTTGACCGAACAGATTAGTGTGGCAGAATATCTGACCCTGGCGCGGGCGGAATATGATGCGGCGCGTTCCACGGGGCGGATTCCGATTTTTGTCGGTGGAACAGGATACTATATCAATGCTTTAATCAACGGTATTTCACCAATGCCTGATATTGATGATGATGTGCGTAGCAAAGCGCGCGAAATGGTGGCGCGCGACATTGACGCGGCGCGAAAAATGTTGCCGTCCGATTTTACCGCGACCGATCCGCAACGCGTGGCGCGTGCGCTGGAAGTGTTTTTACAAACAGGCAAACACATAACTGAATATCAATCACAGGCGCGCGTGGGTGCCGTTGTGCCGGGTGCGCATCGTATCCTTATCAATCCGCCGGCGGACGTGTTGCGCGCACGCATCGCGGCGCGAATACCAAAAATGCTGTCGGGTGGTGCGGTTGACGAAGCGCGCGCTGTAATCGATGCCGGCTGGGACGAGTCGCGGGCAATCGGTGCATCGCAATTATGCAAATATCTGCGCGGTGAGATTTCAATGGATGACGCGATTCAAAATTGGATTACCAAAACGAATCAGTATGCTAAACGTCAGCGTACTTGGTTTCGGACACAATTCAACGCGGACGAAGTAATCACAAAAATATAATTTTTAATGTGTTGAAATTCATAAAAAAACCGGGTATTTTACATGTATGTTCAAATCCGGTGATATTGTTAAAATTTTATTACCAAATGTCGTGAATACTGGATACGACTATCGCCTTAATGCGCCGGCGGATATTGGTTCATTTGTGGAATGCCGTGTTATGAATCGGCCATATATTGGTGTTGTGTGGGGTATTGGTGATTCCGGGTTGCCGGCGGATAAAATCAAAAGTGTTGTACGCGTGTTGGATGCGCAATTACCTGTCACCGATTTGCAGTGGATAAAACGGATGTCTGATTGGACGTTGATGACACCGGGTGCGGTTTTGAAACTTATTATAAATATTCCAGACGCGTTTTCGCCCCCAAAGGTGGAACAACTTTATGATTTTGACTTTGATGCGAAGATAAAAATGACCGCGGCGCGGCAATCGGTCGCAGATGCATTCGCATCAAATGATAACGACCCAATGTCGGTAAATGATATTGTGAATATTGCGCATGTGTCGCCGGCGGTCGTAAAAACGATGATAAAAAATGAAACACTGCGCCCTGTGGCATCGCGTGCGGTGGAAAACGAAAATCGGTTTTTATATCAATATCGTGATATGGGAACGGTGCAACTTAATGCCGAACAGGGTGATGCCGCGGCAAAAATTGGTGATGCAATTGCGCGTGGTGGTTTTTCGGTTTTTTTGCTGGATGGAATCACGGGTTCGGGCAAGACCCAGGTGTATTTTGATTCCGCACTGCGGGCGTATAACGCGGGGAAATCGGTGCTGC
>CAMVKK010000057.1 GCA_947168075.1 uncultured Alphaproteobacteria bacterium
GAACATCAGCGCCGCCGGGCGCAAGACGCGCGGGGGCAGGGGAATGCGGCGTTCACCATCAATATATTTATACAGCCACCGGTGTTCCGGCAGTAATCGAAAAATCTGGACAAAACACAGTCCGATTCCGAAAACAGTCGTGCCGATAATAATGCCGTTCAGAACTACATTTGCCGATGCAATCTGCATGAACGGGTCGAAAAACAGCACGATCCCCGCGATTACAAACGCCACGAACAGCGCCATACGATTAAGACTTCTGGTAAATGGACTTATCATTCAATCCCTCTTATGACAAAATCATAGTAAAAAAATGAAAAGCAAGTCAACACGAAAAAACTTGATTTTGTTAAAAAAATCGGCATAATGGACAAAGTTCCTGCTGACGACATGGGGTCGCCGGCTGATATAAACCAAAGGAAATAAAATGGCTTATTATGAAAGCGTCTTGGTCTTTCGCCAGGACTTGACCGAACCGCAGGTCAAAGAAAAAGCGGAAAAATACACAGAAACAATCAAAGAATTGGGTGGCGATGTCAAATCCACAGAGTTCTGGGGATTAAAGAATTTGGCATACATAATTCGTAAAAATCGCAAGGCTCACTATGTTATGTTTAACATTGAATTGCCGGGTACCCAGGTTACAGAATTGGAACGTCGTTGCCGGATTGATGAAGATATTATCCGTTTCTTGAACGTTCGTGTCGACGAATTGGCCAAAGGCCCATCCGTCATGATGAAAAAGAATAACGAAGAGGGTGAATAATGGCAGTTCGTGCAGCAATTTATCGTAAAAAATCTAACCCGTTAAAGGGCAAGGTTATTGATTACAAAGATGTCAAGATGTTGTCACACTATATCACAGAACGTGGTAAAATTGTGCCATCCCGCATAAGTGGTGTTTCCCAGAAAGATCAACGTGCGTTGGCAACCGCCATTAAACGTGCGCGTCATTTGGGGTTGATGCCGTTCGTTCGTAATAATTTGGGTTAATCCCTAACTTGAAACAAAGGACAGATTAAAATGAAAGTTATTTTAACAGAAAAAATTACTAAATTGGGTAATATTGGTGACGCAGTCGAAGTAAAGACTGGGTTTGCGCGTAATTTCCTTTTGCCAAATGGCAAGGCTATGCGCTGGACACGTGAAAATGTCGCGTTGTTCGAAGCGAAAAAGGCTGAATTGGTTGCACGCGAAACCGCAGCCAAGAAAGAGGCTGAATCACACGTTGACGCGGTCAAGAATGCAAAACTGCATATGATTCGCCAGGCGGGTGATACAGGTCAACTGTATGGTTCGGTGTCTTCGCGCGATATCGCACGTGCATTGAAAGAAATCGCAAATGTTACCGTTACATCAGCCCAGGTTCTGTTGGGTTCGCCAATTAAATCGATTGGTGCGTTCGATACAAAAATCGCATTGCACCCAGATGTAATCGTTCCGGTCAAGGTATATGTTGCCCAGACCCAGGATGAAATCGATGCGTTGGTTGCAGGCAAGGTTTTGACTTTCGGTACCAAGAAAGTCGAAGAAGAATCAGCCGCCGAAGAAAAACCAGCCGATGAAAAGAAAGCTGAAGAAAAACCGGCAGAAGAAAAAGCCGAAGAAGCCAAGGCTGAATAATAGTTTTGTTTGGTTGTTAAAAGTCCCGCGTTTATCGCGGGATTTTTTTGTCGCGTGCAAATTATAAATTAAGTATAATGCCAACCATAATGAAATTGGAATCTGATGGCATTTTAATCGTTTTGCGACCATTGAACGAACGCGATTCGTTGGCACATATTTTTACGCGCGAATATGGTATGCGTGGCGCGGTTGTCGCGAAAAAAAATCGCCCGCTGGTGGGTCAGGTTGGCTTTGCCGCGTGGAATGCGCGACTGGATACACAGTTGGGGGCGTTTCATTGGGAACCAGCGAAAAATATTGGTGCGCCGTTAATGATAGATGCCAAAAAACTTTCGTTTATGAATGCGGCATTTGCACTGATTGCGATGCTTTTGCCGGAAAGAGAGGCATATACAAACCTTTACAATTCGACAATTAATATGTTGCAGAATTTAGTTGACGGCGATTCGGAAAGTATATATTTAAATTGGGAAATCGGGTTGTTGCGCGAATTAGGATTCGCACTGGATTTGTCGCATTGTTCTGGGTGTGGGTGCGTGGAAAATTTGAATTACTTATCACCAAAAACAGGGCGCGCGGTTTGTGATAATTGTGCAGCGCCATATATAAGTAAGTTGTATAAGTTGCCCGTAAATCTGGATGTTACATTACAATTTATTTCGGCGGTATGTGGGCAAATGGGGGTCAATGTGCCACCGGCGCGAATCTATTCATCGCGTATGGAAAAAAAATAAAAATTCAAATATTTATCCTTGCGATTTTTTTTTGTTTTGCTATGGTATGGCTGTTCAACAATAAAAGGAGAAAAATATGACTTGGACAATATTAATCTTGTTGTTGGCGATTGCGTTGTTCTTGTTCGGCGGTATGTTGGTCAAGGGTGATGCTAAAAAGCAAACAATGGGGTATATGATTTGCAAAAAATCAATCAAGTTACTGGCGATTATTTTGATTGCTGGTTGTGTAACACGTCTGTATGTTCCATATTACCTGACTTCGGTTAATCCTATGATTTTGCAGGAAATGGCAAACAGCATGCAGGAACAGCAACAGGCTGAAAAGAATAAAGTTGTTCGCGCATACGTTCGTTCGAATGCACCAAAAATGATGGCCGATGCC
>CAMVKK010000058.1 GCA_947168075.1 uncultured Alphaproteobacteria bacterium
GCCAGGTTCATACGATTTGTATACCCCGCCAAGACCGCATCAACCGCCGCCTGCCAATCAGCACCTTGTTTATTCAAATCCAGACTAACGATTTTTTCCGCCCAGCCCCAAATATTTGCACCAACATTACCGGCATTGGCGAACCGGGTTACCATTTCCGCACTGCCCCCCGGGACACCGGCACCACAATAATCCGTTAATTGTGTGGTTAACATACTGGATGTTTCATTACCGTATGCCAGCGCAACCGAATGGCAAGACATTGCCGCTTCAAGTTCCTGGCGCCGTTGCAGGCACAGATTCGAGTGCGATTTAGATAACTGTTCCGCCATATTCGCCATAGAAAGGTATGACATAACTTCCTGTTGTACATACGACGGGCAAAGGCGCGCCGCGGTGTTCATACCATTAACCGCCCCCTTGGTATTAACATTGTATTGCGGCAATAACACCGATGTATCTTTCTGTAAACACAACATCGCATAATTATACAATTCGCTTTCCGTTGCGTATTGGCACCGCCCGGTGGTTTGCCCCGGCACAATCGTTACATCACCACAATAGTCCGCCAAGCAATTATAAATCTTGTTGCGGCACGCAGAATCCACATCGGGTTGTGTTACCATAAAATAAGTTGTTCGTTGGTTTTCCCTGTATGCATTGGCCAGCCCCTGGTTCCCGCGCGCGCCGGTTGTAACCGGTGTGGGCGCATAAATACCACGCGCAGTTTCCGCCGTACCCACAGACAGCGCAACCGCATCAACCGACACCAAACCAAACACCGCAAACAAAGCAAGCATACTTTTCATGGAAAAATCCCCTCTCTTTACGCGTAATTTTATCATATAAAAACACCAAACGCAAATACAGATTTCAAAAACAGTTGATTTAGGCAAATAAATTGGTACCCTTTTCCGTATGATTATGCCGAACGAACTTTTATCGCAAATTGAAAACGATATCGCATCGTTAAGGGGGTTTCTTTGACCCGGCAAAATTGGAATCAGAAATTGCGAAATTAACCGAAACAACAAATGACGCGAACCTTTGGAACGACCCAGATAACGCCCGCGCCGTATTACAAAAAAAATCAGCATTGGAAAAATCATTATCTGAATTACGCGAATTGGAATCTGAATATAAAAACCTGCATGAACTTTACGCAATTGCACCAGATGACGCAGATGTTATTTCCGCAATTGAAAAATTGGGAAATACGGCACACCGTGCAAAATTAGTAACACTTTTTTCTGGCCCGGCTGACAACAATGGTGCGTTTTTGTTTATCCAGGCGGGTGCCGGCGGAACCGAGGCCCAAGATTGGGCGCAAATGTTGTCACGCATGTACACGCGTTGGGCGGAACGCCATGGGTTCGCCGTTGAAACAGTCGAAGAACACGTCGGTGACACCGCTGGAATTAAAAATGTTACATATCGCATATCGGGGTTGCGTGCATACGGATGGCTGAAAAATGAAATTGGGGTTCATCGTTTGGTACGAATTTCGCCTTTTAATGCCAACGGCAAACGCCAAACCAGTTTCGCATCTGTTGACGTGTGGCCCGATATCGACGACAGTATTGAAATTGAAATAAACGAAAAAGATTTGCGGATTGATACATATCGGTCATCCGGTGCCGGTGGTCAGCATGTTAACAAAACCGACAGCGCGGTTCGCATTACGCATATTCCGACGGGCGTTGTTGTCACGTGCCAAAACGAACGCAGCCAATTTCAAAACAAAGACATGGCAATGAAAATGTTGCGTTCACGACTTTATGAATTGGAATTGAAAAAACGCGAAGAAGAAGAAAATGCTGCCAAGGCCGCACAAAAGAAAATTGAATGGGGCAGCCAGATAAGAAATTATGTCCTGTACCCGTATCAGTTGGTCAAAGATGTTCGCACCGGTGTTGAAAAGACAGATTCCGCGGCAGTATTGGATGGCGACCTGGACGAATTCATGCTGGCATCATTGTCAACGGCATAAGCCACTTGCATTTTCACCACAAAATCATATAATACTGGGGATTTGCACCCGTGGCTCAACTGGATAGAGCGTTGCCCTCCGAATTTAAAAACTCGCTGTTTTCTGCGACTTTCACGGATTTTATAAAACTTTATTTTTTGGCTAGATTTCGCGATTTATTGTTGTAAAGTGCTTTACACAGTAGGCGGGAGATTTATCAAAAAAGTTAGCCATAGGTTAGCCAGCACACGGTCAGGTTAGCCAGATTGGTTAGCCAGTAAAAGAAGGAGAATCTCAATGCCTGCAACAATAGAACGCAGATTTAATTTCACGGAAGCAGCCATCGCATCGCTGCCATTTTCACAGCCCGGCAAACGGCTGGTGTATTACGACACAGCGGTCAAGAATCTTGTGCTACGTGTCAGTTCCAGCACCAAGATTTATTATTTGCTTAAAAAGGTCGGCAACCAAACCGTGTTCCACAGAATTGGCGATGCCAACAATACTTCACTAAAAAACGCACGCAAACGCATGTGTGAAGTAATCGAGCAAACAAACCGTGGCGAAAATCCTAATGACGAAAAACATAGGATCCGTGATTCTATTACTGTCCAAGAATTTTTCGACGAATACTATTTCCCCGAACATTCACTTATTCGAAAGCAACGCACTTCTCAACAGGCGGACAAACTTGTTATGCGGTTGTATATTCCAAACGACGTAAAAAG
>CAMVKK010000059.1 GCA_947168075.1 uncultured Alphaproteobacteria bacterium
GAACAATGTCACGAATAAAAGAGATTATAGACAAGACAAAAAACGAAATATAAATAAAAAACCACCCAAGCGGGTGGTTTTTGAAATTCTGGCGCGCCCAGAAGGATTCGAACCCTCAACCTTTTGATCCGTAGTCAAATGCTCTATCCAATTGAGCCATGGGCGCAACGGTCATATATTCTATATCAAAATATCGTGATTGCAAGGAAAATTATTAAAATCCCATGTGCAAATTCGCGGTGGTAATAAAGTTTCCATCGTTGCGTGCATCAGCATTGGTGATATATCGAACCCCTATATCGCCATATAAACCACCAATCAAGTTCAAACTTAACCCCGCAGATGCACCGTATGTAAATGCGCTGTGTTCCGTTGCCGGTTCAGAAAAGGGGCGTTTCAATTCTGTTGTATAATTGGTGATGCCCGCGCTTATACCTACATAGATTCCCGATCGAAATCCGGTTGGATTAAATTGTGCAACGGCGTTTGCCATATACATTTGAACCTTGGTATCATATTCGTAATCTATGCCACCGGCACTGTTTTTAAATGTGTAATTGGATGTCGCGTATTCAGCACCATTAAGCATTGAAATATTGTTCGTCAAAGCATATTGAACGCCACCGGTAATTGTCCAAAGGCTGCTGTACGATGTAGATGCGTGTTTGCCATTGTTCTGGAATCCGGATGTGACCCCCGCAGACAGGTATGGCGTTAATGCGGTTGCGGGCGCAATCGCGCAAAAAGCCAATATTGCAAAGATTAAATACTTTTTCATTTTTTACACCATTGATTCCAGGCGCGCAATGCGCTTTTCGGTTGATGGATGCGTGGAAAATACATCGCCCATAAATCCACGCGCGCCGGGTTCGGCAATGCACGCAAAAGCCATAGATTTCATACTGTCCAGGCTTTTTGTGCGGGATGCCCCGCTTATTTTGCGTAATGCGTTTGCCAAACCCATTGGATTACGCGTAATGTGCGCGCCGGTTGCATCGGCGGCATATTCACGATTGCGCGACACAGCCAATCGCAAAATTGGTGTTATAATTGTATTAAATACCATAAATGCCAACCATACCATCAGCAACACTGCCCCTGATTTGTTGTCGTCATTATCACGATGTCCGCCACCATAAAATGCAACACGATAAATCAAATCGGCGGCAAAAGCGGTTACGCCAATTCCAGTTATAATCAGCATATCCAGCCGTATATCCCGATTGCCAATGTGCGCACATTCGTGGGCAATTACCCCTTCTAGTTCCAATTTGTCCAATTTTTTGATAATACCGCGTGTCAACGCAACCGATGCATCGCGTGGGCTGCGACCGGTGGCAAACGCATTCAGAGAATCGTCGTCAATAATATAGACACGCGGGCACGGCAATCCAGCGGCAATGGCGACATTTTCAACACTTCTGAATACTTCGCGATATTGTGGGTCTGTATCGTGAATTTCATGCGCGCCCACGGCGGACAGCATCATAGAATCGCCAAATGCCCACGAAATTACCATCCATATTAAACAGGCGATAAATGTCGGAATTGCGACAGATATCGTAGTGTTAATTGCATCGTTTAATGGTACCACGCACCAGGTAAACAGAAATACCAGTGCGATAAATATCAGCGGAAACAGCGCAACCAGCAACGCCGTTTTAATATTATTCTGACGAATATGGTCATAAACTGTTTTTATTTTTGGCATATATAAACCTTCCGTAGGGTATTATTAAACAATTCGTGAATAATGTCATCACTTTTTATGATGAAATCGCACAAAAAACGAACCGTTATTTATCGCGTGAAATTCAATAATGTACGGTGTTAAAATGCTTTCATTCGCCCATTGTGGAAATAATTGGTGTAACACACCACTGGCGCCCGTAATGATATTTGCAGATTTTGCGCCGGATTTAGCCGCAGACATAATATCGCCCCATGCTTCTTCGACGGTTTTATTATGTAAATCAATTGTAATATGTTCGGGGGCTGGGCGCGTGGATGCGGGAATACGGGTGGATAATTTCAGTTGCGCACGAACCGTACGTTTTGTGGCGTTATCATCTGGGGCGTATTCAACCCCAACCATTTTCAAAATATCGTCATCTGATAATTGTTTCATAGTGCTAATAATACAACATATATTTTATATTGCAATGGCAATAAAAAACGCCCCAAACGAGGCGTTTAATTTGAATGTAAGTGTTACGCGCGATTAAATGCTGTCCGCATTAATCCAGCGACCGTTCTTTAACAGACCTGGCGCCATACCTTCGCTTGAACGCAAGGCATCAATGACCGCACGTGCCTTTGTCGCATCCAGGTTTTCGATACGAACCTTGTACATATCGCCTTCGTGGACGACGGTTGCATCGCCATATGCACGCATACGCGCCGCCAATGCATTAGCACTGTCCTCGGAATAGAACGCCGCAACCTGGACACTGTAAGCACCGGTTGTTACAACAGGTGCAGTTTCCGCAGGTTGTGCTGCTGGTTCGGCAACCGGTGCCGGTTCCGACATATACACAGCAGTATCCAGAGTACATTAAGACACGAGAAACCTTGATGGAATACGC